>JBGVCT010000009.1:0-187275 GCA_045118975.1 Bacilli bacterium
AACATTATCACTAATAAATGGTTCTAATGCCTTTGTTTCTTCTTTATTTAATAATTTAACTTCAACACCATTTTCTTCACTTCTAGGCAAATAGTGTTCAATTACTTCTAATTCTTCTTCATTTATCGCACATGTAAGTGAGCCAATTCTTTTAAATTCCACATCCAAATCCTTAGCTATTTGATCATATAATTTGTTACCTCTTACATTGTGAAATGCTTTTTTAGTTCCTGGCTTAGGATCATATCCTGAGTGTACTATTGCACTATTAGCCATTGAAGTAACATTTCCAACATCATTTTCTCTATCAACTACTAGAGTTTTAAGTTTATACTTACTAAGCTCTCTAGCAACACTAGCACCAACAACACCAGCACCAATTATAACAACATCGTACATCATCGCACCTCCTTATAAATTACTTTTTATTTGATGGTTTAAATTGTCTAGTAGCATTTACAGCTTGCTTCCAACCATCATATATCTTTTCAACATTCTTTAAAGTTCTTGAAGGAACAAATATCTTTTCTATTTCCCTCATCTTTGCAATTTCATTTGTATCTTTATACATTCCAGTAGCAAGACCTGCTAGATATGCAGCTCCAAGCGCTGTAGTCTCTAGATTCTTAGGTCTCATAATGTTACAGTTTAAAATATCACTTTGGAATTGCATTAAGAAATTATTGGCACATGCTCCACCATCTACACATAAACTAGTAAACTCATGATCTGCATCATCTTTCATAACTTCCATTACATCCTTACTTTGGAAAGCAATGGCCTCTAATGTAGCTCTTATAATATGTTCTTTACTAGTAGCTCTAGTTATACCAAATATTGCTCCTCTAGCATCATCATCCCAATATGGAGCACCAAGTCCCACAAATGAAGGAACAACATATACACCATCACATGAAGCTATTCTAGTTGCATATATTTCACTAAATCTTGCATCCTCAAAAAATCTAAGACCATCTCTTAACCATTGAACACTACTACCAGCAACAAAAACAGATCCCTCAAGTGCATATACAACTTTGTCATTTAATTTCCAAGCAATGGTAGTTAATAATCCATTATCACTAAGCACAGGCTTTTCTCCTGTATTCATAAGCATGAAACATCCTGTACCATAAGTGTTTTTAATATCACCAACTCTAAAACATCCTTGCCCAAATAAAGACGCTTGTTGGTCTCCTGCTATACCAGCAATTGGAATTAATTCATCTCCCAAATCTTTTAACCTAATAGCATCACCATATATTTCACTAGACGATCTAACTTCTGGTAACATACTCTTTTCAACATCAAATAGTTCTAATAGTTCATCATCCCATTCAAGAGTATTGATATTAAATAAACATGTTCTTGATGCATTAGAGTAATCAGTAACATGAACCTTACCTCTAGTCAATTTCCAAATAAGCCATGTATCAATAGTACCAAAAGCCAATTCTCCTTTTTTAGCCTTTTCTCTAGCTCCTTCTACATTATCTAAAATCCATTTAATCTTAGAGGCACTGAAATATGGATTAATTAACAATCCTGTTTTCTTATGAATTAAATCTTTATATCCTCTTTCAATCAAATCTTCACAAATTTCTTTAGATTGTCTAGATTGCCAAACAATAGCATTATAAATAGGCTTACTAGTTGTTTTGTCCCAAACAACTGTAGTTTCTCTTTGATTTGTAATACCAATACCAGCAATTTCACTAGTATCAATATTTTCCCTATTAATAGCCTCTTTTATAACCTCATATGTAGTATGCCAAATTTCTAAAGCATCATGCTCTACCCAACCACTTTGAGGAAATATTTGTCTAAACTCTAATTGGGCTTGTGATATTTTATTCCCTTTTTTATCAAAAACTATAGCTCTAGAACTAGTAGTTCCTTGATCAATTGCTAAGATATATTTCTTTGCCATCATTATCCCTCTACTCTCTTATTTAACCAATTAATTAAATCTTCTATTACTACATCTTTTTTTACTTCATTAAATATTTCATGGTATAAACCATCATATATTTTTAATTCCTTATCCTCTACACTTAAGTTATTAAAGGTCCATTCAGCAGTAGTGTAATCAACAATACCATCACCCTTACCATGCATAACAAGTGTAGGAACTTTTATTCTACTAATATTATCTTTAACTAAACCACAACCACCTATAAAAACATTTTTCATAAGTCCCATTGTAGCCTCTTTTAAAACTAGTGGATCATTGTTATATTTTTCTACAACTTCCTTATCGCTACATACTCCTTCACCAAGATTATTTTTATATTTCATCTTTTTGATTAAAAACATTGGCAATATTTTTAAAGGTCTTGCCTGTTTTGGAGTGACATTAGCAGCCCCAGATAATGCTAGATAATCGATTTTTTCATTAAATGTAGCAGCATAACTTGTAGCAACAAGTCCTCCCATTGAATGACCCAATAAAATAAGTTTTAAATCAGGATATTCATTCTTAACATTATTTACATATGTATCAAGATCAATAAGAAAATCTTGATATTCATTTAGGTCCCCTCTATTTCCTTCACTCCTTCCATGACCTCTTGCATCGTAACGATAGACATTATATCCTTGTTCATTAAATTTTTGACAAAGATAATCATATCTATCAAGGTGTTCACATATACCATGAACAATTACAACATTAGCTTTAGGATTAGTAACGATATTCTTTTTTGCATATATCTTTACTCCATTATTTCCAACAAAGCTAGAATCCATTTGATTCATATAGTAACCCCCTGTATCTTTAATTTCATTGTACCATTAAACAAACAAAAAGAAGATAAATAGACAAACATTTTGTTTTTTATTGATATGTGGTTATTAATTTATATATAATTAAATTAATGGGAGGTATGTTTTATGTATTGCAAAAAGTGTGGAGGAAAAGTTGAAAGCTATGCTAGCCACTGTCCTTTCTGTGGTGAAGCTATGAGTGGTAATGATGTAACTGCTACATATACAAAATCTGCAGGAGCTGAAGGTGCTGCTAACAAATCAATTGGGGGATGGATCTTAACTTACATTATTATGGGTATCCCACTAGTAGGTTTCATCATGATGTTTGTATGGGCATTTGGTGAAAAAACTAAAGCCGATCCAACATTCAGAAACTGGGCTAGAACAGCATTATTACTTACAGCTATTTCAGTTGTATTATCTGTAGTATGTGTATTAATCGTGCTACCTGCTCTTGAAGGTATGTTACCAGAAATACCAGCTTAATAACTAAATCATCAAAATAAAAAAGGTTCACTGTAGCAGTGAACTTTTTTATTTATCTTTAGAGTTTTTTATTTTCTTTCTTTTTTCAAGAAGAAAAAACAATATAGTTAACACTTGTAATGGTATAGCTATTATAAATAACTCTGACATCCCATCTAGATATTCCCTTAGCGTTAAATATAACGATAGTGTTGTTGTCCAAATAAGAGCACTTACCAAAAATAAATGTATTCTCCATTTTCCCCAAATAGAGTTAAAGACAATAGCAACTATACAACTAAGTGGGATAGCATATACATAAATATTTCCTTTTATTACTGAAGACAAATCAGAAATAGCTAAATCCAAAACAACATAAACAGTTGTAGCAATAAACCAAACAATACCAATTGCTAGTAAAACAATTAACAACTTATTTCTACCAGTTAAAAATTTAGTTGTTTTTTCTTTTATTTTTTCTCCTATTGTAGGAGTTGGAGAAATCAAATCATTTACAGTTATACCATATAAATCAGCAATATCCTTAAGAATATATATATCAGGAACTCCTTCCTCTCTTTCCCATTTAGACACTGTCTTGTCACTATATCCTAGTTTACTAGCTAATTGAGCTTGCGTTAATCCCGCTTGCTTCCTGTATTTAATTAAATTACTCGTAATAATACTTTTTAAATTTTCTATCTTTTCCATACGTCTATTATAATACATAAAACACTAATATTAATCAATGAAATATGGATAATTCTACTCTCAGTAGAGTTAATATTTTGAAAGTGTAGAGCCCCCAAATTAAATGGTAGAGCGTATTCTCTAGGTGAATTTTATATATAATTGTTAGAATCAAGATGTAAAAAGAAAGAGGGATATTATGAAATATAAAATTGTTGTAGATTCGTCATCTGATTTAACTAATGATTATATAAAAGATGAAAATGTTGGATTTGAAGTTGTGCCATTAACTATAAATGTAGATGGAAAGGATTTTGTTGATAATGATTCATTAAGTATAGATGAATTATTAACTGCAATGAAAGCATCTACAACTAAAGCTACTTCTTCTTGCCCTAGTTGTGGTTATTTTTCTTCTAGTTATGAGCAAGCAGAAAATGTTATTTGTATTACAATGACTAGTAAATTATCTGGAACATATAATGCAGCATATTTAGGAAGCAATGATTTAACAAGCAAAGTACATGTTGTAGATTCTAAAGCAACTAGTGGTACTATGCGTTTACTAGTAGACAAGGCATATGAACTAATGAAGAAAGATTTAGACTTTGACACAATTTGTGATGAACTTGAAAAATATAGAGACTCTTTAAATTTATTCTTTGTGCTAGATAAATTTGATAATTTAGTTAAAAATGGAAGAATGTCTAAAGTTACAGCATTTATTGCTAATGCCCTATACATTAAACCTTTATGTATGGCAAAAGATGGAGTAATTGATGTATATGAAAAACCTAGAACAATGAAGGGCGCTTTAAATAAACTTGTAGAGTCTATTGAAAAGCAATGTACTTCAACTGAGGGAAGAACTTGTATTATTTCTCATTGTAAAAATAATGAAGATGCACTTTATTTGAAAGAAAAAATTCAAGGAAGATATCAATTCAAAGATGTTGTAATAACAGAAATGAAAGGACTTTGTTCTTTCTATGCTCTTGAAAAAGGTTTAATTGTATCATTCTAATTTAATAAATAAAAAGGAATATGATTAATAGTCATATTCCTTTTCTTTTCCTAAAATATGTTTTAAATTTCTCTCTACAAATTGATTATTATATAAAGCAGCATATTTTCCATCTAGTGACATTAATTCTTTATGATTTCCTTTTTCTACAATTTTACCCTTTTCTAAATAAATAATAGTATCAACATCTTTTATCGTAGAAAGCCTGTGTGCAATAAAGATACATGTTTTATCTTTAAATAATGTTTCTATATTACGTTGAATAATACTTTCTGTTTGACTATCTATATTACTTGTAGCCTCATCCAATATCACAATACTTGGATCACTTAATACCACTCTAGCAAAAGCTAATAATTGTTTTTGACCAAAAGATAAAATAATACCACCCTCACCAATATTTGTATCATAGCCATCTTTAAGCCTAATAATAAAATCATCTGCTCCTACAAGTTTACAAGCCCTTATTACCTCATCTCTAGACGCATCTAATTTGCCATATTTAACGTTATTAATTATAGTATCATCAAACAAAAGCGGATCTTGTAATATAAAGCCTATTTCATTATGTAAATACTCCAAATGATATTTTGTATAATCTAGTTTATCTATACTTATATATCCACTTCTAGGCTCATAAAATCTAAATAATAGATTAGCAATTGTAGACTTACCACTACCTGTTTTTCCAACTATTGCTACTTTTTCTTTTTCCTCTATATTTAATGTGAATCTATCTAGTACAACTTCCCCTTCATTGTAATAAAAACTAACGTCTTTAAATTCAATAAATCCACCTAATTTGTTATTTGGATAACAACTATCATATCTATTATAAATATCATCTTTATATTCTAAAATATCATGTATTTTATCAATAGATACTATTTCCTCTGCAAATGTCTCAATACTATTTGTTACTTGTGTTATTGAGTTTAGACATAATTGAAATAAATTATAATATAAATATATCTCACCATAACTAACTCCAAAATCATAAGACATAATAAACATCATAGCTAAGCATAGATAAAATGCTATATCAAACATTCTCCAAAAAGATTGAACAAAGATATTACCTTGCATTCTATATTTAAATCTTTTATGAGTTAATACACCTAATTCTTTTTTACTCTCTTCCTCCAAATTAAGTGACTTTACTGTTTTAAATCCCATTATTCTCTCATTAATATGAGATATAGCCTCTCTATTTACTCTTCTTGATTTTTCATGTAATTTACTTCTTTTTTTAGACACAAAAAGTGAAAGCAGTGTAACTATAGGAAGAGCAACCCAAAGTATTAGACTAAGTCTTGGATTAATAATAGTAACAAGAACCATAGAAAAGACTACTCTTAAAACAGATCTTAACATCATTGGTATAGTCCAAGTCATGTGACTAGTAACCATATCAGTATCATAATCTATAATATTCAAAATAGCTCCACTTGAATGTTTACTATGATATTTCATATCTAAATAAATAGCCTTATTAAATATCTTATTTTTTAAATTAACACCAATTTTAACAGATTCTTTAAGCCCTATTTGATACATCACATGGAACAATATACCTGTAGTCATAGAGAAAACAAAAGATATAATAGCAAAGATAATAATCTTATATAAATCCCTACTAGCTAAAGCTATATCTATTCCATAATAAGCGCTAAATAAAGTAGCTCCAATACCTATAGCACCTTGAATGCATATAAGTATAATACAAGTTATAATAACCTTTTTGTGATCCTTAAATAAGTATTTATATTTATCTAAATATTTATTCATCTTCATCACCTACTTTAATATTTTGTTGAAGACGCCATACTTCCTTATAAAGACCATCTCTATTAATAAGCTCTTCATGTGTTCCTGAATCTATAATTTGTCCCTTATCTAAAACAAGTATCTTATCTGCATCCATAACATTCATTAAGTTATGAGAAATAATAATAGTTGTACACTTATTATCCTTTAATCCCTCTTTTATCTTCCTTGCCACATTATTATCAAGGGCACTTAATGAATCATCTAATATAAGAATATTTTCTCCCTTGATTAGACTTCTAGCAATAGATATTCTCTGCTTTTGACCTCCAGATAAAGTTATTCCTCTCTCTCCCACTACCGTATCATATCCTGAAACCATATTCGATATATCATCACTCAAACACACTCTATCCACATAACTATCAATATCTTTTATTCTGGAATTTAAAATAGTTAGATTTTCTTTTATTGTTTTAGCAAACACAAAAGATTCTTGATTAACAATCGCTATATTATCTCTTAAATATTTTTTCTTTATATCTTTTAATTCTACTCCATCAACTAAAATACTTCCTTTTTGATAATCATCAACCCTAGTTAAAACATTAATAATACTAGATTTACCACTACCTGATTTTCCTATAATACCTATAGTTTCTCCCTTATTAATGGTAAAACTAATATTCTTCAATATATCATGCTCTATATCATCTTTATAAGCCATGTATACATTTTTAAATTCAATATTTCCCTCTATTTGAGGAGTTAAATCACCATCTTCTTCAAAATCAGTTTTAATTGTTAAATACTCATTTAATCTTTTTCTAGCCACTTTTGTTTTAAGCATTGTATTAATATGACTCACTATTTCACTACTAATACCAACAATTCTTCCTGAGATAAGCACTAAACTAGTAGCAACTCCAAGCCCCAATGATCCTATGTAAAATAAATATCCAATAACTATCATTGAAACTAGAGCATAAATAGAACTTAACACATCCATACTTAACCAATACTTAGAATAATCATGACTAACTTCAAATCCAGCCTTTTCTTTATTTATAACACTCTTAGAAAACTTTTCTTGCTCTACTTTTTCATTAGAGAATGTTTTAACCATACTTATATTAGTAAAACTTTGTTGAGTTCTAGAGTCTAGTTCTGAAGCATATTTAGATGATATTTCCTCTTTCTTTTTAATATGGAAAAAGCAAAAGAATACACCTAGAGAAATTACTATCAAAATAACCACAAAGGATATCACAAAATTAATTTTATTTAATCTAAATATTTGAATTAATAAGCTAGATACTGCAAAAACTGCTGACAAAAGATGCCACAAAGAATCATTATAAAATCTAATATATTTCTTGGTATCTTGAATATTTCTTTGAATGATATCTCCAGTTGAATGACTTGTCAAATAACTCTTAGGCAAATCAATCACATGACTAAAAAAACCAACTACCAATTTTGAAGTCATCATATTAGTGGCATATGATTTAACAAAACTTCTAAGTAGTTTCATAACTACTCCAATCAAAGCTATACTTAAAAATACAACACAAATACTAATAATAGCATTTCTAGTATCATCCCTAGTTATAAAACTTTGTAGATATGAAGGTAAAACACTTTCTTCATTATTAAACAAAGCTAATGCTTCTCCCATAAAAAGAGTAATTAAAGAATCTATATATTCAGCAAAAAACGAGAATACAAGTGCAATTAAATAAAAAGGAATATATTTAGCTATATGTTTGAATGCATAATTCTTCTTTTTCATTTAATCACCCCACAATTAAAATCATATCATAATTTCGCAAATATATATAAAAAAGCAACCTAAAGTTGCTTAATCATTTAATTCTAAACTTGGATTAACCCCATCATCAATACTAGATTCTTCTTCATTGCTATAAAAAGCAGCCATTGCTGTCATCGCTGCATTATCAGTACAACACCAAAGTGGTGGTAATACCACTTCAATATCCTTATTCTTTTCTTTAACTCTATTTGAAACAGTTTCTCTAAGTTCCTTATTAGCACTAACTCCTCCTGCTAATAAGACTTGTTTTACATCATATTCTTCAAGAGCTAAGATAACTTTATCAGTTAATATTTCTACAACTCTTTTTTGAAAAGAAGTAGCAACATCTTCCTTTTTAAAGTCTTCTCCTTTTTGCTTCATATTGTTAACTAGATTCAATACAGCAGTCTTTAATCCTGAAAAAGAAAAATCATATTTTCCTTCAACTTTTGGATAAGGTAGAGCATACTTATTTTCTCCCTCATGAGCCAATCTATCAATAATAGGTCCTCCTGGATATTCAAGTCCTAATACTCTAGCAACTTTGTCATAACACTCTCCAACTGCATCATCTTTAGTTTCTCCTAAAAGAGTGAAATCATATTCATCCCTCATTAATACAAGTTCACTATGTCCTCCACTTACAACAAGTGTAAGAAGTGGAAATTTGAAATCACTAATGTATCTAGATGAATAAATATGCCCCTTCATATGATCTACACCTAGAAGTGGAATGTTATACGCTACACTAATTGCCTTAGCAGCTTGTATTCCAACATGAAGCGCTCCAATTAATCCAGGACCTTTAGTATAAACAATAACACTAATATCTTCATATTTAATATTAGCTTCATTTAAAGCTGTATCTATACAATACATAATATTTTCAAGGTGCAATCTAGAAGCAAGTTCTGGCATTACCCCACCAAACTCTTTATGCTTATTAATTTGACTAGAAACAACATTGGCAAGTAATTCTTTACCATCTTTTAAAATAGCAATACTAGTCTCATCACAACTTGTTTCTATAGACAATATCATTCTCTTATCAAGCATCCCTATTCACCTCTTTTTGCATAACATAGGCGTCTTCTACACCCTCATAATACTTTTCTCTTACACTAATCTTTTTAAATCCATACTTAGAATATAACCCAATAGCAGCTTCATTACTAACTCTAACTTCTAATGTAGCAGTAACTATATCACTATTAGAAATTCTCTTAAACATATCTTCCATTAAAATATTTGATAATCCCTTACCTTGAAGTTCTTTTCTAATACTTACTTTAGTAATATCAATATTATCAAATAAAACCCAAAAGCCATAATATCCCAATATTACTCCATCATGTTCTAAAACATAATTAAAAGCAATCTCATTTTCTAAATCTCTAAGATAAGCTTCCTTAGTCCACTTATCCTTATACAAAGAATCCTCAATGCTTACTATTTCATCAAGATCTTCTTTAACCATCTCTCTTACTATCATAATTAATCCTTTAAATATATAGCATTAGCACCTTTAGGATCACTAATAGGTTCTATGTTTTTATATATCTCAAACATGTTATCAATAATTGAGTTATTATTTTCCTTATCAAATAAATAAGTATCTCCAACTAAATTATAACCACTAACATCTATATTAGTTAAAAAATCAACTGTATCCTCTTTTAAACACTTACCCTTATTATACACACCATAATAAGCCCTCTTACTTCTAGCATCGATTAATGATATAGTATTTTCTTTATTACCTGCTAATGCTCTAAGTGAAGAAACTAACACTAACTCTTTATTTAATACTGAAGTAAAAACTTTAGCAAAAGTTAACCCAATTCTTATACCAGTATAACTACCAGGACCATTTGTAACAACAACCTTGTCAATATCTTTGGCCTCAACATTACATGCCTTAAAACACTCTACAACTTCTTTAGCTAACACTTCAGATTGTCTTTTAAATGCATCATATTCTTTTTTATATATCAACTTATCATCTTTAGATAGACCAACAGCAAGTTCTTTATTACATGTATCAATAAATAATACTACCATACTCTCTCTATCTCCTTTTCCACTTTAATATAATTGTCACCAACGCCCTCAATAATAATAGTTCTACTCTCATCTTCATTTACAAGTATATCCATCTTTAAATAATCATCAGGAAGAAGATAACTTACATATTCACTCCACTCAATAAAGCAAACATCATTTCCTTCTATATACTCTTCTAATCCCAAATCTTGCTTAACACCTTCAAGTCTATAAGCATCAATATGATAAAAATCAAACTTGTCACCATTATAGCATTTTAAAATATTAAAAGTTGGACTAGTAACTGTACTACTAACACCTAAATAAGCAGCTAAACTTTTAGCAAATCTAGTCTTTCCAGCACCTAAATCTCCATTTGCAAGTATCAAAAAACCACCAAAAGTATTACTAGCAATAATTTTGGCTAATTTATCTGTATCCTCAACACTATAAGATTTAATTGTTATCATAATTTTTCCCCATAAAAGCATTCCAAAACTTATTGAATCCATCATTAATAATTTGATCATTAAATACTAATTCACCATTTTTAGCATACTCTTTTAAACATTCTAATTCACTTTGTAAAATACGTTCTATCTCTTCTCCATAACCATATTTTTCTTTATTTACTGCATATTCATCTTCATCAAGTATCTTTAACTCACCTTTAATTGTTTTAACTAAATCAAGATCATAATCAATATACTTTATTACATCATCTTCAATAATTATTGGAGAAGCTAAATTACAATAATAGTGAACTCCCTCATTTCTTATAATCCCAATAATATTAAACCATCTATGTTTATAATAAGTTGTAAGTGATGGTTCTTTTGCCATCCACATTCTTCCATCATATTCACGAATAAGCGTTTTAGCATTAGATATCATAATTTTTTCATCATCTTCATAAACTTTACACGCTTTATCCCAAACACGATGGATACTACCATCATGTTTAAAGCCCATGACACGCATCCATTTAATCTTTTCCATTTTAATAATCACTACTTTCCATTAGGTATTATAGCACTATTATTCAAATACATAAAGACGCAAATAAAAAAAGAGTAAGTCTTTAAAACTTACTCTTTTAATTCGATCATTAAGCAGCCTTAACTCTCTTTCTAAGTTTCATGATTAGGAATCCACCACCGATAACACCGATGACACCTAATACATAGAATACCCATGTAAATGATCCGCCACCTTGAGAAGATGCACCTGTATTAGTTGTATCTTCTTCAGGTTTTTCAACATTGCCATTTCCATCATCATTTTCAACTAAGATAATCATTAAGTATGCTTGACCATTAATTTCAATAATGCTGTCTAATGCAATTGGGTCATTTAGTTTGATACTTGTAGACAAGTTATGAATATCGCTACCATTGTACTTACGTATATATCTGAAGTTTTCTCCATTCATACCGATAACATGAACTCCATCACTAACTTTGATGTTATCTAATGCAGTCTTGTTAGTACTATATGGAATTGATTGCTTACTTGTATCGTACTTAATCAAGTGAATTTCTCTATATTCCATTGGAACACTAGTTATTTCTCCACCCACATTTTGTTCTACGCTTATTGTAGGCTTACCATTTTCATTAAGTACTTTCTTATATACATAGAATTCAACAATTTTTGGGTTACCAGCTTTATCTACTGCAGTTAATTTATATAGACCTGTACCAATAATGTTACCATTTTCATCTATATATTCACTTACAACAGTTGTAACAACTGGCTCGTATCCAACTCCATTAAATCTTTCTAGTTCAATAGTATTAATATTGTCATCTCTTACAGCAAAGTGAACAAACTTAATTACTTCATCTAATGTATAAGATCCAGTTGCAGAGTTTAGTATACAATTTGCTGGATCAGTTTGAGCACACCAGTTCATGTATTCAACATCACTAGGTTGATGTTCATTAGCTCCATACAAGTCAATAATTGGATCGTTTCTATCTAGAATAAATGTATAAGTATACTCAGCAGAGTAATTTCCTGCTCTATCTTCTGCATAGAAGATTAATTTATTTTCTCCATCTACAAGAGATAGATTTAACTTACTAGTATACTTCACATAGTTACTAGCACCAGGAGCTTTATACTTAATTGTACATGTAGAATCAGAACTATATAATGAGTTAGCATTGTCACTACATAATGGTAATGATTGAGATACTCTTACAGTTGATACATGGAATGTTTGGTTCATAGTATCAATTGTTGGAGCAATATTATCATTTAAGTAAACAGTTACTATAATCACTAATGGATCATCAGCACTACCTTCATACTTATAAGTACACTTATATGTGCCTGTATATTTACCAACATCGCTACCAGCATTAGATTGTACACATGTCTTAGATGGAGAACCTGTAATTAAACCATTATAGATTTCACCCTCGAATGCATCTGTAACCTTAATACTAATCTTATTTAATCTTTCCTCTGTAAGTTGAGTGAATAATAATTTATTATCAGCACTAACCTCAGCATAAGCATTATAAGTCTTACCATCAAGGTGATTTGAAACATTGTCATTTTGTGCAAGACCAGAATCTATAATTTCAAATTCAGGAATCTTAGTATTTATTACATTTAAGTTGAATGTAATTGTAGCATATAGAGTTAAATTACTTGCATTATAAATCTTATAAACAAGTTTATATCTACCTAAAGATCTAGGTCTAAATGCATCGCCATTGCTTAAAGCAGTAGCAAGCATATTTTCACCATTACTTTCTAATGGGCTAGAACCAAGTCTAGAATCAGAAGCTGAATACTCAAATACGCTTAAGTTATATACACCATAGATTTGGTTAGGTTCACTTACAGTAATATTTGTAATAGCTCTAGTCAAAGAAATACCTGTATTCTTAATATCGCTATATTCAAAGTTACCCATAGTAATTACATTACCAGATACTGTATATCCCTTAGATGTATCTACATCTAATCTAGTAATCTTAGGGGCAGTATTATCTTTAACTGTCAATGTATAATGCTTAGTAGCAGTATTAACTACTGTTCTACCATTTCTTACATATCCACCATCAGTTAAAGTGAATGTTACTTCATAAGTTCCAGAGAAGTAGAATAAGAATACACCATCAACATAGCTTGCATAAGTTAATCCATCATATATTAATTCTGTATTTACTCCACAAGGTATTGAGTCAAATGTATGAGAAGGAGTACTGCTATAAGCAACTACAACTCCACATGTCAATCCATCATCCTTGTAATAGTTATCAGAATATGAGAAATCACTTATTGCTAATCTAGCATATTCGCCATCTCCTCTATCAGTGATACTAATATTTTGACTTACGTCATTAGTTCCAACACTGAATGTAGGAGCTATTGTATCTTCTACAATAATTGGTAAGTAGTAATAAGAAGTATTACCAAACTCATCTGTGTATTGTACATAGAAGTTATATGAACCAGTAGTCATTAATTGTGTTAATGCATATGATTCTGTATCATCTTCTTTTAATCCATCTGTATGAGGTTGACCTTCAATTGAACCAGTATAGTATAGATATACTCTTGCCTTTTGAGTTGCAGATAATGAATCATAAGCTACACCATCAAATCTTAAGATTTCCTTCAATACTTTTAATAATGTTTCACTAGATGCTCTTTCTGTCTTAACTACTTGTAAGTATAATCCAACATTATTTGACTTACACTTGCTTTCATAGTCAGAAGCATTAGTATTACATATTACTAATCTAGAAGTTGCTTTCTCAACAGCATAACCATCAGTTGAGTCTGTGAATACATATCTATATGACTTATCAGATAAGTAATCTAAACTTGTATAGATAGTATATAAGTTTTTACTACTTGTTGTAGGAGTATTAATAACTGGATTAGCAAAATCAAATGTCTTAGAAAGTGTGCTTGATCCAATATTTCTATGGTCATATACTTCCATTGTGATTCCTGTAATATATTCGATATCAGGAATGTAAGGACTATTTGCCATTGCTAGAGTTATAAGTACTCTTAATGGTAAATCTGTGATTGTATTTTCATGAGGCGTATATGGAGTAAGCGAAATAATTGTCTCGCCTTCTCTATTTAGGGTATAGTTAACTCCATCTAGAGTAATCATTGTATCAGTTGATTCAACAGTGGATAAATCATAGAATACTAATTCACCATTAGTATCAACAATTGATACTCCACCATTATTAACAGGTATAGAAATTGGAGTATAAGTTTCTCCTCTCTTATATACATATCCTAAAGATGTACTATAAGTGAATCTATAAGATATAGCACCTGCTTTAACAATTACTTCTACATAGTCAAATCCAATATCTTCAATTGTAATATTAGTTGCAAATGTTGGTATTTGACCTACACCTTGTAAGAATACTGAGTAACCCATAGAAGAATTATCTATTGGTGCCTCATTGTAAGTTAATAAGATTTCAGCTTCATCTGCGTCAACCTTAATTGTATATCTATTAACATTTAGACATTGGCTATTATTATCTAAGTCACAAATTTCTAATACATGTGTACCATTTGTTCTAATAGTAATTTCTACAGTATTATTAGTTGCTTGAGACATTGGAGCTGCATCAAGTTTATACATAATATAATTTCTTTCAGAATCTCTATTGTCAGAACCAATAAACTTAATTCCTGTAGCGCCTAAAGCATTATAGATAGTTTCTTCATTTAATTCTTGTCCATCATAAGTAATGATTGGAGCAATTGTATCAATTCTAAAGTATAGTTTAAATACTCTAGACTTGATTACATTACCAGCAGCATCTGTATCAGTTGCTAACATATACATTACATATTCACTATTATCTGTAATATTTAGAGTAATAGTAGATACATAATATCCCTTAGACTCATCAAATACTGTTGCAGTTATAATATCTGCTCTCTTAGCAATACCTGGAGTCTCAAATGCAGTCTTGAATTGAGCACTTGTTTCTACAGTAATATTTTGACCTGATTTACCCTTATCAATAACGATAAATTGAACAGTCTTAACATTACTTTCAACATTGATAATTTGAGTAGTTTGATTATAAATAAGTGTATTATTACCATTATATGTTACACCATTATGTACAATACCACTGTTATTAGTAATAACTGGTGCAGAAATATTTACACTTCTTAAATCAATTTCATCATGTAAGTAATAATATAAGTTTCCTCTAGTATCTAAAGCATAAACTTTAATATATTTACCAACAAGAGAGCTTAAATCCTCAATGTCTGCAGGTTTAATAAATGCAAGAACAAGAGAATCTGGATTTGTTCCATCCTTAATATCATCATAACACTCAGGTTGTTGAGTTTGAGGATTAATGCTACATTCTAAGTAACCTAGAACTGTATGGTTAACTACGTTAGTTAAAATTGATTTTAATCTAATTGTAGCCGCTGCACCATCAGTTGTTTGAGTGAACTCATATGTATATGTAGCAGATGGTAAGTTAGAGAAGTTAGTAACAACAAATACATCAGATAGATCAGATTCATTTTGAGCCTTATCCACTACTCTTATATAGAATTGTCTATATTCGAATGTTAATGAATTTGTAGAGTTATAGTTAGTTATAGTACCAATTAAATCAGTCATAGTACTATCTCCATATACTCTTAACTCAGTATGATAATTATCTAATCCAGTAATCTTAATGTAGTTCTTACCCTCTCCTTGATATGCTTCATATTTTACATATGCATTATTGTCATTAGTTGAAGGTAGTTCAGAAGGAATATCTTCATTAGTAATAATACTGTCTTTTGTATTATCGATTGTAAATCCTGAAGTTAAGTTGATATTAGTTATCTCAACTTCATTTCCAAATACATCTGTAATAGTTAACATTAATGAATTGAAATATCCTTGATATGTAACTGGCAAGTATACCTCATCACTAATTTCCATGTCATCAAATGTATTTAAAACAGTTCCAGGAACATCAATTGTATATGTCATTGTAATAGATGACAACTTAACATAAATTGTCTTGTAGTAACCATTATTAGCTAAATCAACTTGTAGGTCAGGACTTTGACTTAACAAGATTTCAGCAGCTGTATAGTTATTTCCATCAATATATGTTAATTCAAGTGGAACGCTTTCTACACCAACTTCTTGGTTAGCAGCATTCATTGTAACAACAAGTTTAATCTTATCACCATTTACAAGATGTAGATCAGCCACATTAATTTCATATGTTCTTGTTGCATCTTCATCATAGCAATACTTACTTGAATCATAATCACAGAATCCTTCAGCTCTTATTATTGTAGATTGTAATGGAATTATTGTTCCACCATTATTCTTTGTATAAGAAGCAGTAACAGAAATTTCTGATAAAGTAGATGTAATCTTAGGAAGAGTGAAGATTAAACGTCCCTCAGTCTTTGTACTTGAGAAATAAGTACCTACAACTTTTGCTCCAGTAGCAGATGATGCGTGTGCATCAAACACTGGTTTAAATCCTGGAGTAACAATATCACTATGGTCAATATTAGTAATAATGATATCATCACTACACTTTTCTACTCCATAAATACTTGTTACACAAGCTCTATATCTACCATTCTCTCTAGCAACATATTCTAGAACGCTTGTTTCAACTTCTTTAAATTCTTCTTGGTCATACATATACCAAATAATTGATTCATAGTCACTTGCCTCAGCATTAATTGTTGCAGTAAGTGTTACATGTCCACCAGTAATACCTGTACTGCTCTTAGCTATACTAAAGTCAATACCTCTAGACACATTAACAAATACATATTTGTGTGTATATGAATTTCCAACATTATCCACTACATACATTATAAATGTTCCTTCACTTACCATATATGTAGCCGCATTACCATTTGGATATAAGTAAGCGTAATTGTTGTTTTGACAAGTAGCAATTAGAGATGGATCTAATTCTGTAGCATTGAATAAACAAGCCTTTGAAAGTCCACTAGTTACATCTCTTAATCCACCATTTAATTTAACTACTACATTTGATTCAGTTAATACAAATGTTGTTACATCTTTACTAGTAGAATCAACATCGTAAATATTCTTTGTAGTACTGTATACAGGAGCATTGTAATCTACTTCTATGCCACGTGTAGTTGTTACTGTCATGTGATAATCTACAAATGGATTATCTTCATCAACAACTATTCTAACAACTAATTCTTCACTTACATTTCCTGCTTCATCAGTTACTGTAACTACAAGATTAGCATCAACTACACTAAGTGCTAATGATTGTTCTTTAACATTAGTATATCCAGCACCATAAACTCTTGCAATTAGAGATAGAGTAGCACCATTAGCAATATATCCACCTACAGGGTTTATATTTACTGTAATTGATTTAATTCCCTCATTTGCTAGGAACTCTAATTCTTGAGCCATAGCTATATTATGAGAAATATAGTAAACTCCAGAATCAACATTATAATATAGGCTATCACTATAACCATTTACAGCAACAGTTGGACTAGTTATGTCTATATTAGTCTTATATTCTCCACTAATATATTCATTTCCTAATACGTCAACTATTCTAAAGTAAATTTCAGCATTAGCAATATCTTTATTAATACCTAAATCTGTATAGTAGATATTCTCTTCATCAGCCACGATATCTTTGATGAACTCATCATTAATGAATAATTCCATCTTAATGATATCAATGTTCTTAGAAGGATTATCTTTAATATGACTAGTTACATTAGGTTTAGTAATCTTATTTGTATATGGATTGATTGTTGGAAGTTCAAATACGATTTCTGAATCAGCTAATTGAACATTTCTTAATAATTCAATTTCAGTGGCATTTCCAGCAAAGTCAGTAACTTCTGCAATTAATGTATATACAATTCCAGACTCTAGGCTAATATTAGCACCATTAGCAACTGGTACAGATAACCATTTATCTCCACCATCTGGATAATATCCAAATCTATATGTATTGATTCCACTAACTGTATTAGTTGGTTTAGTTTCATCAATTTCTTCTGTCACATTAAGTGTGAATGCAGGGTTCTTACAATAGTAGATACCATCAATTAATGTACAATTTGTATATTCAAATGAATGATATACTGGAGCAAAGTTATCAACATTGTCTATTTCTCTAACAATATCAATACTATTTCCTGCATCATCATGGAATGTATAAGTGTATGTTCCATTTTCATCTTCTACAAATACAAATGTATATACATGATCTTCTACAGTTGGTAATACTCCACCTTCATGAGTATATAGACATTCATCTTGATAATCTCTATTACACCATAGTGTTATAACAATTTCTCTATTCTTAGTTGGTAATGAGTTATCTGGACCTATTACTTCATATTCATCTCCATGGATACCATTATCGAATCTTACTCCTTCTAATAAAGCAGCAACAATATTAGTATTTGTAGAATCATTTAGATATGCAGTAATAGTGATATCAAATACTCCATCGAATATATTAGTTAACACTAATGTATTTCCTTCAAAATAGATGTTGTATGTGTTAAGTGGTGTTTCTGTATTGAAAGTAAATACTTCTCCACCAAGTTCAACAACATATGTTGCAGTATATCCATATGTAGCATAATCATTGAATAACTTACTTACATCAATACTATGAGTAATATTATATACATTACTATCTATTTGCGCATTTGTTAATCTTAAGTCAACAACTAGATATCTATATGTAACTAATAACATAACGTTTTCGCTAGTATAGTATCCATATGTTATAGCAGTTGTACCTAGAGGTAAAATATAGTTATTTCCATCTCTAGAAGCTGTTCCATGACTACTTATCATGTTAACGAATACATAGTGAGTATTTGCTAACTCTCCATGAGTAATTGTAATTGGAGCAGTAGTATTTTCTGTATAGATTACTGAATGATTTTGCTCATTCATAACATAAATATCTTCGCTTGCTCCACCAACTGTTATGTCAATAGCCTCTGCTACAGATATAGTCTTATTAATTCTATACTTCCATCCACTATTCTCTTCAACTGTATAAGTTAATACGCATGTACCTACAACTGAATCAAGTGCACTACATGAAGTATAGTTAGGAGTAATAGTTTTTACTGTTTCTCCTCTAGTAATCATTACTGAATCTTCAATAGTAGTAGCAGTATCTCCTTCTTGTGGAGCTACAAATGTAGTTCTTATATCTTCTTCACTAACAGGAGTAGTATTTACATGAACGTTAGTAATTTTAATTGGGTATGAAGCAGTGATCTTATTTGCATATTTATGATCTGCCTCAATAAATCTTACATTTACTGTAAATTCGATTGTATCATTAAGTGCAATATCCTTGCTTGAAGAAATAGTAACAACATTGCTATTAGCATTAAATGTTGCATATACTCCTTCTGGTAGGTTAAGTACGTTAGTTACATAAACATTTTCATCTAATACAACATCATATGTCTTAGTACCGAATACATCACCTACAGTAATAGCTCTATGTTCTTCTTCTACTGTAGTAGCACTTAAGTAATTATGTTTACCATCAGTAAATCCATCAAAATAATCATCTAATGTAAGATTTGTAATTACAAATCCTTCATTAGCGTTACCCACATCATCAGACATTGGATTTACAGTAACCTTGAAGTCTCTATAGTTGATTAATAATTCATTTGTCAAATCGTATTCAATTATTACAATACCATTTGCTCCAGCCTTAGCCCATGCAGGTGCTAAACATTCTCCACTTTGAGATGTTATACAATATGATACATCATCAATAATTGGACTTAGAGCATCTTCAATTCTAATAGTTAATTCTAGACTTGTCTTGTTATAAGACATATTTACAAGAGTAGTTACTGGAGCTGTTCTATCTACAAATAATCTTGTAGAGTAAACACCAATATTTCCTACATTATCCTCAACAGTAACTTTAAGTATTCTATTACCATCTTCAACAATACTAATATCTAGATAGTTATCTTCAGGAACAAGAGTAACACATTCAGTTGTATTAACACTTGAACAAGCTTCATATTTAATTGCATAAACTCCACTAGCATCTACTGTAGGATCACTAACCCTAATATTTGCTACAGGAATCTTATGTTCTTCATTGTCTGCGATTGTATCGAATTCTACAACTGGAGCTGTTCTATCAATATATGTAGAGAATTGATTAATTGTTTCTACTGCATATACCTTATTAACACCAGTCATACCAAGAGTAACTTTGATAATATTATCGCTTCTATCAAACTTGTTACTACTATGTACAGCTCTAATACCATCATTATTAATTGTTATAGTATAAACTTCACCATTTAAAGTGATAGTAGAATATCTAGTTACATCGATAGCATTAACAGCATCTGTACCTAAGTAAACAATTGGATTTTCACCTAATAATCTATTAAATTCAACATTGAATGTTAATGTAGATGAAGTGTTGTCATCTAAGTATGTCTTACCATTGTGAGCAATTCCATTTACAATTGATGCTTCCATAATAGTTGGCTTAATGTTATCAAATGTAAATTTATTAGATACAACTCTATAGTAAGGAACACTTTCTACAAATCTAATCCATGCATCCTTAGCTACTGTGTAATTAGAATCGATAGTACCAGCTAACGATACAACAACATTTTCACCAGATCTAACTGTAGTAATAGTTAAGTTAGTTAATCCAGGAATTGTTGTACATAGTTGATCTTCACTATCCCCCTCACACCATAAACCATATTTATCCTTATTATTTAACTTATCAATAATATCATCATATATACCAATATTATTTCTAATAGTTAATGTAGGCATTAATGTTCTTTGAGAGATTAATACATTACCTGCATCAAGTGTCATAGTAACAATATAACCGCCCTCAACACTTACAATATTGTCAAATACTTCATGTACTTCAGTAACATTATTAGCCTTATCTACAAGTGTACCGCTAATATCAATTGTTAATTCACCAATAAGTCCAGCTAAAGGAATTTCACTAACACCATCATTTACAAATGCTCCATAAGCAGAACCATTAATAGTTAATACTAAGTTATTTGTAATATCTGCCTCTACTCCATCTACTGTAACAATTAGTTTATCAACAGATTCATTACAATAATATGTAATATGACCATTAGTAATATTAGTAGACTTGATACATCCATTAGCTTCAACAGTAATTGTTGGATAATCAACAAAGTCTGTATCAATATGGTAATTAGTCATTTCAGCAATATCAACCTCATTTAGAGGATTGTATGCTTTATCATATAGTGTTGGTTGATTATTTCCAAGTGGTGAGAATCCTAAAATTTGTAGATCTCCATTATGTCCACTTGATGGCATATATTTATAAGTTAATGTATTACCATTTAAAATAACTTCATCAACAGGAATTGTAGTTGTTCCAACTTTAATCATTAATGAAGGAACACCATTAACCGCAATAACATCTCTATTAGTAAATGTATATTCAAGAACAAGAGTATCTTCTTCATTTTTATATGTCTTAACTGTAGGGAAGTTATCACTTAGAGTTACATCATCAACTGTATCATAAACAATAAAGTTGAATGTTTGTACTACGTTAGGAATATTGTTAACTGATGCAGCTGCTGAAGGTATTGTTAATGTATTTGTTCCCTTCTCAATTGTACCAGTGTATACAAGCTTACCAGTCATATATTGATATCCACTTGTAAGTGTATTAGAAATATTTTCAATTGTTCCAACACCAATAGTAGCAAATATTACATCATCTAAATCCTTAACATAGTAATATGTTGCACCATTATCAACTTTAGATAGAGGTATTGAATAAGCAAATGGATTGAATGGATCAATTACATAAGGAACAAATATAGGTCCAGCAACAATCTTGATTAAGATTGTAACTTCTGGTGATAAGTTACCAATTGTATCCTTGTAATATCCTTCAGGAATAGTTAATACATATTGTGTATAACTATTTGTTGTAGTAATAGTAAATACTTTATTAACATCATTACATTCAGCCAAATTATTTACTGAACATTTTATGTCTGTATTTCTTATTGAGTAAACTTCATCTGTAAGAGTATATTCAAATGTAATAGTTTGCTCAGCATTGAATGCGTATTCTTGTTGTTCAAATCTTAACTCTGGCTTATCATTATCAAATACTACATTCAATAATGCAATTTCTTCTCCACTATAATCAGTTATCTTAACAGTAGAATTCTTATCAAATGAAGCATTTGTATATGTCCAAGTATAAGATCTATCTCCTTCATTTCTAGTTAATACACCAAAGTTGATACTCTTAATCCATCTACTTGCAGTAAATGTTATTGAGTACTCTGTTGATACATAATCACTAACTAGATATTTTCCATTAACTTCAACTGCATTCTCTTTATTAATGTTTCCTGGATCCACAGCAAATGGAGCACTATCATCAATAAATACATATTCAGTTGGCATTCTTACGTTCTTATTTCCATATTGATCTTCATAAACATCTGCATTTATTACTAGTTTACCATCATCAATAGAAATATAACTTCCACATCCATCTGGTGTTAATATACATGTTAAGATTGAACCATCACTAGTTGTGATTTCAATCTCATTTTGAGGTCTTTCACCAAAATAGTATACTCTACTTTCATCTTTATTTAGATAAGCAATGTTAGTAATACTTAACGCTGGCTTATCATCGCTTACATAGATTGTTACTCCTGTAAATGTAACTTGAACTGATTGGTTACCAGCCTTATCTACAACAGCACCTGCTAATACTATAGGATTATAGTTACCAGCATTTGGATAAGTAACAGTGTAATAATATTTCACACCTGGAGCATTAACTGGATATTGCTCATCTACGAATAATTCATATCTGATTGATTCATTTGGAATTATTGTGTTGTCTCCTCCATCTATAGTTACACCAACAACAACTGGAGCAGTTCCATCATAAATAATTTCATCGCCCTTAACTTCACTACCATTAATACTTCCTTGACTGTAGTTTCCAGCAGCATCATACAAGCTATAATCAATCTTAGTGATTTCTAATTCGCCATCAACTAAGTTAGTGAAACTTTGTAAGTTAACAGTGATAAATGTATATGTTTGATCAATATTTACTGGAGTAGTAATTACTGAAACTTCACCAAGATATACAGTAACTGTACTCTTAGAGCTAATTCTACTATCAAATCTAATTGTTAGTACTGCATTAGCTAGTGTTTCTCTTCTTAAATAATATACACCATCTTGTTTTGCAACACCTGTTACATTTATTGTTGCATAATCACCAGCAGCAAATCCAACCGGTGTTGAGTCAATAAATGCTTCGCTATATTCTTTAATGAACAATGGATCTGTTTCACTTGTGAATGTATTTGCAAAGTTATAAGCAATAGTATCTTTAATAGGTCTATCTAATACTATACTTGTAATAGCAAATGGACCATTATCTCCAACATACAATGTAGCATCAGGAATAATTGTGAATGCTAGAGTTGAATTCATCGGTATAGCTTCACCATCAATAGAATATGACTTAGCACCAATCTTATAGTTAAGAGTTGGAATTACACCAACCATATCTATACCCTTACTTGCTGCATTAATTGCAACTTCAACTGTAAATGGTTCTTTTGTATAGAATACATTAACTGCACCTGTGCTAGAAGTAACAGATACTCCTCCAATAGCAACTCTACTATTATCTAAAGTATATGTAGAAGAATTGTTTGGATTTCCTGCCATGTCAAACATAGCACCAGCACCTAATATAATTGTATAAACTTCAGAACCTAAACCATTTATAGTTATTGTTTTATCTGCGTTCAATACAACTTCTTTATTACCAGTAACACTAATTACATTCTTATTTGTGATTTCACAATTTACATATGTAGCCTTATCACAAACAATCTTGAATGTAGCGCTACTATTACTGCTTCTTTCCTTTACTAATTCTAATATAGGTGTAAATCCTTCATTATCTACAGCATATCCTAAATTAGCATTAGGTGATAATAAGATATTATTATATAGTACATCCATTGCACCTGTAACATTATCAAATGATACAAGAGCCACTTCACCATATTGTGATAAGTTAATTTCATCTTGATATGTATAAACGTGAACGCCATTAGCACTATCATAAGTATATGTATATCTTACAATTGTATATTTTGCAGTTCCAACACTATAAATAATGCCAGGAGCAACAATAATTGGATTGTTATACTCTAATATAAATGTAATTTTATCAGTAGCATTCAATACAATCTTAGGATTTCCTTCTGTTACAGTTCCTTCACTACTAGTTACCTTTTGAGTAAGTGTAGTTTCTTCACTAATTAATATATATTTAAATATCTTTTCAGAGTTTGCTACACCTGCAGCAGTAAATGTATTTTCAGGAATCTTAATAGAAACAACACCATCAACAGATACTGTTACATCATCTTGACTAGGTATATATCTATAGAATGACTCATATACACTGAAGACACTATAATTAGATGTAATTAATTCTACATCTGAAGCAAAGTACAATACACTGTAATCATTTACATAGTAGATGTATTCATTATCTCCATCTAAAATTCTATTTGCTTGTTTTGCGTTATATTCCAAATAGATGTAAGGACTTAATGTATAACTATCTTCTTTTACATCAATTTGTACAACAACCTCTTCACTAGCATTACCCGCAAGGTCAACATATATGCCAGCAGGAATTATTAGTTTAACAACACGAGGATTATCATTATATGCAAAGATATAAGACATTGTGTTATTAGCACTATTTACTAATACATTTGGATTATTACTTGCAGAAGCAACATAGGTTGCTGTTTCACTTACTGAATAAGCATATCCAGAGATTGTATATGTATTACCTACACCAGTAAGAGTATTGACATTTACAGCAATTGTTGGATTTTCAAGAGTAACAACTGGTAACTCTCTATCTACCACAATATTCATTTCTTCATTAGCGTATTGAGTATCTACATAAGTATTTCCTGATCTATCAGTCATTGTAATAGTATATGCAAAAGTAGGTATACCATCTTGAGAGAACATTTCTGTAGCTAGTGGTATTCTAACTGTAGATATATTTTCAAATGTTCTAGTAATCTTAGCTCCCATTCCATTAGTCATTACGATTTCAATAACAACCTTAGAAAGCGGTTCGCTAAATGCGAAGTCAATACCTGCAGTTTTTAATGTTTGAGTATTTAAATAATACTTACCATCATCATTTACTGTAACTGATGAGCTAGTAATAGTTGGTTTAGCTGTTAATCTAGGTCCACTAGTATCAGCGCTAATTCCTGTACTTGCTCCAGCCCATAAAATTTCAGTAGCAACAAACTTAGTGCTATCATATAGTGCTCCTTCAGGATTGTTAACAGATATAATTCTGAATTCACCACTATCATTAGAATCGATAGCGATACTTGCTCTTAATACTGAATTTACTATTGTACCAGAAATTGTTCTAGGATCAGCTGTAGTTCCAAACCTATATGTTACATATATTATTCCATATTCATTAACTGTTTTATTGAAGTTAATAGCAACATTAATAGTTTTGCCATCTGATAATACAGTTCCATTAGTTAAAGTTTTACCACTAGTATCAGTATATACAATTGATGATATAGCAATACCACTGTTATCTAACTTATATTCATCAGTTACTAGTGATTCATTTCCAGCTTTATCTACAATTGCACCCTTAGCAAGAGCAATAGTATACTTAGTTGTTCTCTTAGTTAAACCAGAGATAATTATTCTATTATCACTAACTCTAACATTTTCATTATCAGCAGCAACTCTACTACCATCTAAAATAATATATGTTTTATCAACTAAAGCACAATCAACATATTCTGCATCCTTACCACAAGAGAACTCAAATTGTGCTGTTGCACCATTTAATCTATATGAATCAACAAATGTAAGAGTTGGTTTAAATGATCTTGTATCTACATATAAACCATTTGTAAATATTGTACTATTTCTAGACAACGCAGATATATCATTTTTTTGATATAATCCATTAGATTTATAAGTTATTGATCCAGATAATGTTAATGCATATAGATGATCATTTTCAAAATTAAACTTATTAATACTACATTCAATATAGTAATTTTCATCACCTGTATATGTTTTATATTCACAACTATTAGTTGCAGAACCAACAGGTAAATCATTACCTAACAAGTTGATTGCAGATGATGAATCTGAAGCATTTATTAATTGTCCTGTTAATAAGAACTTAACAATAAGACTATTAAACTTACCATGAATTCTATCTCCAGGATTTTCAGGAGTAATTTCCTCTCCATCAATTATAATTGAGTGAATCTTAGCAATACCTTCAGTTTTGAAATCAACATTTACATACTCATATACTTTTTCAAGAGTAACAGTTGTATTGTTAGTAGCACCATAATAAGTAGATAGAGATAAGTTAGAAACAATAACTTTAATTCCGTTCATATATTGTGGGTTACCTGCAGAGTTATTCTTAAATGAACCCCTGCATGTAATTACAGATGTAAATGTAACAAAGTCAGTCAAATATTCACATTTTCTAGTTTCAATATCTATTACTGATTCTTCAACAATATTATCGCCTGCTGGATTTATTGGATAAATCTCTATAGTAGAAGAATTTAATGATTTGATTAATGTAGGAACATTTATTGTTACTACAAAGTCTTGTCCATTAATTACAGTAGATTCACTTGCTGCGCTACCTGGCGTAGGTTCGCTTAAATTAAGCTCTACATTTTCATTAGTAATAGTATAAGTATCTATCTTTAAATAGAATTCCTTTGTAGTTACATTGTCATTAGAATCTTTAATTCCTACACTTATCTTTAAGAACTCATTATTTGCAAAACCTGCAAATAGAGTTGAATCAATTGCAAAGCTTCCTGTATATTCGCCATTTAGTATAACTAAGTCACTTATAGTAATACTATGAGCAACTGGAACCTCTATTGTTTCATCAGAATTTACTTTTGTTATAGTTAAAAGCACATCATCTTTTGTAAATGAATAAGCTGAATTATCACTAAATGTAAATGAAACATTAGTAGTTTGGCTTGAATAGTAGAACTCATCTTCATCATAGTGAGTATTATTAACTTTAACTTCTAGTTCAGGAGATGTATTATCAGCCGTAATACTTCCATACACTCTATCAATAAGATAATTAGAGTCAGTTGTAGTGAATAAATTTCTTGTAGGAGTTGTTCCATCTTTAGCAACAATTTCAACCTCATTGTTAACATCAGCAGCAAAATAAGCCAAAGAAGAAACACTAGGCATACGAACTGGAACATCTACATTATAGTATCTATACATTACGATGTTATTTTGAGGTACGTTTTCACTATAGTAAACCGTAGTTGTACCATCATAGTTTTTAGTAATATATGCACCCAAATCTATAGTAATTTGAGCTGGATCTATTCTACCAACATCAGCTACACTAATTGTTGGAATTAAATTAACTGTATAATTTGCAGCATCAGCAGTAATAAAATCACTTAATTCTATACGCACTTTTCCATCAGTTTCAACAACCTTATCAGGGAATGTAACTGTCTTAGCAATTAATCTTGCATCTACTCCCTCAGCAAAGAAGTCATTTACAACCACATATACATTATTGTGATCGTGATCGTAACTAGAATTGTCATAAATCTTTACTATTTGATTAGTAGCAGATAATTCTGCCCCAATAGTTGTGCCATCATACTTAAAGTAATCAACATCTTTTCCAGTTAAATTGAATGATAATGTCGCCCTGTATACAGTGTAGGCATCATTATAAGTAGCACCTAATGAGAAGGTTAATTTATCTGAAGTAGAATTAACTGTTATATCATAAGAACCAACAGGTGGAACGCCATTAGAACCTGTAACAGGTGATAATACTGCAACAGGAGTACCATTATTAGATAAAGTGAATGTATATGATGCCTTTAATGCTGCAATTTCTTCTGTAGAAAGTGGAGTCTTAGAACCATCTGCTTCAATTGCATAAGCATATTCAATACCAATATTAATATTCTTACCATAATCAGAGTGTAGAGTATTGAAATTCAAGTGTAATTCTATTTCCTTTTGAATTACACTAATACTTACACTTTGAGTAATTACAGAAGCAGTTGTAGGAGTAGTAAATACAACATTATGACTCTTTTCTATTATAGAAGAACCTGCATCTAATTTAGTAGTATAAGTATATTTATATTTAGCTAATTCTTCCATTGTAGACTCAGTAAATATTTGAGTAGCAATATCACAATTACTATCATCTACTAAGCAATTAGCTGTATATTGTTTGAATGCGTTATATGGATTTCCTGCAGTCTTTAAATTTGCAGCATCATTACCATACAAATAAATTTCATAATCATGTTTAGGAGTTAATGAAACATCAAATGCTGTTCCCCTTAAATCAGTTAATGACGCAACTAATGTAGCCATTGCATATGGAGGAATATGCTCAGTTGAAGAAATATTAAAGATTGCCTCCATTGAACCCCCACTTAATGTTGCTGCTACAGGAATCTTATATGGAAGTGTAAATATACCATTTCCATCAATAGCAGAAATCATTCTTCCTGAAGTATCAAGAACTTTGTCTTTAGTTGCAGGTATTTTGTAAGTTGCACCATTTACAACAATAGTTATAATATTTGCAGCTACACTAGAAGTAATAGATTGAGCAGCAGAATCTAAATATGTAACTACATTAGTGCCATCTAATTTGAATTTAACATTATATTGTAAATAGAATGTTGAAGCACCACTTGAAGCTATTTTTACGTAGTTTATAAAGTTAGCATCTTCAGAATATATTCTAAATGCCATCTTTGGAGTACCAGAAGCTGTAGCTAATTGTTGACAATAGTAAGTTTTGTTTAATTCTCCTATTGTACAAGTAGTAGCGTTACTTACTTCATACTTTAATTCAGAATCATCTAATTGACTAAGTTTCTTAGTCTTAACATTAGTATCTATCTCAAATGTTGACTTATTACCGGCATTATCCTCTACAGTGAAACTAAATTGAGTATTACTTTCATTAGTTGAACCATATCTATTAACATCAAAAGTAACATAGAATTTACCAGAAACATAAGTACAACTTGAATTATTCAAATTAGAAGAAGGACTTCTAGCCTTACAACTGCTAGGATTTATACCAGATCCTGTACCATCAGATACTGTAATTTCATAAGTTACTGTTTCATTAGTTGTAATAGATGAACTTGAATTTAATACATAGTATAAATCTCCATCACCATATGTACCAGTACCATTCTTTCTTTGTAGTTTAGATACAAATTCTGGATTAGTATTGTCTACAAAAATATTTAAGTCACCAGCTGTTGAATCATTTAAAACAATAGTCTTTCCATGACCTAATCTATCAACAACATGGATTCTCATTTGTTGATATGAATAATCACCAACACAATTAGTAATATTGAAAGTAAGAATCATTGTACTATTAACTACTGGAACAATATTACATGTAGTTAATCTATCAGTTGAATTAACCATTAAGTATGATTCTTCAGTAATACCAGTAGTAGTAGATGTAAATGTAATAGAATTTCTAGAATTGCTATTTACAAATAAATTCTTTGTTTGTGTAGATACACTTATACTATCATTTGAAACAAACTTATGTGTACCAGATACTGTTACATCAAAATCAGCACTCATTAACGCATCACAATATTTGAATTCTTTTAATATAACTCTAATATTATCGAATGTTAATGTACCTGTAGGTAATGATGAAATATCTATATTGAATGAAATCTTTCCACCATCTACATATGTGCTAGGGTTATAACTAAGTGCAGCTAATTCAGATGAACCATCTATGCTTACTTTCTCATATTCAAATGTTGCATATTCCTTCAATGAAACGTATTTTTTAATTGTATTTCCTTCTTTAAAGATAAGGATTACATTAGCTCCTGTAAAGTCTAAGTTTGTATATGAGAAACTTGAAGTTGTATCAGTTAATGTAAAGCTAATTACATTGCTGTTTGCAAGATAAGTTATGCTTGTACTTGTATTTGTAAATGACTTTTCAAATCCTTTATACGCTGATACTTCTACTTGGTTAATTACAGATAATGCCAAAGCAATAGTATCTTCTGCACCTAAGTGAGCATGTGCTCCTGAAGCAACATTTCTAGTAAATACAATGCCATCAATATTATTCCATGTTCTCTTAACTTTAAATTTAAATCTTATAGTTAATTCTTTAGCAGTAGCATCATAAGATGTACTACTAGCATCTATTTCATCAAAGTTATATTCTCTACCATTATCACTTCTTAAGAATATAGTTCCACCAATAAAGTTAATATTAGCAGGATTTAAAATAGAATATGCTTTACCTTGACTGTAATAATATAAGTCTTCATGATGAATGTTTTGGATGATAACTTCGATAGCAAGATTATCGCCAACAACAACACTAGGAGCGTTAGAATTTTCTACGTCATTAATAAATATCTTATAATTATCTTTAACAGTTGGAACATCAACGTTGTTAATAAACTTATATTCAAATGAACTCTTATTAGTAAATTGATTGAATTTTAAGGTATTAGCAGGTATTGAAACTGTATAGAATTTAGATGTAGAAATCGCTGTAATAACAGGAGATCCTGGATCTATAGAAATCATTGATTTTCCTTCATATTTAACTGCAGATGAAGCATTAATTTCATAGCTATTAAGAGTATAGTCAGAAGAATATACACTTACAATTATTGTACCTGTAAGAGTAGCACTACTTATACCTTCAGTTGTAGTAACAATATGTAGGTATAATTTATTATTGTTAGTACTCAAATCAGAGAAATAGTATGTCTCATAATCATTGCTACCAGTTAAAGAGAATTCCCCAATTTTAGCATCACTATTATTCAATATTTCTAATTTAGATGAACTAATCCTATGGTTAATTCCCATAATGTTATATTTTCCACTAGCAGGAGTATATTTATAACCACTATTAACATTAACTAAATTTGTACCATCATAGTTATAAACAGCTTGTGTCATATCATAATATACGTTAGAGTCTACAATTGATGGAATGATACTAATTTGTGTATCAGTAAAGTACATTTCAATTTTTCTTTCTAATGTATATAGTTCATGTGGTGTAGTACCATCTTTTTCTATTATTTTAAATGTTATTTTTAAAGTATATTTACCTGATTTAAATCCTGTTCCCTTAGCAAAAGTTATGTTAGTTCCAGATTTTGTTTGAGTAATTTTTGTGCCAACAGAAGAATCTAAGTCCACATTACTTGGAGTAACCTTATAGTTTACACAATATCCATCTGTATCAGAAGCATTATCACTAGAACAGTTAACAGCATCTTTTAGTTTAAATCTCGTAAATGCATATGTTTCTGCTTCTCCTGTAGCAACTGAAATAGCAGTAAAGTCTTCATTATCTAAAGTAAAACTATTAGCATCAATAAAGTGAACTAGAATAGTGTATGTATAGATATTAGTATCGTTATCTCCAGAACAATCAACACCAGTAGTTCCAGCAGGCATACAACCTAGTATTTTATTACCCTCTTTAGATGGTTTAAATGTCATTGTATAAGATGATTCGCCCAATGATAAGATAACACTTGAAGTATTGTATTTATCAGTGTTAGAAAAATAGTTCTTCCAAGAATTTGCAGATATTGTACTTGTTAGCGTTTTATTATTTGCATCTTTAGTTAAATATAAAGTTAAAGTATATTGACCATTAGCCTCTGCCTCATCAACATATTTAACATCAATTGGATTATTACTTAATTTCAATCCGTTCTTAGCTGTTGCCTTAACATGCTCATGGAATGTTTTATCCAATTTTACAAATGTATAGACAATTGTATTAGTATTTGAATATGCGTCAGTAGCAGTTATAGTTAGCGTTGTGTTAGCAGTTATCTTACCACCAAATATGTTACTAACTGTATTGCCAGTAGATCCTACTCCAACATTAGAAAGTAGAGTCGTTTCTGCTCCACTATTAACCTTCTTTTTAACAGTAACAGTATTTTGTCCTAAGTTATCAAATACAGCATCAATTTTAGCCTCTTTTATAAAGTAGAAGGTAGTCTCACTACTTGAAGAAACTTGTAAATTATTAGCATTATTCTCAAGCACATTTGAGAATCCCATATTAAATCTAACACCACGTTTGTCATAATTAACAGTAAATGATGTAGAGTTACCACTAAAGTCTGTAATGTATACAAATACCTTACCATAAGCTGTTTCACTAACCTTTGGTATGCTATGAATTACTGTATCATTATTTGCTTTAGTCGTTTTATTTCCTCCCTCAGGTTGAGTCTCATATGTATAAGAAAGTAGACTTACATTTGTTCCTCTAGCATTCTTTAAATCATTATACTTAGCCGAATTATCACTCGGAGCATCATTAATTGAATCTGCATTAATTAGAGCCCCAAGAGTAGGCTTAGATGAATTAATATTTATTCCATAGGTACTTCCTTGATCAGTAAATGTTGATGTTGTTATCGTTCCATTAGCACCAGTTACATCAGGTGCTTTTCTATCAATTACAACATAGAATCTTAATTTGTTAACTTTATCTGCACTCGATCCATACACAGTAACAGCCATAACAATTTCGCCATTAGATAAGCTAGACAAAGCAGAGCTACTCAATGATAATTTTTCGCCTGTTTTTGTTGTTGAAACATAGCATCCACCAGAAAAACTAACATCAGATGTATTCAAAAATCCAGTAAGCGTAGTAGTAGAACACGTTCCAATAATCATAGCAAACTCAACGTCATAATATAGATTTGCCTTATTATAAGAAGAGTTATTTTGTTCTATCACAACATTTCCGGTTGTATCATGTGGTAAATATGCCTTTTTCAAATTATCTGAAGAAGTGAAATTCACCGGATTCTCTATATTTGCATGTACAGTAGTAGATGTATATGACATCTTCATATCTGGTTTTTCATTACTTACATATAAACTAGTTGTTATTGCACATTCTGCTTGACCTTTAGTACAATAATAATTTCCTGCCTTATCATAGAAATTTTCTACATAAATAGTAAGTGGCGTATTAGATTTAAACACACGTCCCGAACCATGGGCGGTTATCAAACCATTGACTACAGTTGTTGCAGTAATTGTCTGAGTCGTTTTATATTTCGTAAATGACGAAGAAAGTGAAACATTCCCTCCAGAAATAGCTCCTGTAATTCTAGTGTTCAAAGTTAGAGAATTATTACTATTAGATGAAGACCAATGATTATCTTTGATTGACAAACTTATCACAGGGTCAACACAATATGTTGCTTGACTAGTACAGTTTCTACTTGTCTTATTATATGTTGTACCATTGATAGTCATGGTTCCTGAATCATCAAAAGATATAGCCGCTTGTGGTTTTTCGTTATCCACAATAACAGTTATTTTTAAAACCGTTCCACTACCTGGTGAATTTCCAGCCTTATCCTTTAAATTACCAATAGTTATGTCTACGCTTGTTGAACCTGAACCACTATAAGAAATATTAGTATAACAATATCCGTTTTCATACTTACCTGCGCTAGCATATGTCGTCGATGAAACCGTACAAGTAGGAGTTCCTTGTAAATCACTGGCATTAGGCACAGTACCTTTGACCAATATGGATGTTGTATTACCGCCATTACCATCATCTTGGTATGAGTTTATATAATAAGTATTCGCAGTATCAGAATCAGCATTAACCTTAATTTGTCCATTGTTTTTCGAAACTTCCCAGTTCACTGACGGACCTGTCTTATCGTATACAATATTAATAATCCAACCCAATCCATTGCCTATAGCATCTGTTGGCGTCAATACATAAGAATACGTTCCAACATCATTATTTAATGAAAGAGTAACAGTTGCAGTTTTACTTGTTTGTCCATTAAAACTAGTTTTGCCAGTAGAAGTAACGTTGGTTCCACTGCCCCCCATGTCCTTCATACCAACATTATCAGCAGCAGTAACAGACAATGATACAGAACTGTTTTTTGTGTAAATTGTGATAGGCCCACTAGTATAATCAGTTCCGCCATAAGAAATTTTTGATATTACCGGTCGGCTAGTATCCACTTTAAAAGTGGATAAAGAATATGTTTTCTTGGTAGTGCTATTAGAAGACAGCGAACTACTATATCCGACATAAACCTTATAACTTCCAAAAGACCCTTCGGAAAAATTATATGAACCAGTACATTTATAATTTGTATGATAGGTGCCACTAGTGTGATTATTGTTCTTTGTACAAGTTATATATTTATTTGTTTGTCCATTAATTGGGACCGGATTTCCGGTATTATCATATATCGCAGCATACATCGCTTTATCTGCTATTTTTGAATAAGCATCTATTTCAAGAGTTAAAGACCCCGTTGGAAAAACAACATCATATAAAGAATTTATACTTTTTGTCTCAGTTATTCCAGAAGTATTTGTATACTTAAATTGTGCCGTAGAAACATATGGAGGGATTTTATCATAAAAAGTTTCTGTCCAATCATATGTACAGTCGCCCCAGCAACCACCATCAGTACGTAAATACATGGTAACAGTGGTAGAAGACTTTCCCTTACCATAACTTAAATTAAATGTGCAACCACTTTGTTTATTTCCCGTAGGATTTGATATAGATGAATCTGTCCCTGAAGCACGTGAAACTTTTATATAATAATAAAAAGTATCGTCGTCGCCATCATCGTAAGGGTCAGTAGTACCTAGGTGACACTCCGTTGTAGTAGAGCTACCCACTTTAGCCTTTATATAAATTTCCTTGCTCTTCTTTTTTCCGATGAACCAATATATACCATTAGAACGGTTGAAAGTGCCATCAGAACTAGTAATATTGTGTGACGCATTTGCAATATCAGCCTTTACCGGGTTTGCTTCCAACACAAACATCGATAGCATAAAGGCGAACATCAAAGCAATGTATTTAATCGCCTGCTTAAATACACCTATATTCTTTTTAGATTTTAACTTCGTTAACCCTATCATAATCCATCACTCCTCATAGATATTCCTATTTTAACATTCTCATATTAATGAAATTAATATATTCGGTCATTTTTTTTATAAATTTGTCGAAAGATAAGTTTGGGGTATAAATTTATAATTTATGTGCACAATAATTTTAGAAGTTATAGAAAGGTAAAAGGTAATAAAAAAATGGATGAAAATTATAGCTTAAGTCCTAAGGATTGTCTCTACATTAGTGACTTATTAAATCACACTTCAAATTTCATAAAGAAAACTAGTTATTATTATGAAATTGCAATGGAGGAAGATGTTAAGAATCTTTTAGAAGATCTTAACATCTTATTACTAACACAATACGATGATTTAGTTAGCATGTACGAGGGGGCAAATTAATGAATAATTTAACAGACAAAGAGATGCTTATTGATGTATTAACTACATTAAAATCACTTGCGGGCATCTATCATCATTTCAGCATTGAAGCAAGTAACGATTTTGTCTTTGATATTGCCTATGATTTACAAGATGAAATCCTAAGTGAACAAAGGGAATGTTATAACAAACTTTTAGAGCATGGATGGTATAAAAAAGAGGTTGCACCAAGAAGCAAAATTAATCAAGAATTAGTTAAGTTTGAAACCGCTAGAAGTGAACTTGATGAATACTATCTAGGCTAATTAATTAGTAAACTTTTCTCTCCTTATGAATATACTTACTATAGGGAGATGAATACATGGATACAAATCAATATCAATATGCCATTCCTTATCCAAATGGCACGCCTAATGCACCCTACCCACCATCTGGACAATACGCTCCAAACACACCACCATTAGCCACAAATCCAAATTACAACACTAATACACCCTATCAACAACCATATAACAAACCTATAACACAAAACGAAGAATCCTACATTGAAAACATTATCAGATTAAACAGAGGTAAGCTCGCAACATTTTATATGAGTTATAGTGATTCAAATGAATGGAGAGATAGGGTTTATAAAGGAATTATTGAAGCAGCCGGAGTAGATCACATTATTATAAGTGATCCTCGAGATGGAAAAAGATACATTTTATTAAATATATATCTTGACTGGGTAGAGTTTAATGAAGAAATAAATTATGACTATCCATTAAGATAAAAGAGTAAGAGCCAGTCTCTTGCTTTTTTATTGTCTTTTTTCTTTAATTGTTTTATTTTTCTACGCTATAATATTTTTGCGAGGTGTATTAAAGATGAATAATGAAAGAAAAGTTGCAATTATGTATGATTTTGATGACACACTAGCTCCTGGAAATATGCAAGAATATGCTTTTATTCCAAATCTAGAAATTAACGCTAGTGAATTCTGGCATCATTGTGCAGTTTTAGCAGAAACTCATAATATGGATAGTGTTTTAGCATATATGTATATGATGGTTAATTTAGCTAAACAAAAGAATTTAAAAATTAATAAGCATGAATTCTATAAGCAAGGAGAAATAATCACTTTCTTTAATGGAGTAGAAACTTGGTTTAAAAGAATTAATGATTATGGTAAATCTTTAGGACTTGAAGTTGAACACTATGTTATCTCTTGTGGGCTAAAAGAAATTATCGAAGGAACTAAAATTGCAAAAGAATTCAAACGTATATTTGCATGTGGATTTGCCTATGACGAAGAAGACACACCATTTTGGCCAAATCATGCGATAAATTATACAAGTAAAACTCAATACATCTATCGAATTAGAAAGCAACAATTAGATAACTTATATGATTCATATGAATTAAATGAATATATCAATGATAGAAGTCTTCTTATCCCTCACACTAATTTAATTTATGTAGGTGATGGAGAAACTGATGTCCCTTGTATGAAAATTGTTAAAAATGAGGGTGGACATTCTATTTCTGTATATAACCCAAATAAGGAAAAGAAAATGAAGATTGCCCAAAAATTATACAACGATAATCGAGTTAACTTTATAGCACCTGCAGATTATAGTGAAAACTCAAAAATGGAAAATATTATTAAATCAATTTTAGATCAAGTAGCAATCAAAAACACATTAGACTCATATAAATAAAAAAGGATGACTTAAAGTCATCTTTTTTTTATCCTTTATATTTATATAACACTGAAGGTCTATGCCCTCCAGTTTTTCTAGTCTTGTTACTTTTAATAACCTTGTTTTCTATTTCTCTTCTAAAAACTGGATCAATTAGTTTTTTATCTAATATTGCCTCATATACAAGTTGCAATTCTTTTAAAGTAAAATACTTAGGCATCATATGGAAAACAATATCTGTATACTCCACTTTATTTTTAAGTCTAACAATACTTGTAACAATTGCATTAAGATGATCAAATGCTAAATACTCATTATTTACATCTTCATATTTTACTATTCCCCATTTATTAACAGTCTCTTTAACTACACACTCAAAACTAGTTTCATCATTATAAAACTTAATAGTAATAATATCCTTATCTTGATTAACATCAATATTAAAGAAACAAGCATTACTCTTTAATTCTTGATTAAGCTTATTTTTATCTACAAGACCTAAATATGCACTAGATAACACTCTAGTTCTAGGATCTCTATCCACCGAAGAAAAAGTATACAATTGCTCTAAATAAATATTATCTAGATTAGTCTCTGCAAATAAGACTCTTCTAGCACAATCTTCTAACTCTTCATCAAGCGAAACAAATCCACCTGGCAAACAATATTTATTTATAAATGGGTGAGTGTTTCTTTTTACTAAAAGCACACTAAATACTTTCTTATTTAATTCCCTATATGATTCCTTTTTAATATCACTAACACTAAACAAAACTATATCTGTAGTAATAGACATTTTTTCATAGTCACTACTTTTATAAGTTGAGTAGAATTCTTCTTCATTTCTAGAGTCACTAACATCCTCTTTATATCCCTTTTTATAAAAGCCCTTGTCGTTTATATAATCATAAACTTCTTTATCCAAGTATTTTTTATAATCAAAAGAAATATCATTATAATAAAAATCTCTAATCTCACTACTTGAAACAGAGTTAGTAACAACGTTACTAGCTATCACTATCTCACCTTTATAAGAATTATACTTTTCTAGCTCTTCTTTATAATCAATATCTCTATCAATTATAATTAAATTATAATTGTCTAATATATAATCATACTTTTTCCAAGTATCAAAACCCTTTAAATTATCTGCACCCATTATAAAATACAAAGAGTCATTTTTATAAATACTTTGAAGATAATCTAGACTCCTATAAGTAGAAATTAAATTGTTTTTAAATTCATAATCACTTATCTCTACTCTTTTATCATCTTTAAACGCTAACTCTAGCATTTTCATTCTATATTTACCATCAAGTAAATTACTCTTTTTATAATAGTTTCCAGTAGGCAATAAAATAATTTTATCAACATAACCTTTATCTAAAAGTGAAGTCACTATTTCTTTGTGCATTATATGAATTGGATTAAAACTACCACCATAAACTCCTATTTTCATTTTATCGCCTCACTAACTAATTCACTTGTATCAATTACCTCAACAAAATCAGTTCTAGTAATACTCTTTTTTAAATAAATCAAATCGCTAACATAAAGAGTATGGAATAAGTTGTTTTTGTGTGCTTTCTTAAACTTATTTAATCCCTTATTAAAAAGTGCATAGCAAACACATACATTGATAATACTAGCCCCCTCAATTTGACTCATTGCATTAAGTAAAGTAGTACCACTATCTAAAATATCATCGACAATTAATACTCGTTTATTATCAAAATCATAGTATTCTCCAGCATACTCTACAATAGGATTACTTCCATCTACTAATTTTGTTAAATCTCTTTTTTTAGAGAACACGTATAGGTCTGCACCTAATTCTTTTGCATATGCCTCAGCTCTTGCTCTTCCACCCTCATCTGGAGACACTACAACATCATATTTATGTTCCTTAAATAATGATGCAAGAGAATATGTTTGTATATCTTTATGACTTCCATGTGCCTCAAAAGTAATAATTCTATTTACTCCAAAATGTTTTAAATCACTAACAAACATTTCAAAGTCTTTACTCTCACCCTCATTAATCGCATTTTGTCTACACTCATACATAAGAGGTAAGAAAACATTTACACTTTTAGGATCATCTAAAGCATTGATAATTCTTCTAAGCTCTACATAATATTCATCACTTGAATATACTCTTTTTTTACCCTTATATTTATAGGTTATTGGGGCAGTAAAATCAGAGAAAATTATTACATCTTCCCCTTTTACACTATCATGTAAAACAATCTTACCTTCACCATTTTTAAATTTGATTATATCAAATTTAACTTCTTCTGCATTTAAGTAATTATTTATCTTTTTAAACTGCTTTAAATAGTTATCAAATACTATCGCTTTCATAATTATAATTCCTCAATTTCACTCAAATATAATTTACTTGATAAGTCACTATTTAATCTTAAATTTCCTCTAATTGAAATATCAATTTCATTAACTCTAACTCCATCTGGAGAACATGTTCTTTTAAATTGTTGAGTAAAGAATCTTTTAATAAAAGTTGTTAAAGCTTCCTTAATTTCTTCTTTAGAATATTCTTCAAAAGTATTGCATGCCAAGTAATATAGTTTCTTAACTGAAGCATTATAACCCAAGAAATGATAGATAAAGAAATCATGAAGTGTATAGCTTCCCTTTAAACTAGCTTCACTTGATTGAGCAATATTTCCTTTTGCATCAAGTGGTAATAATTCTGGAGAAATAATTGTATCTAGGATACTCTCTAAAGTTTCTTTAAATACACCTTCATACTTATTAGATTCATATCTAATAAGACTCTTAACTAAAGTTTTAGGAATATTAGCATTTACCCCATAATTAGACATATGATCTCCATTATAAGTAGCCCAACCTAATACACACTCACTTAAATCTCCAGTACCTACAACAAAACCACCTAATTCATTAGATAAATCAAATAATATTTGAGTTCTCTCTCTAGCTTGAGCATTTTCATAAGTAATATCGTATTTGTTCTCATCATGTCCAATATCTTTATAATGTTGAATACATGCTTCTTTAATAGATATTTCTTTAAATGTAGCACCCATTTCTTTTATTAAATTAACTGAGTTAGTATATGTCTTATTACTTGTACCAAACCCTGGCATAGTTACACAAACAATATTCTCATTTGAAATATTTAGTAACTTAGTAGCCCTAAGACACACAAGCATAGCCAAAGTAGAATCACTACCTCCACTTATACCAATAATCATCTTAGAATTACCAAGTTGTTTAACTCTTCTAGCTAACCCAAAAGACAAAATATTCATTATCTCTTCTAACTCTTCTTCATTTTTAATAAATGGAGTCTTACTATACTTCTTTAAAAGAGTATTTTCTTTTTCATTTACTTCAAATAAAACTTCAACATACTCACTATCTTTTCTAACTCCTCTAGCACTCTTATTATCAAGACGCAATAAATCAACATCATGATAAATAAACTTAGATTCAAAACTTAATTTATCATCATTAATAGTTTCATCTAAATCACTTATAATAAGTTGACCAGATAAAACAACATCACTACTAGTTTCATTGCTACTAGCACTAGAATACACATAACTTGCATTATTAACTTTAGTTAATGTCTTTATTGTTTCTAAGTAATAATCTTGTTTACTAGTTAAAGCAATATTACTCTCTAAACATAAAACTAAATTAGCCTCTAGATTATTAACATATAAAAAATCATTACCAACATTAACAACAAATCTAAAATAATCATATTCACTATGCTTATAAACAATATTATTACTTACAAGTACAGATTCATCATTTAAAGTAATATAAGTATCTTCTAGTTCATTACCACTAGTAAAATATCTAACTTCATCACTAGTTAAATATCTTTTTGGAGTGACACCTAGATATTCGCCCCTAGCTATAGTAACAGCACAATTATATAATCTAGAATTAATTTTTAAAGGAGCACCTACTACAAATACTAGATCATATTTTTCACTTTCTTTTCTTAAAGTTTCTAAAGCATTTAATGTAGCACTAGTTAATTCACCAGTAAAGAAAAGATCCTTACAAGTAACTCCAGTTAAACTAAGTTCACCAAAACTAACTACATCTACTCCCTCTTTATTTAATTTTTCTAAGTTAGCAATAATTTCTTTTACATTGTAACTAACATTACTAACCTCTACCCTACTACTACAAGCACCTACTCTTACATACCCATATTTTTTAAGCATATTATTCCCCTTTCCTAGTTAATCTTTCCATCATTAATTCAGCATAAGCGATTCTAGCACCACCACTAGCTAAATATCCAAGTTCGATTAACTCTTTTAAATCATCAACCTTAACTGTAAGCGATTCCAAATATTCATCTTCATCAAGCTTTACATCACTTACTTTCTTTAATCCTCTAGCAATATATATTTTATTCCTTGCATCTCCTATACCTTCATCTTGATAGTAATATGCAACCTCTTTTATTTCACTAGCTCTATATCCTGTTTCTTCTTCAAGTTCTCTTAAAGCAGCACTCTTATGATCCTCATCATTATTTAAATATCCTGCAGGAAAATCAAGTTGAGCACCTAAGTGAGTAAATACTCTAGGTTGAACTATTAACAATACTTCATCATTATCAAGAAGTGGGACCACAACACAAGCACAACCACTACCTCTACCACTATTTTTAACTAACTTATCTCTATAAATAGTATGACCATTATTAAGCTCAATCTTATAACTTTCCACCTTTAAAAATGGTTTACTATTTTCTATTAAAGTCTTACTTTTAACACCATACTTTTCAATTAACTTCTTTATTTCATTTAATTTTGAAGCATCCATATTAGAAACCTCTTTTTTCTTTAATTAAACCATATTTTAAATCATATAATTTTTGAGATAAATCCACATAATATTTATTTGGATTATTAAGTCTTCTAGTTTCTGGATAAATAGTTTCTAATTCTTTCTTACAATATGCCTTAGACTCTTCAACTGTTGGTCTAGTATAGACTAGTTTTCCATTTACAAATATTGGATGTAACATTTTTCTAACTGTATAGTTATTAATAGTTTTTCTCTTCCAAGGTGATTTTTCATCAAATAAAGTATATTCATTTTCATCAATTACTTCTTCACTTAAAGCAAGTACATCACCTAGCGCATAACCAGTTTCTTTATCATAGAATCTATATACTTCCTTTAATCCAGGATTAGTAATTTTAATTTCATTATCGCTAATTTTAATTCTAGGATCTACTTCACCATTTTCTTCAACTGCAACAAGTTTGTAAACCCCACCAAACACAGGAGTACTCTTACTTGTAATTAAGTTTTCACCTACACCAAAACTATCAATTTTAGCACCTTGTTCATATAAATCTTTAATCAAATATTCATCAAGTGAATTAGATACACAAATCTTACAATCTTGCATATCATTTTCATCTAAAATTCTTCTACATTCTTTTGATAAATAAGCAAGGTCTCCACTATCAAGTCTAACACCCTTTAATCTGTATCCATTAGGAACTAAATATTCTTTATGAACTCTAATTGCATTAACTAAACCACTATTAATTGTATCAATTGTATCAATAAGGAATGTTGAATTATTAGGGAATGCTTTAGCATAAGCTAAAAACGCATCATATTCACTATCATATTTCATGATTTGGCTATGGGCCATAGTACCTAATATACTAACACCATATCTTTTACCAGCTTCATAACAACTAGTACCAATACAACCAGCAATACAAGCATACTTAGCACCAACTATTGCTGCACTATTACCTTGAGCCCTTCTAGCACCAAACTCCATTACACCTTTACCATTTGCACTATTTACAATTCTACTAGCTTTAGTAGATATTAAACTCGCATGATTAAATCTATTTAATAAATCTGTTTCAATAATTTCTGCCTCAATTAAAGGTGCCTTAACTCTAATACAAGTTTCATTTGGGAAAGCTACATCACCATCTAACATTGAATAAACATCACCTGTAAATTTAAAGTTAGATAAGTACTCTAAGAAATCTTCATCAAAAGTATTTAAACTTCTTAAGTATTCAATATCTTCTTTTTCAAATCTCACATTATTTAAATAGTCAATAATTTCATCTAACCCACCAAATAAGCTATATCCACTATTATCAATATTCTTTCTAAAGAACGCATCAAAATATACTATTTGTTCATGCTTATTGTTTTTAAAATCACTATAAGCCATTGTAAGTTCATAAAAATCTATTAATTTATTTTCTAACATTTTTCTTCACCTCTAGCCCTAACTCTTTACTTGTATATAATTTAACTCCTGCTTGCTTCATTAGCTTATTTGCCATTTCATTATATTCATCTCTAGGATGATATGGAGCATCATAAGTTTCAATTAAATCACTAATTGTTACAACCTCAACCTTCAAATCATGTTCATCAAAATAATTAACTAAAGGTATTGCAAAGTTAGTAACACAAATATCGCTACAACAACCAACAACATATACTCTTTCTAGATTAACCATCTTAGATAAATCCTCTAGTAAACCTTTAGCAAACATTGCACTTGTTGAATTCTTCTTATATGTTCTTCCCTCATCCTCATAAACTTTCAATTCATCAACAAGTTCACTTTCACTAGTTCCCTCTAAACAATGCTCAGGAAACTTTTTAAACTCTGTACATCCCAATTTATGACAATCCCTAATAAAGAATATTTCTCCATCTAACTTCTTTATATATTTTTTTATTAACTCTTTAATACCAGGAATAATATGTGCTATATATTCATCCTTCATGTTACCTTCATAGACAAATCCATTGATCATATCTACTACTACAACTAACTCTTTTACATCTTCTAATTTTTTCATTTTCTAGCCACCTCTTACTATCATTATAGTAATAAGAGACAACAAAATCAACACTTTTTATCAATTTGATAAGAACAAATATTTTTAAAATTTATAAAATAAATTTTAACTTTTTTCAAAAGTCTAATAAAAAAAGGTATTACTCATACCTTCTTACTATATTTTCTTTTAACTCACTAGGAGCATATTTGATACATCTCTTTTTATAATATTTAAACTTTTTTAAATGCTTTTTATTAGATTTTGCTAGGACATCGCACATTCCCATATATCCCAAATAATTCTTCTTATAATTTTTAATAGCGCTTTTAAATTCATCTATTGCTATATCTAAATCATTATCCTGCATAGCCTTTAAGCCATTATCTATACACATTTCACTTTTTCCCTTCATCCTTCTAGGAGAAGTTTCACTACCTATTTTGTTAATTAAAACTATATATAAAACCGAATTCATTAAAACAAAAGCAAACACAGATATCATAAGAGAGTAAATATTTGCTCCCATTGATTCTTTAACTAAAGCAAACATGAATAAATAATCTAACATCACTAATGCTATAGTATACCCCACATTTAAATTTTTAATAAAATAATAAAAAGAGACAAATAAAAGACTATATGCAAGTGCAACACCCCAAGGAAGTATAGTAATGCACACTAAAAATCTCAATGCAAAGGCAAATCCTATCATGTACTTGAAACCTAAATCTTTCATTCTCTCACCACCTTCAATATAACATACCCATTTAAAATAATCTATATTATTTTATATATAAAAAAAGCCCGTAGGCTTTAATTAAAATGGGAATTTGCCATTTTTCATATATGGCTTTAATTGTTTCATCATTTCTTTCATCTTTTCATATTGATTTAAGACACGATTTACATCACTAGCTTGAGTTCCACTACCCTTAGCAATTCTAATCTTTCTACTTGCTTTTAAAATCTTAGGATCTTTTCTCTCTTCCATTGTCATACTAGAAATAATAGCTTTAGTCTTTTTCATTTGTTCATTAGCTTCTTTTTCTTGTTCATCACTAATTTTAGGCATTCCTGGAATTAACTTCATCAATCCCTTCATTGATCCAAGTTTATTCATTTGTTGCATTTGAGAGAGCATATCATCAAGAGTGAAGTTACCATTCATCATCTTATTAACAGTCTTTTTAGCCTCTTTTTCATCGATTGCCTCTTGAGCTTTCTCCACAAGTGTAAGAACATCACCCATGCCAAGAATTCTCTCAGCCATTCTCTCAGGATAGAACACCTCTAAATCTTCAATCTTTTCTCCCATACCACTAAACTTAATTGGGATACCTGTAAGATGCTTAATACTTAAAGCAGCTCCACCTCTAGCATCACCATCAAGTTTAGACATAACTAAACCAGTAATTCTAAGTTTATCATTGAAGGCCTTAGCAACATTAACACTATCTTGTCCACTCATTGCATCTACAACAAGTAAAACTTCTTTAGGCTTAATTACACTATTAACATTCTTTAATTCATCCATTAAAGCTTCATCAACTTGTAATCTACCAGCAGTATCTAAAATTACTAGATCAAATCCCTTTTCTCTAGCATAACTCAAAGCACGTGTAGCAATATTAACTACATCTTTACTTTCCTTATCATAGAACACTTCTACATCTATACTTTTGCCAAGAGTAATAAGTTGATCAATAGCAGCAGGTCTATATACGTCACAAGCAACTAAAAGAGGTTTCTTATTATTCTTTTTCTTCATTAAATAAGCAATCTTACTAGCAGTAGTTGTCTTACCACTACCTTGTAATCCCACCATCATAATACTAGTTAAACCACTAATATTTAATGTATCATTTTCCTCTCCAAGTAAAGCAACAAGTTCTTCTTTCATGATTTTTAAAATCATTTGTCCTGGAGATAATGTTTTCAATACATCTTGACCAATAGATTTTTCTTTAACATTATTAACAAACTCTTTAACAACCTTATAGTTAACATCCGCTTCTAAAAGAGACATTCTAATCTCTTTTAACATTTCTTCCATATTTTCTTCAGTTAATCTAGATTGTCCCTTAACCTTCTTCATTACAGCTTGTAATTTATCTGATAATTGTTCAAACGCCATAATATCCTCCTATAACTTCTCAACTCTATTTTTGATTTCCTCAATTGATAAATTATCGATCTCAGAAATAAGTAATTTTTTTTCTTTTTCTTTTCTTACTAAACCCAATTTAGATTCATACATTTCTAGTGCCAAACTAGCCTTTTTTACTGTATCATGTACAGCACTTCTAGTGATATTTAACTCCTCTGCTATTTCAGAAAGAGATAAATCATTCATGTAATATAGTTCCATTACATTCAATTGATTTTCAGTCAATAACTCACCATATAAATCTAATAAGTTATTCATTAATTCAGTCTTTTCTAATTCCATACTAAAGAACCATATCCATCACTATAAATATAAGTGCAAAAATACCTGCATCTCTATAAAATGTCGGATCTTTAAAACACCCTCTTCTTGCATCTCTATTTCTATATAAATAAGCAAAGAAGAAACCAATCGCAACATCAACAAGAATCATAATAACGAATGGATTATCAATTCCCAATAATAGGCACAAATAAGAAACACCAAAACCAATAGCTCTTTGCCCTATAATACAAATAAACAAAAATATAATCAGTCTTCCAAAATCCATTTTATTTATCTCCTTCCATATTCATGCACAAACCATAAACATATTCTTCAAGATCAAACTCTTCTAAATCATCAAGTTTCTCACCCAATCCAATATATTTAACAGGAATACCAAGTTCTTCTCTAATAGAAAGAATAATACCACCCTTACTAGTAGAATCCATCTTAGTTAAAATAATTGAATCCACCCCAGTAGCTTTAGCAAAACTAGATGCTTGAATTACTCCATTTTGCCCTGTAGTAGCATCAATAACCAGCATGACTTCATGAGGAGCACCCTCTACCTCTTTAGATAATACTCTACGCATTTTAGATAGTTCATCCATTAGATTAACTTTAGTTTGAAGTCTTCCAGCACTATCACAAATAACAATATCATATTCCTCATTTTTAGCCTTACTTACCCCTCTATAGTAAACGCTACTAGGATCTTCTTTTTCATTACCCTTTACAATATCTACACCAATTCTAGAAGCCCAAACATCAAGTTGTTCAACAGCTCCTGCTCTAAAAGTATCTCCTGCAACAAGTAACACTTTTTTACCTTCATTTTTAAATTTATAAGCAAGTTTAGCAATACTTGTAGTCTTACCTACACCATTTACTCCAACAACTAAAATTACCGATGGACCATTTTCATTCATCTTAATTTCAGTATCCATTTCTTCTCCACCTTTAGCATAGTAAACAAACATCTTATCAACAAGAGTCTCATTTATCTCACTTGGAGTCTTAATCTTTTCAAGTCTTACTTCTTTTTTAGTTTCTTCAATGATTTCCATTACAATTCTAACACCAATATCCGCTTCAATTAGAATCTCCTCTAACTCATCAAAATAATCTTCATTAATTTCTCTATATCTAGCAGCAAGAGCATTTAACTTAGTAGAAAAGTTACTTCTAGATTTATCCAAAGCAGCAACATATTTATCACTTCTAGCATTACTCTTACCAAAAACCTTTTCCTTTAACTTACTAAAAAATCCCATTATCTCACCTACTTACTACACTTTTCAAGAGCATTTTTAGCTGCATCTTGTTGTGCTAATTTTTTACTAGTTCCTGTACCTGAGGCAAGAACTATCTCCCCATCTAGTAACACTTCAAAAACATAAACTGGGTTATTGCTAGTGCCACTATGACTAACTTCTCTATAACTAACAGATTGCTTAGTATCCGCTTGTACTAACTCTTGCAATTTACTCTTATAATCACGTAAAGAGTCAATATCTATTTCTTCTACCTTTTTAGCAAACACACTCTTTACAAACTCAAAAGTAAAATCAAATCCCTTATCTAGATATATTGCAGCAACAAAAGCCTCAAAAGCATCAGCTAAAATATTTTTACCATTTCTACCTCCACTTTTTTCTTCTCCAATACCTAGTTTTAAAACTTTATCTAACCCCAACTTTTTAGCCTCATTACACAAAGCATCTGCTCTAACAAGCTTACTTCTAATCAAAGACATTTCTCCCTCTCCAGAAGTTAAATCTTTATGAAAAACAAGATGAGACACCATAAGTTGTAACACTGCATCTCCCATAAACTCTAGTCTCTCTAGATGCTTACAATTATCACCATGTTCATTTGCGTAACTTGGATGAGTCACAGCTTGAATATAAAGTGACAAGTTATTAGTTTCTATTCCTAATCTATTTAATAGTTCCCTCATTATTTCATCTCTTCTTTCAACTTATTTACCATATCTTTACTAGCAAGTTCATAGCACACTCTCAAAGCGTTATAAAAAGAATATGCATCACTTGAACCATGAGCTTTTACTACAACTTTATTAACACCAACAAGCATAGCGCCACCATACTTCTTATAATTCATTCTTTCCTTTATAAGTTTCATGCCACCTCTAGCAAATACATATCCAATCTTTGTTAGAAGATTCTTTTTGAATCCTTCTTTCATCATATCAGACATCATCTTAGCAGTTCCTTCAGCAGTCTTAAGTAAAACATTACCATCAAAGCCACCACAAACAACTACATCAGCATTACCATATAAAACATCTCTACCTTCAATATTACCCTTAAATCCTTCAAATTCAGAATTCTTTAAAAGTTGATGTGTCTCTTTTACTAGATCACTACCTTTTTTCTCCTCAGCACCATTGCTAAGTAAATATACTCTAGGAGACTCAATATTATTATAAGCTTTAGCAAATGTTCTACCCATTTTAGCAAATCCTAGCAAATGTTCAGGAGTATTCTCACTATTTGCTCCAATATCTAAAATAATAACATTTCCTCCATCCTTAGTAGGGAAAGGAGAAACTAGAGCCGCTCTTTCAACTCCTTCAATAAGTTTTAAGTAAACAGTAGCAGCAGTCAAAAAAGCACCAGTACTACCCCCGCTCACTACACCATCAATATCTTCGCCTTTGGCAAAGTCCACAGCTTTAATCATACTAGTCTCTTTTTTTCTTAAAATTGCTAAGGCACCATCTTCCATGCCCATTACCTCTTTACAATCAACAACATTACATTTGCCCTCAAGTAAAGCTAATTCTTCTTTATTTCCAAATACAGTTAATTCTACATCTTTGTATGCCTCAAGGAAATCTAAAATTCCATCTACTGCAACCTTACTTCCCTTATCCATACCCATTGCATCTACAGCTAATTTTATCATAAGAACACCTCGTCTAATATTTTAGCAAATATTAGGCGATAGTTTCCACATTTTCCTTATATTTAGATTCAATATAATCTAAATATTTCTTAAATTCTTCATCAGTTAAATTATTCAAAAGGTATTTAGCATCTTTTCTTGCAGCCTCTAAGATATTGTAATCGCTTACAATATTAGCAACCCTTAAATCACTAACACCACTTTGCTTAACTCCCACAATATCTCCAATACCTCTTTTTTCCATATCATATTGGCTTATTTTAAATCCATCTAAAGTATTCTTAAAAAACTCAAGTCTTTCATTATCTTCTTCTAAATCACTAACAAGAAGACAATACCCTTCTTGCTTACCTCTACCAACTCTTCCTCTTAATTGATGAAGTTGAGCAAGCCCAAAATTATTAGCATTATAAATCACTATTACATTAGCATCTTTTATATCTATTCCAACCTCAATAACAGTGGTAGAAACAAGTATCTTTATCTTTCCTTCTTTAAAGTCGTTTAATGTTTGATTCTTGGCATCATTACTCATCTTTCCATGTAAATATCCCACTCCATATTTAGCAAAATGGGTTGCATATTCTACATACACATTACTAACACTTTTCTTCTCCTTATTATCACTATTAATAAGAGGACAAACAACATACACTTTGTTATTTTTATTCAATAAATCTTCAAGTTCATCAAACAATCTATTTTTCTCTTCAAAGTCATATAAGCGACTAACAACATCTCTTTTACCATTAGGGAACTCATCAAGAGTAGATATATCTAGTTCTCCATAAATAGTATGCGCTAATGTTCTAGGAATTGGAGTAGCAGACATAAGTAATAAATCTACTTTCTCTCCCTTATCCTTTAAAATTTGTCTTTGTAAAACACCGAATCTATGTTGCTCATCTATAATAGCAAGACCCAGTTTATAAAATTCAACATCATTTTGAATAAGACTATGAGTACCTACAACAATATCAATTATCCCACTCTTTAAATCTTCCTTGATTTGCTTTTTTTCACTAGTTTTCAAATCACTTACAAGCAATGCAATATTTAATTCATCTTTAAAAATTTCCTTTAAATTTTGATAGTGTTGTCTAGCTAATATGTCAGTAGGAGCCATAAATGCACTTTGATGATTTGACAAAAAACAAGCATAGCAAGAAAGCATTGCTACAAGTGTCTTTCCACTACCAACATCACCTTGTAAAAGCCTATACATATTAAGCGAACTTTGCATATCTTCTTTTATCTCATTAAACGCTAAAAGTTGACTATTTGTAGGCTTATATGGAAGCGAGTCAATAAGTCTCAAAACCCTGTTCTCATCAATACTTTTCCCCATATTTAGATGTTCTTCTTTAAACCTTCTTTTAGATAATTCCATTACTAAAACAAACTCTAAAAATTCTTCATATTTTAAGTGTCTATAGCCCTTTTTTACATACTCCATATTCTTAGGAAAATGTAACAATCTTAATGATTCTTTTTTAGATAAAAGACGATATTTTTCCATAAAATATTTAGGTAATTTATCGAGTTCAATCTTATTAAAATCAAGATACTTAAAAGCCTCTAAAACAATACCATTAAATTCTTTATCTTTAAATCCACTAGGCAATTTATAGTGATAATCAATCAAATTATTATAATCAAAAAAGATATCACTAACTAAAATATTTTTCTTATAATAATCCACTTTTCCAATTATCTTAATAGTTCTATTTTCCACTAATAAATTTTTCAAATAGTCTCTATTAAAAATAATAATAGAGTAATATTCTCCATCTATTAAACCCTCAAATTCAATCTTAGATAAATGAGTTTTTATGCGTTTAAAAAGCACCTCACTTGCAATTTTAACAAGTAAGGTGGCTTTCTTATTATGTTTGGTTATGTCTAATTTATCTTCACTTAGATCAGTATATCGTTTAGGTAAATAATCTATAAGATCATAAACATTATGTAATTCTAATTGATCTAAAAATGCTTGTCTTCTTTCACTAACCTTTATTTCCATAGTTATTCAACTCCAATGATATAACTATATACAGGTTGATCTCCTTTTTTAACATCTATTTCTAAATCATATTTATCGTTTAAATAATCCACAATAGCACTAGTTTCGCTATCATGAGCATCATTTCCAGCAATTAAAGTAACAAGTTCGCTGTCCTCATCAATCATAGTCTTTAATAGTTCAATTGTAGCAGTAACTTTATCTTCTTTACATGTCACAATATTCTTACCATTTAATCCCATGAAATAATTTGCCTTAATCTCTAATCCATCAATTGTTGTATCCTTAATAGCAAATGTAACTTGACCAGATTTAACTGAAGTTAAAGCTTCAGACATTTGTTCAAAGTTCTCATCAGGATTACACTCTGGATTAAACATCATACAAGCAACTAGTCCTTGAGGAATAGTTTTAGTAGGAATCACTTTACAATTAACTCCTTCTACTACTTCTCCAGCTTGAGTAGCAGCCATAACTATATTTGAGTTATTAGGAAGAATGAATACATTCTTTGCATTTACTTTTTCAATAGCGTGAACAAAATCTTCAGTAGATGGGTTCATAGTTTGACCACCACTTACTACTTCACTAACTCTTAAATCTTTAAACATTTGGTTAATACCCTCACCTGCACTAACCGCAATAATAGCATACTCTTCTTTTGGTGTCTCTGTTGCTACAGGAGCAGCATTTTCTTGAGCTTGCTCTTGTAAGTTAGAGTGTTGAAGTTGCATGTTTTCAACTTTCAATGTTATAAACTCACCAAATTGTTGAGCGTAGTTAAATATATTACCAGGTTTTAAAGTATGAATATGAACTTTAACAATATCATCATCTTGTACTACAACAATTGAATTACCATGGTTTTCTAATACTGTAGAGAATCTATGTTGATTGAAATTCTTCTTTCCTTCCTTTTCAGGAGATAATTGCATTACAAATTCAGTACAATATCCAAATTCTTGGTTTTCAATTTTACTTTGAGCACTACCAGCAGCAATATTACTATCAGCTGTTGCAACTTCCATAGTAGCAGTAGCTTGCTCTCTTTGAATAACCTTATTCTCTAATGCACTTGAGAATCCATCTAATACCTTTAATAATCCAGCTCCACCAGAGTCTACAACTCCAACTTCTTTTAATACAGGAAGTAATTCTGGAGTTCTATTTAAAGAAGCGTTAGCTTCCTTAATTAAATACTTCATACACTCTTCAATAGAAATTGGCTTTTCTTTACTATCAACATAATCTTTTAAAGCTACACTAGATTCTCTAATAACTGTTAAAATAGTACCTTCAATTGGTTTCATAACAGCTTTATAAGCAACATCCTTAGCACTTATAAAAGCATCAGCAAAATCATAACAATCTACTTCTTTTTTACCTTCAAGTCCCATTGCAAATCCTCTAAAAATTTGCGATAAAATAACACCAGAGTTTCCTCTAGCACCCATTAAAAGACCCTTAGAAAAAGCTCTAGCTACTTCATATATATTGTCATTAGTACTATTTAAAACTTCTTTAGAACCACTAGTCATAGTTAAGTTCATATTTGTACCAGTATCTCCATCAGGAACTGGGAATACATTCAAAGCATCTATTTGTGGATAACAGTTAAACAAGTTATTTGCACCAGAGATAATCATCTGCTTTAAATGATGTCCATTAATCTTATTCATTTTTATTTTCCTCCGATAAACTCTTAAACGCTTTTAATACCTTTTACGAATACGTTTATTGATTTGAATTTTATATCAAGTGTTTTTTCTAACACATACTTTACTTTCTTTTGTACTTCACTTACAACTTCAGTAATCTTTAAGCCATAAGCTACCATAATATACATTTCTACTTCGATACCATTTTTACTTTCTCTAGCAAATACTCCCTTCTTATAATTGTCTAATCTAAGAAGTTCAGCAATACTAGCCTTAAGTCCTGTCTTAGGTACCATACCAACTACACCATAACATTCGGTTGCAGCATTACCAGCTATCGCAGCGATTGCCTCCATACTAATAGAGATATTTCCCTTAGTATTGTTCTTTTCAATCATCATATTACTTTCACCTCATCATATCAATTATACAAAAGGCGTTAAAATATTGCAAACTTTTAACCCTTTTATATACTATCTCCTATTACTATATTCATAACTAATATCGATACCAGACAAATCATGTTTTTCTCTTAGAACTTTATAAAGTTCTGTTTCATATCCTTCTTTTTCAATTTTGTAGCCATTAGATTCATAAAATCTTTTAACAACTAAGCCATCTTCATCTTCTGGATAAAACTTTCCTTCAACAACCACTTTTCTCATCTTATCTGCTTCGTTTTCAAATATTTTAAGTAGTGTTTTTCCAATACCTTTTCCACGATATGCCTTATCAACTTTGATTTTATTTAGCCACACACTTCTTTTGTCAAATTTGTAATTGATAAACCCTATACAAGTATTACCATTAAGACATTCAATCTGCTCATAGTCATCAATGTGTTTAACAACAAACCTCATAAAATCACCCGCAATATATTAGCACACTTATAAAACTTAGGCAATACAGGAGTTTTCTAATACTTTAATCCTTTAAATCGAGGATTAATTAGTATATAATATTAATTAATCAGAGGTGTTGAAGATGAATAGAAATTCTTTGCAAATAGAATTAGATAAGCTTAGAACCTACCTAAGCAAACTAAAAAGGCAAAAATTAGGGACTAATGATTATGTTACCCACAGTTACATTTTAACTGGTATGATAGAAACAATTTATTCCCTTGTATCAACAGGTGCTTATTATGCTGTTGATGGTTCTTTGGAAGAACTTTTTGATGCTATAACTCAAGCTAGAAACCTAGCAGTTCATTATGCTGAAGCAGACAACTACGCTAAAATGCTTGAAGTAGCTCAAAACATTGTTTTAAAGACCCCTAGAGAATTCGAAGACACAATCGCTGATGATTTAGACAAATATATAACTCAAGACTCTGATGACTATTTACTAGTATATAAAACAGATATTATTTCTATCAAAGATAGCGATGATATCTACAAAGATTCATATCTAATAGAAAATATCAGAACAAAAGAAAAGATTTATGTACCTAAAGAGCATCTTGTAATTATAGACAATAGGCATTCAGGAGGCACATCTTTCTTAGTAAGACTAAGCGATGATGCAAAAGTATACTATAAAGCAAATGATACAACTCCTACTACTATTGTTTCATTAAAAGAACTATATAAAAATCATAAGTTAGATACAGCCTATAGAGGTAAACCTAAAATCATAAAGTTTGATAACATCATCTCTAAAATGGCTAAATTAATAAAACAAGATCCATACGAGGATAAACATTTTTCATATACATATGATAAAAAAACATTTCGTTCTAAAGCATATAATGTATTAAATGACTTCTTACAAAGAAGAGTAATCAATGAACGTTTTGTCTTTGGTCCTTTCAAGGTTGGTAGTTTTGCAGAAGATGCCAAAAAGAAAACAATTGCTATCCCTAGTGTAGATAAGAAAGAGCTTTTAAACCATGCATCACTAAAAGATATGTTCTACATTGAATTATTTTTAAAAGAGTATGGGGCATTCAAAGAAAAAATAAGAAGAATGGAAGGCAAAAGTGAAGAAGAAATAATGTATGCTAAACAAGCATTATTGATAGAGTTATTCAAAAATGGACCTGCCTATTTATCTGAACACTTAATAAAGCATAATTCGGATTTTGCTTCTCTTTATTATGATTTTAAAAAAGAGAGAAACATTCTTTCTCACAATCCTTTAAACGATGAAGAAAAAGCTAATATTATTGATAATTTAGAAAAATATAGTCAAGCCCTATATGAAGTGTTACAACCTTCATATTCCCTTTATACAAAAGATAAAAGGAAATACCCGTATGCTTATCTAAATGGGGCTATACCAACTAGTGATGGAAAGTTTATTCATAACAAATTAACTGAATACCATGTATATAAGCATACTGGAGAAACTATGGTTGTTGGTGGAGTTAAATACTTAAGATTAAATTATAAAGGTCATCCTAATTTGTATATTAAAGTAGATGGTTCTTTATATGTATATAACTATTTAACTGAGTCTTCATATGAATGTATCGCTCCTAAATCAGGAACACAAATTGTAGAAATAGATAAAAACGGGGTTGTTAAACCAAGTAAGGTTAATCTAGTAGAGGGTAAAGATCCTATTTTAGTAGACTTTGATCAAGATGCTATATTCCAAGCATATAACTACTTAAAATCTTATCCACAAGCAGACTCTAGTTATTTTGAATCTAAAAGTGGGGTTAAGTGTGCTCCAATTATTACTATCTATAGTGCTTATGGACCTATGTATAGTGATAGACTAAAGAATTTCATTTTAAGAAGAAATAACCAACACTTCTTACCAAGAGAATTATTATCTTGTTGTAAGTGTAAATTTTATAATGACTTAAATAAGCCAATTGAAATTCTAGATAAAAACAATAATATTATTGCTACAATTTATTATGGACACGTAGCAAAAAATGGTATAATCACTCAAGTCTTAACTGATGGAACTACCCAAGCAATAGAACATGGTGACCCAGTTTCTAGAAGTTTAGACACAAGTGAAATAATCACTGAAGTTAAACTAGAAAGGAATAAAAGATGAAAAAAGAAATAGAATTAGCATATACTAGATTACCAAAATTACTTAATACATATGGTTTTTCTAAAGCATATATAAAAGTGGATCATGAATCTACTAGAATTGTTTTATGTGAGCAAAAAAAACCACTTTCATTACAAGAGTGGTGTGATTTAGAAACTTTAATAAAATTAGATATAGCAAGAAATGTAAGTATCATAGGTAAGGAGCAAGAAGATAACTATGATGGATATTTACTTATAAAAGGAAGTGAAGACAATGCCTAATCAAGATTTTAATTTATTAGTAGCAGCTTTAAATAACTTAGAACATTTAAAAACTCTTGCTTCAAGTCCTGTATTATCTTCAAAAGAAGAATTCGCTTGCAATGATACATATATTAAAATGGGAGTAGGAGCCCTTGTAGAACTTGTAAATATCACTAATAAAATAAGTGCTACAACAGTACTAGTTAGCCCATATTTAACAAAAGAGTTACCTATGCTAAATAGATACAAAGAATGTATCTTTAACCCAGATAACTCTGTTAATGCTTATAAATTATATGATTTCCTTACTCTAGAATTAAAAGGTCTAGAAGAGGAAGTAAGAAGATTAATTGTTAAAAGTTAATTATTAACTCAAGTACTTTTTCTGAAACAATAACATTAAGTTTAGAAGAATACATTCCTATAATCTTATTTTGGTCATTTATAAAAATAGTACCACCATTAAGATTCATATCATTTAAACAATAAGACTTATAAGTAGTATCAAAATATGTCATGGTACTACTTTTTATATTGCTTTCAATAGTAGTTTTATGTATCCAAGAAACATTATCTACTTTAGCAACCACTTCACTATATTCTCCAAGGGAAGCAACACTTCCATAATAATCCCAATTACAAGTAAATATTGCTAATCCTGTAGTTATATCAACTTCATATAAATATGCACTGTATTCATTAGCGTATGAATCAATAAGTACATAACTAGCACTACTTGTTTGTTTTATTGCATTATAATCAGCCAAAATATAAGCATCAAATCCACTTATTCCTATTATAATGCCATTACTATATTTCTTATTAGAACCATAATAAGAACTTCTTATTACTACAGTAGAATCTAAGGTTTCAGTAGTAAGTTCATTATAGAAATCCATAATATCTCTAGCCTTAGCCAATTCTTCATTTTCTTCCTTTAATTCTTTAACTTCTTTTTCTAATAAATTAACTCTATTGATCAAAGAATTTTTATCAAAAGAGAAACTACAAGCACCTAAAAACAAAGTTAAAACAAGAGTAAAAACAGCAAGCAATTTCTTATTCATATAAATCACCCACTTCAAAATCATTTAGTGTTAAAAACTCTATTATCTTACTAACACTACTACCAGCACCATAAGCAAATTCTCCACCTATAGTAAATCCATATGTGACAATTCCTACTATTTTATAATCATAATTAATAAGCATACCACCACTATTACCATTATTAGTAGGAGCATCATAATAGATACATTCATATTCAATATTTGATTCTTTATCAGCACAATCTTCACACTCTACAAAATCATATCTTAATACTTCTCCAAAAGTAATAACATTCCTTTTACCAAGTGGTTGACCAATAGCAATTATATTTTCTCTAACTTTAGGATCCTCACTTGCAAACTCAGCTACTCTTAAAGTCTCATATGCCTTATTAAAAGATAATAAGGCCATATCATATTCAGGATCATAAAACTCTACTCTAGCTACATATTCATTATTTAAATAATCATATATGTAATAATTAGTCCTACTAGGATTAAGTGTATATATAACATGATTATTAGTTAATACATAATATCTACCTGCATCTTCTTTAATAATAGTACCACTACCACTACTAACACTAGTACCAGTAAAAGTACCTCTAGACTCACTAGTAATCATAACATTAGATTTAATAACATCTAAATTTATCTTGTTAATAAGAGATATCATCTCTTCACTAGATAAATTACCTGTTTTATCTTTTAAAGATTTATACTCTTCATTTAATTCTTCAAACTCACTAACAAGAGAATTATGTAATCTATTAAGTGAGATTAAAGAGTCTTTATTATCACATGCACAAAAAAGAACAGAAAACACGCATACTATTAACGTAACCACCTTTTTCATGCTATCACCTCTATTAATAATTATAGTCTCAAACCAGACATTATTTCCACCCATTAATAGAATTAAGAAATAAAATAAAACTATTTTTTATAAAAAAGATTAAAAAATGATGTAAAAACCTCTTGACTATGACTTCTCTTTGTATTATTATTATCACGCATCAGTTGTCAACCAACTGATTTAATATACATGCAGATGTAGTTCAATGGTAGAACACAACCTTGCCAAGGTTGCTACGGGGGTCCGATTCCCCTCATCTGCTCCAATAAAATACTCAAGAACACCTTAGGGTGTTCTTTTTCATTATTCATAACTGTCTATAAAGTCAAATAAACGATATTTTTCTACAAATCCGGGTAATTTTATATTAATAAAATTCAAAACATTGTTGCCATTAAACAATATTTATTGATAATAAATATAAATTATTCTATAATTAGTAAGTCAAAAGGAGTGAATACAATGGAAGAAGTAGAATTAGACTTAACAGAACAAGAAGCAATAAGAAGGGCTAAACTTGATAAATATAAAGAAAAAGGCATCGATCCATTTGGAGAAAAATATGATAGAAACGCATGGAGTGAAGATTTAAAAGCTGAATATACTGGTTTGACTCATGAAGAGTTAGAAGAGAAACATGTAGTTGTAAAAGTAGCTGGTAGAATCATGACTTTAAGAGATATGGGTAAAGTTGCATTTATGCATATTCAAGATAAAAAAGGAAAGATTCAAATTTATTTAAGAAAAGATACTTTAGGTGAGGAAACTTGGGAAGTATTCAAATTAGCTGATATTGGAGATATCGTTGGTATTGAAGGTCAACTAATGGTTACTAAAACTGGAGAACTTTCAATCAAAGCTATTACATATACTCACTTAACTAAAGCTTTAAGACCATTACCTGAAAAGTTCCATGGTCTTCAAGATAAGGAAGAAGCTAGAAGAAGAAGATATGTAGACTTAATTATGAATGAAGATAGTAAGAGAATTGCTTTTGCTAGACCAAGAATTATAAGAGGTATCCAAAGATATCTAGACAACTTAGGTTTTGTAGAAGTAGAAACTCCTATCCTTGATCATATTCTAGGTGGAGCTAGCGCTAGACCATTCGTTACTCATCACAATGCTTTAGATATGGACTTCTATCTAAGAATTGCCACTGAATTACACTTAAAGAGATTAATCGTTGGTGGTATGGAAGGCGTATATGAGATTGGTAGATTATTCAGAAATGAAGGTATGGATGCTACTCATAACCCAGAATTTACTACAGTAGAAATTTATGAAGCATATGGTGATTTATCATCTATGATGGATTTAGCTGAAGGATTAATTAGAACTCTATCTAGAGATATCAGAGGTAGCGAAGTATTTGAATATCAAGGTAATACTCTAGATATGTCAAAACCATTTAAGAGACTTAGAATGGTTGATGGTATAAAAGAAATCACAGGTATCGATTTTGCATCTATCACTGATGTAAATGATGCAATCAAGTTAGCTGAAGAACATGGTATAGAACTTGGTGAACACGAAAAGAATTATGGACATATTGTTAACTTATTCTTTGAAAAGTATGTAGAAGAAACTCTAATTCAACCTACATTCTTATATGAGTATCCAATTGAGGTATCTCCACTTACTAAGAAAAATAAAGTTGATCCTAGATACACAGATAGATTCGAATTATTTATCAATGGTAAAGAATTTGGTAATGCTTATACTGAGTTAAATGACCCAATTGATCAAAAAGAAAGATTCATCAACCAATTAAAAGAAAAAGAATTAGGTAATGATGAAGCTAATGAAATGGATATTGACTTTGTAGAATCTCTAGAATATGGTATGCCTCCTACTGGTGGTATTGGTATTGGTATAGATAGATTAGTTATGTTATTAACTAACACTGATACTATTAGAGATGTATTATTATTCCCTCACATGAAGAATAATAAATAATAACATTTATAACAAATAAAAAAGCTGGATTTAATTCCAGCTTTTTTTGTTTCTATCTTCTTGAAACTTTTGTTCTTTCAGCGCTAGCTTTTGATATTGGCATAATTGTAAATTGTTCTACAGGAGTATAATTACTCTTTAACATTCTTACTTGAGCCTTATCTTTAGATAGTAAGAAGGCACCATTTGGGTTTGCTTTCAATTCATCAGTTAAATCATAACTTACTTCATCAATTGTAGTAACAAGACCCATATTACCATCTTCATCTCTTACTTCTGTTGCATAGCATACATAGTAACTTACTTTGTCATCTTGAACTTTAGCTTTACTAACATTTAAGATTATTCTTTCATCAGTAGTAGCTTGTGCTGTAGCAACATTTTCGTTTTCTGATGATGTTACAAGTTCTGCTTCTTTTATAATCTCAGTAAGTTTTTCTAATAGCCCCTTAGTATCTAGGTCTTCAATATCATTCTTTTCAATATATTGAAGTACATCATAATATTGTTGCTCACTTACTTCATATGCACATGAGAAGAAATCAATATCATCACCCATCATATTCATTGCAGAACCAGTGAATTTAAATAAATACTCACTGTCATTGTTTGTGTACCAATCAAAATATGTTACATCTGCACTTTGATATTCCATGTGTGTAGCAATCAAATCATTAAGTTGAGCTTTTGCTTCATTTGTTGCCTTATCAGCAAATATACCTGCTACAGCTACTCCACCAACTAAAAGAAGAGTAACTGCACCAATGGCAATTGCTGCTGCAGGGTCCATATCTTTACCCAATAAATATCCAGCTGCGAATCCGCCACCGAATCCGCTGCCTCCGCCGCTTCCGCCGCCGCCACTAGCTAATCCCATATATCAACACCTCTTTATAATTATATTGTATAATATCCAAGCCCCGTTGAAAAGAAATCTCCTAAATTATCAACATATATTCCCCCATACTATATAATATTTATTGTAAAGTAGAGGTGTTTTCTAATGCTTGGAGCAATTATTGGAGACTTAGCTGGATCAATATATGAATATGATCAAATTAAAAAAGTAAGTAAAATAACTATAGATAACATCATCGAAGAAGATGCTTTCTTTAGCGATGATACTATTTTAACTATAGCTATTTTAGATGCTATACTTACTAAATCTAGTTATGAAGACAAACTAAAAGAATGGGCTAATAAATATCTTAATTATCTTCCTAACCATACTCCTTATTTTAAGACAACCTTCTCTCCTGGATTTACTAAATGGGCAAATAGTAGTGTAATTGGTACTAGCGCTGGAAATGGTGCTATGATGAGAGTATCACCTGTTGGCTATATGTTTAATACTAAAGAAGAAGTTATAGAAAATGCTAGACTTGCTACTATCCCCTCACACAACTCTAAAGAAGCAATAGAGGCAGCCCAAATTGTAGCACTAATCATCTTTTATGCTAGAAAGGGATATTCTAAGCAAGATATTATAAATGAGCTAAATTTAGAGATTAAAGAGCCAAATATAACATCTTTTAATTACACTTGTATGGATACAATAGATGTATGCTTATATTCTTTATTTAATTCTTCTTCATTTGAAGATGCCATTAGATTAGCTATATCATTTGGAGGAGATACTGATACTAATGCTTGTATTGTTGGAAGTATGGCTGAAGCTATGTATGGAATAAATACCAAACTTAAAGATAAAGCGATTTCTAAATTAGATAAAGAAATGGCTAATATAATAAATAAAGCTTATAAGAATAAAGTTAAATAAAAAAACAATTTTCAATTTCAAGAAAATTGTTTTTCTTTTTATCACTTTACTTCAATTTCATATTTTTCTTTTAGATAATTGAATTTAGAATACTCGATTTTACCTTCCTTTTGAAGACGTCCTACAACAATGCCTGGATGAATGCCTATACTAGTTGAAAATTTTCTTATAGACTCTTCATCATATCCAGTTAGCTTATCTAAACTTTCACTAGGTATAAGAATTTCTTTAGCAAAGTTATCTGCTTCACACTCTATAATAGATTCCATTGCGTTATCATCGTTCACTATCATTTTTCTTTTATGCTTTTGCAATACATGTTTTAGTTCATGAAAGAAACTAAACCAAAACTTATCATTATATGCTCCCCTTGTATTTAGTGCCATCATCACTTTATTATTTCCTATCCATCTAACTACACCATTTATATTAGAATTCTTTAAAGTAGGTAATAGTACAAAAATAACACCACACTCTGATAATGTTTTCTTTAATTCGGGATAAAAGTCACTCATATTTTTTAATGTCATACTTCTAAATATATTTATACTATCAACTAATTTTTTTTCATTAAATTCACCTACTTCTTCTTTTCTAGCAATATTACTAGCAATAGAAACCCACACATTTTTACATACTATATTTTTGATACTTTCTTCCCTGCTAGTAGAAGTTCTATAAAATGAATGAATATCATATTTAGAATGAACTGTAAGTGAAGATACAAGTGAAGCAATACGCAATTTAGGAATTGCTTCTTGTATATTATCTTTTTCTTCAATAATACCTAGAGTAATCAAAAAGTTCTTATCTATCATTTTATATATCTTTTTTTCTTCTTCAAATTGTTCTTGAGCTTCCTTATTAATCTTATATATATCATATCTATTTTGTAAATTAAGCCACATATCAGGACTAGTACCTATTAGATTAGATAGTTTATGGGCTATATCAGGAGTAATAGAAGCACTACCCGCTAGTATAAGACTAACTTGTTTTCCTGAAATCCCTAAACGTTTAGAAAACTCATCTTGAGTTAATCCAGTTTCTTCTAAATACTCATTTAGATAATATCCTGGATGAACCGCTCTCCTTAACATCTCACTCATAATGTTTACTAACCTCCTCTATCTCCACACATACTGCTTTAGTATATATGCTCATATCATTACAAACTATTCTCTTTTCATTTTCATCAAGTGGTGTAATAAGTAATCTATACCCACTTGTCTTTCCTAAATAGATTGAATATAGCCCTTTCAAATCACCTTCCAATGAATGTAATTTATATTGTGGCATCATTAGTATATCCCTTAAACAAATCGAATCTTCTATAATATTTATTACAAGCATTAACTTATTGGCAACATCTTTACCTAACTCTTTTTTCGCTTTCTTTTCATCATTACACAACTTATACACTTTATTATTTTTATATATAATTCTTATACAAACCGCCTTCCATTTCAATATTTCATTTTACCATTTTGGTAATTTCAATTAATTATAACATATTTATTATAAATATTCAACTACTATCTTTTAAAAGAAAGTATAGTAGTTCATATTCTTATTTTTCCTCCTAACAATACCATTACCCTTATGTCAAAAAAAGTTCCCGTTTACAATAAAAAAATAGAAGATGATTTTTCACCTTCTATTTTGTACTTCTTTTCTTTTTATATAGATACACTGGGCCATAGAATACAAATGGTATTAAAAGATATGCCAAATATACTAACAAAATATAACACACTTCTGGCATAGCATTATATATAGGATCAAATATGTATCCTCCTCTAAAGAACATATACGAACAATTAAATATAAAGTTAATAATATTAGCAGGTATACTCACTATAAATAATGGTATAAAGCCATATAAAGCTTCTTTTATATTAGTTAACTTATATTTACCTGTAAACATAAGAGTAAGAGCCACATACACCATGCTTCCATGATATATAAGTGTATGCATACCTGCAAATGTATAACATGGATAGTTATTTAACACATTAGCAGGATATACAAAGTTAACTAATCCACCTACTAAATTATATGTACACAAATAACTACATCCCATTTTATATAAGAATCCATCTTCTTTAGTAAATAATACAAATGGCATAACATACATAAATATACTACATAAATATAATGGCAATATGCCTGTAACCTCAAATCCATGTGGGTTAGTTACACTCTCCCAAGTCATCTTAGCAAATTCATAAATAACTAAGAACACCCATAATACTATTAGTATAGTCCTTAACTTCTTTTTATCTAACTTTCTAGATAATATAGCAAGTGTTGGTACTGTAATAGTTAATATAATAGCCACTACAATATGTAATGGAGAAAATAGTTTACCTGGTAATCCCTCAGGTAAATACGCTTTATTGGTAAAAAAATATTTTAATAATTCCATCACTTATCTCTCCTTTTAATTAATTTATAAACTCCATAGTTAATCCAATATAATAATACACTTTCAGCCAAATACACCACAAGTATATATAACCACTTATAATTACTAGCTAAATCACTAAGTAAAGGTAATCCAAATGGATTAGATAAAAACATCATATTTGTATTAAGACAGTGATTTAGTATCACTCCTATAATACAAAATACACTTAAAAACCCAGTATATAAATAACTATCTTTTATATTAGGTGTATATAACTTACTATTTGCCACTAAGCATCCACTAAAGAACATTAATACATGATACACAAATGAATGTATAGTAGCAGGATGCCATATAGGATATAAAAGTAAAGAAGTAGTAGGATATAAACTAAATACAATAGAGGCAAATATACCTCCAAATACCATAAAGGTATATCCCATTCTCTCTACATATTTATTTTTTATAAATACCATCCAGATAGCATATATAAAAAGACTACAGAAATATACAGGAATATAATCATCATATGGTTGTTTCTTATATACTCTTATTGCAATCTTTACTATCTCCATAATAGTTACTGCTATTGCAATAACAAATAGTATCTTCTTAGTATACTTACTATCTATCTTTTTTGATAAGTATAAGCTTAATATTGCTATTAACACAAAAGCCATAACAAATAGCAAATGTTCTAATGAAAACAAACCAGGAACATCTGCACTAGAAAAATTATCATATGGCATATTATCATCTCCATATATATGATAATAAAAAAAGGCTAGATTTTCTAGCCTATAACCTTAATAATCATAACCATTTGGATTCTTAGATTGGAAATTCCATGAATCTTTACATGCATCTTCCACACTATAACAAGCTTGCCATTTTAATTCCCTATTAGCCTTAGAACAATCAGCATAACATGCATCTATATCTCCAGGTCTTCTATCAGTTATAACATATGGTACATTTAACTTATTAGCAGTTTGGAATGCATTAACCATTTGTAATACTGAAGTACCAGTTCCTGTACCCAAATTGTAAGTAGTTAGACCACATTTAGTATCTAGTTTATCTAAAGCAGCTAAATGTCCTCTAGCTAAATCAACTACATGGATATAATCTCTAACTCCAGTACCATCAACTGTATTATAATCACTACCAAATACACCTAATCTCTCTCTTTTACCAATAGCTACTTGAGTAATATAAGGCATTAAGTTATTTGGTATATCATTAGGATCTTCACCAATTAATCCAGATGGATGAGCACCTATTGGATTAAAGTATCTAAGTATAGCAATATTTAGATTACTATTAACCTTAGCAACATCCTTTAATATTTCTTCAATCATATACTTAGTTCTACCATATGGATTAGTTACTCCACCAACCTCACACTCTTCTGTAATAGGTAATACCTTAGGATCACCATATACAGTAGCACTACTAGAGAATACAAAGTTATCTACTCCATACTCTAACATTAACTCTAATATAGAAATAGTGCTATTAAGGTTATTGTTATAATACATCAAAGGCTTAGCTACTGATTCACCTACTGCTTTATATCCAGCAAAGTGAATAACAGCACTAATACTTTCACTTTCAAATATCTTTCTCATCTCTTCTTTATTACAAACATCTACTTTATAGAACTTAGGCTTAGTACCAGTAATAGTAGCAATTCTATCTAATACTTCAATCTTACTATTAGATAAGTTATCTACTATTATAGGATCATAACCCTTTTCTATTAACTCTACTACAGTGTGGCTACCAATATATCCAGCACCACCAGTTACTAATATTGACATATCATCACTCTCCTAGCTTACTATTATATTCTTTTTTTTCACTATCCATAATAATTGCCTAAAAATATTACAAAATTCGACAAAACAGATATATTTTATTCATATTTTCACTCAATTTAGCTAATTTTCACAAAAAATATAGCCCAATCACTAATATTATGTGGAATTATATCTAAGCAAGAGTAAAATATTACTTAGAAACACAAATAAAGTAAATATCACACACTAAGCGCAAGGGCGCACACAAAAACTTAGTTGTGTTTCTAAAATTATCTATATATAGAACAAAAAAAACTCTTGGTACTGCAGACTAAGAGTTTTTTTGTTTATTTTCTTTTATAAACAAAACAATTTTTGTATATAAATAAATACATAATCCTACCGGATAATATAAAACATAAATTTTCTTTTTATAAAATAATTCTTTTAATTTGCAAAAAAATCTCATATTATCCTCTGGAAAGCAGATTAAACTTTTTAAAGTTATATGCACTTCTTTTATATTTTGCTGTGCTTTTGACTGTTTTCCCATATTATCATAATAGCTAGCATCGTATTTTTGTAATAATGCTAACCTATTTCGATTCGAAAATAACAAGGTATATATCAATTTGTGGGCAATATATTTTTCACTGTAGCGTATATTCCAAGCATCAATGGAACAAAATAGGTGCATTAATTTTTTTTGAATTTCTTTTGTATGGTTTATGTATAAATTTTTCTCTTTTTCATTCCATTCTTCAATAAATTCAACTTTTTCACCATTCATCTTATAACTCTTCAAGCTTCCATGCGGTGCTGTTAATATTTGTTCATAAAAAGTGCAATTTGTTCTAAAAATACCATAATATTTAGATTTACTACCATCAGAATTAATGTTGAATAGTACGCCTTTTCTCAAAGCATTTTGGTTAGCATCATTAATAAATGTCCCTAAATAATATCCATTAGTTTTATAACCATATTTATTAGTAAAAAATAATTGGGAAGAACAATTCCACCCCTCATCCACTATAAACAATCTATTCTCTTTACTATTATCATCTAAATATTTTTCTAATATTTGTTGCTGTTCTTCATTTGTATAGGTAAGTTTATTTACAAATCTGGAATTTTTGAAGTAGATTGTATTAAACTTAATTGTTTTGCCTTTTTGATATTCATTAAATAGTTTTTGTAAAAAATAGCCTCCCCTAGATAAGAATAGTACATCTTGATTACAATTGCTTTTTAATAATTCATCATATATTTTTTCAACAGCAAAATATAATGGAATCGCATATTCTAAAAAGCAATCGCTTTTTTGACCTTTTTTAAATAAATATTTTTTACCAAAAGTACTAAAACTTATATTTAATTTTCTTGATGAATTGGTTTGTAGCTTGTGAGCAAGCGGAAAGTAGTGTTTAGCTTTCCCTATTCCCGATTTCAAAGCCATATCGACATCGCTATGTTTACTATCGCCAATCATTAAAACATCTTTCATATTTATCTGTAGCACGTCAGCAACAATATTGTATAGATGGCCATTATGCTTTGATGATTCAAAATCAGAAGAAGAAAATATTCCTTTAAACAAATAATTTAAATTATATTGCTCTAAGTATATTTCGTATGCTTCTTTAGGTAAATTATAATCACTTACTATATATATTTCTTTTTTTAGTTTATACTGATTTTTTAAATATTTTATTATCTTTTTATTAGGATACTGCGTAGCATAATCTATATATAATTCTGTTTTATATGAGTTATGATAAAACTCCTCAAATGGCACAGAGAAATTCTCGTGTAAAACCAATTTATCATAAATGGATCGAATCAAATTCTCATATTTTATTTCATATTCTATTTTTTCAAATTTTTTTATACAATCCTTCCTTAAATTAATTAAGTCAACGCTAATCAACTCGGGATATATCGTTTTTAACTTAACCTCCCATTGAGGTAATAGTTGAAATGAATGAATTTTCCTAAACATTATTGTATCGAAAAAATCAACAAATATTACACCACTCATTTTATTTCCCCCCTTGTGCAAGACTACTATAAGTTCTTCTTAATGTTCGATGAACATATTCCTTGTGTTCTTTTTAATCTAACAACTTTTTTTCCATTTTCTAAGCACCATTGCTCAGCTTCATCAAATCTTCCACCTTTGTGGTCTTCTCCCAATGCAAGAATATCAAAATCAATTGTTGCAAGAGTCTCGGGAGAAAGCGAATTGTAGATAATAACTTTATCAACAATTCGAATAGACTCCAACATTTCTTTTCTTTCATCATTATCATACAAAATTTTAGCTTCTGGTTTGTATTTCAATATATACTCACTATTTTGCATTGCTACAATTAAGTAATCGGCGTAAGTTTTACATTGTTTAAATAGCCTTAAATGGCCTAAATGAAAATAGTCAAACACACCAAAAGTTAATATTTTACTCATCAATAGATTCCTCCTTCTCTACATATTCATTAATCCACGCTACTGCTGCTTCATAATCATCTTGTGTATCAATTCCTCTGCCCTCTATCTTAATAGACGTTAACGGAAGTAGCGGTTTAATCATCTCATAGACATAGTCTCTCCTTTTAATAAGTTTTTCTGTCTCTAATTTAGCCGCTCCTAACCACTCAAATTCTTTATTGCCATCATTAAATGAAACCACATTATTTTGTATCACATGAACATACGTTGCTTCATCTGAATTAATTTCAGAATGCGTCATACACATCCCATCGTAATTAATTAATTGATGTAAATCTTCTTCTTTTATAAGAGTATCTCCATCTAAAACAACAACATATTTTCTTGCACCCAATAGAGCCTTGCTTAAACTATCTGCAGGCCCCGTTGTTTGATACTCTCGATTAATAACATACATAATATCTTTTCTTGATTCGTTTATAACTTTCATAATGGTTTCTGATTCGTATCCCACAACCACCCTTATATCATCATATTCTTTCAAGCAATCCAACAGCTTAACTATTAGAGGTTTTCCATCAATGCTAACTAGTGCTTTTGGCGTACTTATTCCTAATCTTGTCCCCATTCCAGCACAACATATCACTATGGACACATCATTGTTCATTTTCATATATCCTACACTCCATCTATAACAACTTTCTTAAAAATTCAGCACATTTATAATCATCATAAAATGCATAATCAATAGTTTTAATTAGGGAAGGTGCTATATTTCTTACGCCCCCAAAGCCTATAGAAACTTCTGCGTATCTCGCCATACAAGAATCATTATCACCATCGCCCACCATAACAAAAGGTTGAACAAATTGTTTAACAATAAGTTCTTTATCAGCCACGCTAACAACATGAGAAATCAAATCATTTTCCACAGCAGCAATTGAACTGTACACGTGATTTTCCAACCCGATTTTTTTAACTAATTTATCTATCCAAACGTTTAAATTCCCTGTCACCAAATAACATCTAGACTTATTCTCCATAATAAAGTTAGTCATATGTTCATTTAAAGGAATATCTTCAACAAGGTCGCTCACATAATTAACACTAAGTGAATCTAAAAGTTTAACTCTGTTAATAAAACTTGTTTTAAACGGAATAATGCCCATCATGGTGGATTCTGTTAATTCTCTCATTTCTTCCAACTTTCCTATTTTTTCCGCAATAGTTGGCAATATTTCTTTCTTAGTAATAGTAGAATCCAAGTCAAAAACAAATATATAATCCGACATATTATCACCCTTTCTGTGTTAAATAATTTTATTCTCAATTAAATATTTTGCAATTTTATTTGAAGAACTTCCATCTTCAAAAATCCCATAGAATTCAAAAAAAGCATCTAAATTTTTGTGATATTTATCCACATTGAAATACCTAATATTTTCTACAAGTGAATCAAAATTATCAGCAAATGGCATTGCCACATTTTTCAAATCAATGTATAAATTTCTCTCTTTATTTATATAATAATCATAATCTGGTGCATATATAAAAGCTGGCTTTTTAGTCAAAGTAAAATCAAGTAACATCGACGAATAGTCCGATATTACTACATCAGACGCGGATAAAATCAACTGCGAATCGCTCTCTTTTGATAAATCAATTACTCCCAAATATTTTCTTTCAAAATCAATTTTACCAGAATCATTTGGATGACATTTCATACATAGAACAAATTCATCACCAAACTTTTCATGAATGCATTCCATTAGTTTGGAGACATTTATATCCAAATCGTCATAAAAATTAGGATTATTTCTAAAAGATGGCGCATATAAAACAATTTTCTTACCAACAATGTCATATTTTTCTTTTAATTTACTAATTTCTCTCATATCAGGATTGAACAAAATATCATCACGAGGAATTCCAAATTCCAGTATTTCACCTGTAAACCAAAAAGATTTTTTTATGAGTTCAGTACGTAATCTACAATTAGATAACATATAGTCTGAAATCTTTCCATCATATTTTGCAGCATTAACATACTCTTTTGAAAGTAACTCTTCAACATCTTTTTCTTGTCCCTTCATCATTATTCCTCCATGCCACATTTGAATGTATACTTGAGATTTTCGTTTGAACAGAGGTCTAGGATTATTCCTAATTGTATCCAACCACAACTTTGCTGTGATCATATGATAAAATGATGCTAATGAATTATATTTAACTGGCTTTATATACTCTGGAAATTCACCTTTTTTGTGCGTGATCCATATAATTTTATATGATGAGTCAATTTTTAAAATTTCTTCAACTAAATATTTTGGATTATCACCATATCCATTTCCAAAAAAATTGCACGCAACAATTTTTTTCTTGTTTATAGGCAAAATATAAAAAACAATAGAAACATATTTGATGCATTTTTTTAAAAAATTCTTTATATTCTTTTTCAAACCTATCACATCCTTTATAATTCTGATCCATTTAAAATAAGTTGATAATATGTCTTATTTTTTGATTTTGGTATATTGGTGATTTTTTGCGATAATTTATGAAAATTAGACAACGATTTGATTTCATTCATTCTCAATTGATTGAAATCATTAAACATTTCAAATTGTAAAATATGTGGTAATGAATTTGGAACATTGTCCAATTCATTCCATAAATCATCATATTTTTTTCTCGCCATCGTAAAGAAAAGATGAAATAGAAAATAATTTATTAATGTATCTTTTGTCTTCCAATATTCAAACAAAAGATCTCTAGTAGTTGTTAAGATAGGATTGCTTTTTTTTGAAGAAATAAGCCAACTGGAAGCTGACATAGTTTCATTAGAAGTTAAAAAAGATTTATAAACAAAAAACGAAGAATCCTCTATTTTAGAAGAACGACCCGTACAATAAACACTAGAATCTATCCATGTTCCCCCGTATTGAACCAATAATTGTACTCTAATCAAATCAGAATAATGAGTGCGCGTTATTATTCCTTTTTCATACTTATCTTTTATGTAATTTGGGAATTCGATGTAATCGCTTAAATTCTCATTTGTTATAACTATAATTTTATAATCCGAATAATGTCTGCGTAAAGAATTTAAACATTGTTTACACAATTCAGGTGCCTTTTCCTCCCCTTGCAACCAACACCACCAGATGATTTTTTCTTTTTCCTCGTCACTTTCATTTAAAACAGGAAGAGAATCCAAATACTTTCCATATTTTTTTTCCAAAAACGCAAGTGAATGATAATCATGCAAAATAGGGAAAGCATCTTTGTGCCTATTTCTAATTACCTTATCCTTAAGTCTAAATAAAAAGGTGCCATCCTTCATAGATGTAACTGTTTTTTTAATCTTATTCATTAATTTCCCCTCTCTTTCCAAAAATCATTTTTATAAATTTCATGCTTTTGTTTAATTCTTGTTTTTGAAACTGTAAAGTTAGTAAAAAATATATTACAACACCTAAGCTCACTCCAATTATCAGTTCAAGATATACACTTAAATTCAAAACTGATATAACTATAAATACAATGACAAACATTGAAACGGAAAATGCTAACGACAATCCCATATCCTTAAGTTGTTCAGCAATAGAATAATTAAGATATTTTTTATTTGGAGCCGTGTTTATAATTATTGCAATGAAAGAATATATCATGTTAGCAATAGCAACTGCCAGAGGACTAATCAATATTCCTACTATTATGAATAACAAATATACTGGCTTCTTTATAAACTCCAATTTCAACAATACATCGCTTTTGCCTTTTGCTTTTATTGCCTGCACATTTAATGTAGTTACAATAGAAAACAATTTGCCAATGCAAGCCACTTGTATGAAAGGAATTATAGGAATCCACTTCTCTGTAAACAATATTATTGTTAAAGGTTCTGCAACAGCAGCAATGCCGAAAAGAATTGGCATCAATACAAAACTAGAAAGGGAAATCATCTCTTTTGTTTTTTCTTTCATTTTTTCTGTGTTATCTTGAATTTGAGCGAATGCAGGAAATGTAACAGACTCAATCGCATCATTTATATTATTGACTACTAAATTTGGAATTTGTTCGCCTTTATTATAATATGCCAGGTCTGAGGATGAATATTTGTATCCAATTGCCAAAGATCTTATTTCATTGAATAAAACGCCTATAAAACTAGTTGACATAATTTTCCAACCAAAAGAAAATAATTCTTTAAACTTTTTCTTGGAAAAGAAAAATTTTGGTTTCCATTTTATTACAAACATCAAAACTATAGTGCTAATAATGGCATTTGTTAAATATTGAGAAACCAAGGCCCATACACCAAAATCAAAAAATGCTAATGTTATTCCAGCAATTCCGGAAATAATTGTTCCAAAAAGTGTAGAAATAAAGAACTTTTTAAATATCATATTTTTTGATATGTATGCCTGTTGAATTGACTTTACTGCAGAAATGGGCAATATTAATCCCATCACCCTTAAAATCTGAATCAATAAATCGTTATCATATATACTAGATATTAATGGAGCAGACAAATATAACAGTAAGTATAAAAATAGCGATAAAACAACGCTTGCCCAAAACATTGTAGAAAAATCATCAGAATCAGAATCTTTCTTTTGCACAAGAGAAGTTCCTATACCATTTGTCACAAGACTATTTGCCAGAGTGATAAAAATAGTAACTAACGCAACTATTCCATAATCTTCTGGAAATAACATTCTCGCCAAAATTACTGAAACAATAAAACTTATAATTTGTGCACTAAATCTTTCTATGAATTTCCATATAAGTCCAGACAATGTTTTACTGGTCAATGTTTCATTATTCATGATTATTTCTCCATTTCATGATTTTTTTTATTAATCCTAGTGTGTTGGTTTTTACCAAATAATATTTGAGAATTAGTTTTCTTTTTCCGGATATTTTTATTGCTTTGAAATCTTTTTTTGACTTTTCTATTTTAACAATCTTTATTAGTTTTTTGAAATTTCGTTTATCTTTTTTCTTTTTAAATTTCAATGCCAATTCTAAACAAAAGTCACAAAAATTAAGAATTGCTTTTTGATAAATAGAGGCCGCATAATCATTCTCTCTTAAAAAATCTTTTCTTTCCGAAAGTATGTCCACACACACCATTGCTTTATTTGGATTGATTGTTCCCATTATAGAATCTGAACGTTGAAAGTAATGATATCCAATATTGTGTACCACATATATTGTTTTAGCGCGGTGGATTATCTTATGACATATTTCTTCATCTTCATGTACTATTCCTTCTTTAAACTTCAAATTCTCAAATAATTCTTTTTTATATAATTTACTCCATGCTACTACGAAAGGTAAATGCATGTCATTGGACAATAAAAGTGCCATTAATTCTTCAGAAAAATATTTTCTTTCCTCATAATTAAATACATATTTTTTTCTGCTATTGTCTTCAAATACATAATCAAAATTACAAATAACTAAATCTGAACTTTCATTCATTGCCGCACTAAGCATCGCCTCAACAAAATTATCAGCGACATAATCATCACTATCAACGAAACAAATATAATCTCCTTTAGAACTGGCAAGACCTTTATTTCTAGCGGCGGAAAGACCACCGTTTTTTTGATGAATAGCAACAATTCTACTATCCATATTCAAATATTCATCACATATCTGCGGGCAATTATCTGGACTGCCATCATCGACTAATATGATTTCAATATTTTTATATGTTTGTTTCAACAAACTATCAATACACCTTTTTAGGTATTTCTCTACTTTATAAACTGGGACAATAATGGATACTAGTGGACTCATATTATCACTCCTTTTTACATTTTACTCATTGTATAAGTCTTTTACAATTGCAGAAATCGTAGCACTTGAAAACTGCGATTTTAATATATTTTCACTTGCATTATTATCATAGTTTAATTTTTTATTGATAATTTCATTTGCCCATACCTTGTGATCATCTATAGGAAGGCTCATAATATTTTCATTTACCCTTATCTGATCAGATATAGTATTAGAATAAATTACAGGGACACCAACAGATTGTGCTTCTATCATGCATACAGGCAATCCCTCAAACTTAGAAGGTAACACAAATAAATCCATTGCACTTATATATGTATAAGCAGCTGGTATTTTACCTGCAAATATGATGTTTTCTTTTAAATTCAAATCATCCGACAAGTTTATTATATTTTCTTTAAGAGGTCCATCGCCTATAAAAATAGCTTTGAAATTGAAATTTTCTTTTTTCAATTCATGAAAAATTCTCAATAAAAATTCGTGGTTTTTAACATCACTAAAAGTACCAATATGGCCAATTAAATACTCATCACCAATACCATACTTTTCTCTAATCACCTTTCTATCATTTTGTGAATACCTACATTTAGCTTCATCAATTCCATTTGGAACAAACGAAAAATCATTGCACCCAAACATATGTCTTCCTGCATCATTGGAACATGCCAATCTCTTTGTTGAATACTTAATAATTTTCTTCCACAAAAACTTATTTATTAAAGGGAAATTACAGGAAGTTGAATGCGAATGGACTATTCTAATTTTAACACCATTCTTTTTTGCAATTTTCAACAATATTGACACCAATGAACTATTAGCGTGAATATGAATGGCGTCATATTGCGTCCTCTTCACTAATTTTCTAAACTCTCTCACAAAAGCAATATATGATATTGTTTCATTATACCCAATACACTGACAACCTTGTGATTCAAATTTGCTAATAAAGAAAGGGTCAAAAATCCCCCTAGACATGATATCAATGTTATGTTTTCCTTCCCTTGTAAGAATGTCAACATAATTTGATATAACACTGGCGATACCATGAAATTTAAAATTTGTTGTAGTTAACATTAATATTTTCATAATCTTCTCCTATCGTTTAAATCTTCTTATATTAAATAAGTGATTCAATATCGTAATTATTTTCTTTTTAAAAGAGAATTCTGGCTCTACGATAAAACTCCACATATTTTTATTTATAACCTTATTTATGCTTTTTAAATTTTCTTTTAGTCTTACATCAACTGTATTTTTGTAATCGCATTTTTGTCCTACGCATATTAGACAAAGAGAAGCTTTGACTATATTCGAAAATTCTTCCTTTACTAATTTTCTTGTAAATAGTTCATTATACGCAATGAAATATTTAGAACTTCCATCTTCAAATGTTTTTGCCATATTTTTCGTAGCACTGCCTTCCCTCATTCTATAATGATACAAATTTTTGTCTATCATAGAAATTTTTTGAGATTTTGCTATAGCTTCCATTGTAAAAACCATATCTTCACATATAGATAATCTTACATTAAATTTCAAATTTAATAGTATATTCTTATCAAATAATTTGTTGCAAACAAATCCACCAATTTCATTGGTTACAAATATCCCTTTATATACTTCCTTATCTGACAGAAGTTTAAACTTGGTATCATTTGAATCCTCATAAATCACATCATCTATAAAGGGTTTAATTTTGCAAACAACAATATCGCTTCCCGTTTGAATTTTAGTTTCAAACATTGCACTTAAAAACATAGGATCATATACGTCATCAGCATCAAGAAATGCAATCCATTCTCCTTTTGCTTCTTTTAATCCCACGTTTCTAGCATTCGAAACACCACCATTTGAAATATTAATTAATTTAAACCTTTCATCAAATAGGTATTTTTTGCAAATTTTAGGACTTGAATCTGTTGAACCGTCATTAACCATAATAACCTCAAAATCCGTGTATACTTGATTCATTAATGATTTTAAACATTCGTCAATATATGGTTCTACATTATAAACGGGTATAATAACACTAATCATATTCTCTCTCCTTTTTTGATATTGTCATTAAAATTAAAATTGTAAATATCACAGTAAATATAGCAGTATCATTTGTATAGCTTGCCTCTGCAATGCTTGAAATAAATAAGTATGCGAACATTATTAGTATCGAACATCTTTGTTTAGTCGCTTTGATTTTCATAATTTTCTTAAGAACTATAAATAGCAGCAGTGAAAAAGAAAAGAAACCAATAACTCCAAACTGTGCATAAATAGAGGGCCAATATACATCGGATATTGGAAAACTATAATGATTAGCAACCTCCATCCCCTGATAATGTCCTATCATATCATAATATGTATATATCCTGGAACCATATATGTATGATAGATTAGTTCCAAAACTAGCGAATCCTGTTCCTAATGGAAAAGTTTCAAACATAGCCAATAATCCTATAACATATAACCCATTTCTTAAATTATAATCATATCCCCATTCAATGTACTGGATAAGTTTAGGTACCATAACCCCTATTCCCACTAAAGAAACAGGAATTAAATACCATTTTTTAAACTCAATTTTCTTGCTCTCGAAAAATTTGTAGATAACAAACACAGCAACAAAGGCAAGCGATTTGGTCCTTAACGTCATAATCATTAAAAATAAGCACAACACATAATATAAGTAATTCTTTTTATAATCCAAAGACAGAACAGACAGAAACACAACACAATTAAAAACCAAATATGTGTAATGAGAATATAAAAATTTATATGATGGTATCCCCATTCTCACACTTCCTGTCATGCCCAAATCAAATACCATAGATATGGGATAGAATAAAAATATCACCACAATCAAAATTTTAGTAACAGCAATTAAATTTTTTTTGAGGGCGTAGTTGTATTTTCCTTTGAATAAATATAACGAAGAAAACATAGCTATTACATATTTAAAAGTCAAGACTATATCTTTAATTAACGGAATCACTCCTAAATATGTAGAGCTAGCATAATTACTAGCAATCCCTATGAATAGAATTAGCGTAATGGCCACCAAAGATAAATAAAAATATTTGGTTTTATGATGAGGCTTGATAAACCATTTTAAAATTGCCAATGCAAGCAAAGCAAAAACAATCAATTCATCAAAGTAATTTAACTTAGGGATGCATCTAGATATGACATCAAAAAAAACCAAAAACAGATACACTATCGTTCCTATAACACCTGTAATCATTTTTTATAATTCTTTCTATAAATAATTTTAAAAATCAATATTTTGATTTTTCTTCTCACCTTAACATACCATGGTTTCCAAGAAGATTTAAAATGATGTACAGTATATGTTCTATCATTCGAAATTTCCACCATATCATAAAATCTCATGGCACTAAATACATCTTCTTTATAAACGCATAATTCAGATGTTTCAAATTCATTAAGTGGAACGGGAAAACCCTCTTTTTTAAGCAGTCTAGTTAATCTTACCGGATTAGCTTCGTCATTAAACACGCCATTTCCCAATATAAATTTATCATTCTTATATGTATCTAGCATTTTTCGCATATAGATGTTTTCCTTTTCCGCTGCAATAAAAGCAGTCATTATATCCCTGTTATTGTTTTCGTAGCCTAAAATCAACTTTGATTTATCTAGTAAATCATCAAATGATTTTTTCACCTCTATATCTGTATCTAAATAAATCCCACCATAATTATATAGTGCATGTATTCTTGCGACATCTGAAACAAATGCATACTTTTTCATTTTATATGCCCCAGAGACATATTCATTATATTCTGTCGAAAAATTTTTTTCATCCCATAACATAAACTCATAATCAGGAAGGATTTTCTTCCATTGAATTATGTTTTCTTGGATGTCCTTTGGCATTTCGTTTCCGCCAAACCAACAATAATGAATTATTTTCGGTATCATCAAGCCTCACTCCTTAACCAAATAATTTTTTAACTTCTTCAGTAAGCTTACCAACAAACTCTTTGTTATGTGATACATAGCTTGAACTTGCATCTTTAGCATAACTATCTATTGTTTCTTTTAAGTCTTTTACATCTTCTAATACAAACATATCAAATCCTCTATTTAATAATTCTTTAGAGAACTCTAATTGGTGATTATTAACATGTTCATTAAAATCAAATTGTCTTGGAACTACTATTGGTTTCTTCCCTATTGATATAGGATATACAAAACTAGCAGGTCCACCGTGAGTTATAATAACTCTTGCTTCTTTTTGATATCTTTCCATTTCATCATATGGCAGCATATCAAAGCACTTACAATGCTTACATTCATAAGTAGAGAATCCCTTTTGAATAATAACTTCATCTTCAAAAGCACCTTCTCCTTTTAATCTATCTATTTCTTCAATTAATCTATTGAAAGGTTGTTCATGTGTTCCAACTGTAACAAATATCATTTTAATACCTCCTAGAATATACTACCTAAGTAGATAGCTTTCTTATAAACTTTTAATTGTTCTTCCCATTGAACAAAGAACTTGTCTGAGAAGTAATAACAGAACTTACCTGATATAGTTGATTTGTCAATTCTATCAAATACTTCAACATATACACATTTTTTTCTAAAGAATAACTTTCCCAAAAAGAAGAAAGGCATTGCTACTGCTGCACCAGAAGATATTATCATATCTGGTTTTTCCTTTCTTAATATCTTCCAAGCAAGGAATGTATTCTTTATTAAATTCTTAAAGTTTCTATTAGTTGGGTAGTGACAATGATATACCTTTTCATCTTTTAGTTGACTATTAGCATCTGGTTTATCAAATGTCACAAAGAATCTCTCGTGATCTTTCCACATATCCTTAAGTAACATCATGTGAGTCAAATGTCCACCAGATGATCCTACTATTGCAATTTTTGCTTCTTCAAATTTCTTTTTACTTTTCTTAGCCATTTTTACTTCGCTCCCTTTCCTGCTATTACAACCCATATTGTCTTAAAGAATATTTTGATATCCATCCATAAACTTCTTTTAGCAACATATTGAGTATCCATTTCACATCTTTCTCTAAAACTTGTATCACTTCTACCATTAACTTGCCAGAATCCTGTAACACCTGGTTTAACTTTAATGATATTGTCATAGTGATATCCCATATCTTCTTTTTCCCTAGGAAGATATGGTCTAGGTCCCACTACTGACATACTACCTAAGAACACATTAATAAATTGAGGTAGTTCATCAATACTAGTCTTTCTAATAAACTTACCAACCTTAGTGATTCTAGGATCATTTTCTAACTTCTTATTAGTTAAGTATTCTTCTTTTATCTTAGGATCACTAGCCATTAACTCTTCTAGCTTAGCTTCAGCATTCATACACATACTTCTATATTTGTAAATATATATTGTTTCTCCATTTAATCCAATTCTCTTATTTTTAAAGAATATTGGTCCATTATCTTTAGTAACTAAATTAGCTATCCAAATTCCTAAGCTAACTGGGATAAGCAATAGTATTCCAAATATACTAATGATGATATCCAAAAATCTTTTCATAAATCTGTAAAAATATCTTTTTTTATTCATAACACACACTCCCTAAACACGTAACTATATTATATAAGTTTACTTATATAATTGTCTAGGATTAGACAAAAAAAGACAACCCCTTAAGGTGTCTTCTCTTCAATTTCAACTTTTTCTTTCTTTTTAAATAATTTTATATTAGGCTTTTCTTCCATATATCTGTTTACAAGTTCTACAAACATAATGATAAATAATGGATATGTAAAGGCTAATTGAAATGCTTCAGTTAGGGCATATCCAAACATACCAATTAACACTACGCTCATCTTTTTATCTATATTCTTTTCAAACGCCAAATAAAAGAAATAAACTAAGGCAAGTAATGCAAATATACCACCATCAAATATAGTCATAAGGAAATCATTATCTAATGGATACATTGTGTAGGCATGTACACTCATTTCTTTTAATAAGATGGCCACATAATATTTTCCAAATAAAACATATTTAGAAAACCTTTCAAAAAATATACCAAACCACCCCGGCCTACCACTTAATGCTTCATTTATCTCTGGAAAATCCTTTAGTTTAATCATCACAAACGACAATATTATAAACACAAATATAAGTCTTTTTGATTTAAACCAATTAACAAGAAATGGCATATTCATAAGTAGTAACATAACACTTATCACAAGCATTCCTGTTCTACAATTGGTAAGCCAACCAAGCCACAATGTTATAATTAACATACAGAAACTAAATATTAATGTTCTTATCTTCTTATCCCCTAACCACATATAGCCAAATACTGAAGATGCTAATACATATTTTAATATATGATTTGGATGGTTAAATCCAAATGTATGTCTAACATTAGTTATGTCAGTCCACATCTCATCATATCTAACCATTGGAGTATCTGGCATCCATCTTAGAATTACTGAAATAACAAATAATGTTAATGTAAAAATACTAATCAAGAACAACCATTTGTACATTTGTTTTTTATCTTTATAGAAAAGATATGCGATAAATAAAGATATAACATATAAGTAAGATTTAATAACTCCAAATATAATAGATAATGCAATAAATACAAACAACATCTTTATATCTTGCTTATCTGGTTTGTTATCCACAACACACCAAATAATAAGTCCTAGAGCAGGCATTAAAAATGCGGCACTTATTAGTATTACATATACCACATCTAGAGTCATAAGAATGCTAGATAAGGCAAATAGTTCAAATACATTGACTAAGAATAATACCAATAACTCTCTCCATTTACTTTTTATATCATCTCTTAATGAAGCAAAAAAAGCCTTCATTATTTAACAACCTCCTCTATACTCTTATCACTAACGTGAGGAATAGCTTTCCAAGTCACCTTAGCAAATAAAGCTATTACGTTTATTACTAAGAAAATACCCATATATATTGGATATGTTATAGCATATAAAATTTTCCTAGGTAAGCTAACATTCATTCTCTTATGATTCTTAGCCATAATAACAATAGTATAGAAAATAAAGAATATGGTGAATACAATTAAAATTAATAGTCCTTTAGTGAATACATTTTCCACTCCCGCAACTACATTACCATCAACCACTAAACCTTCAACAAATGTGATGATAGAGTAAAGACAAATCCAAAAGAATCCAATAATCGGGATAGGAGCAACATGCACCATTAACCCCATACATGTAAGTTTATTCTTTCCTGTTACTATTTTCTTTATAAGCGAACAGAAATACTTAGCAAAACATTGATGTCCACCCTTGCACCATCTAAGTCTTTGTGTATATGAATCTTTTAAACTAATAGGTTGTTCATCATAAAATACAGCATCTGCACAATACATGGTTTTATATCCCTTTATTGCACTATCTAAAGAAAACTCAACATCCTCTATCATAAGATGATGAATCCAGCCACCATTCTCTTTTATGATATCAGCATCAATATAATAGCCAGTTCCTGATACATAAGTTCCCACATTAGATCTAGTTTTAGTTTGGTGAGTCATAGAACATTCCATATAAAACATCATGGCACTATTTGCACTAACCCAACTATCTCCAAAGTTTTTGCTATCTCTAAATGAAGTACATACTTTAACACCACTATCATAGGCATTATTCATCTCTTTTATATAATTCTTATCTAGCAAGTTATCTGCATCAAAAATAAAGAAAGCCTCATAACCATTATCTGGATATTCCTCATTTATTTTCTTTATTAGATAATCAAGGGCATAGCTTTTTCCTTTTTGTTCTGTATTAAATCTTTCATATGCAATAGCACCAGCCTCTTTTGCCACAAGATAAGTATTGTCAGTGCAATTATCCGCAACAACAAAAGTATCAATTAGCTCACTTGGATAATTTTGTTTCTTTATTGAATCTATTAAATTACCAATTACTTTTTCTTCATTTCTAGCCGCAATTAAAATTGCATACTTATGATTTTTCTTAGCATGTGGATACTTTTTAGGTTTAGTAACTAATCCCACAATAGCCCCAACATTTAAAGCAGTATACAAAAGAACTACAAGTATAAGCATAACAATATTCACTTTATCTATAATGCCAAACACTTTAATGGCATTTACTAACATATTTATATTCATCTCTTTATACATCCTTAATTCAATTATTTGTAATCAACGTTAAAAGTATACCATTATTACACCATTTTCAAAACAAATTTTTATTGAAAATAAAAAGGAAAAAATAAATTTAACTAAAATGACTAGTTTTCATTGATTAATATTCAAAAAAAAGTAATAATATTAATTGTATTTAAGGAGGTAAGAATTATGTCATTTTTTGGATTTTTCAAAAGAAAGAAAAAAAATAAAGAAGAAGCTAAAGTAAATGAAACAGTTGAAGTTAAACAAGAAGTTAAAGTTGAAGATGCTCCAGTTGTTGAAGAACCAGTAGCTGCTCCAGTTGAAGAAACTAAAGTAGAAGAACCTAAGAAAGCTCCTGCTAAGAAGACTACTACTGCTAAGAAAACTACAACTACAGCAAAGAAAACAACTAGCACAACAAAGAAAACTACTACTGCTGCTAAGAAAACTACAACTACAGCTAAAAAACCTGCTGCTAAAAAAGCAACAACAACTAAAGCTAGTAGCGACGAAAAAAAAAAAGTAACGAATAATAAAACATACCATGTAACTAAAAGAAAAGAAGATGGTAAATGGCAAGTTAAATTTGCTAATGGCAAAAAAGCTTTAAAGTTATTCGATACACAAGCTGAAGCAATTGATTTTGCTGAAGAAAAAGCTGATAATCAAGATGCTAATATTACTATCCACAAAGTTGATGGTAAAATTAGAAAGCAAGATTATACAAAAAAAGAAGAAAAATAAATGTTAGTTTTTACTAACATTTTTTTATTATCTTTTTATACAATATTAGAGGTGATAATACATGAAAGATTTACACATACACACTATTTATTCAGATGGTGAATACAATGAGTTTGAGATAGTAAACAAAATAATTGAAGCAGGAGTAAAAGAGTTCGCAATATGTGATCACAACTCTTTTATAGGTTGCAAAAAAGTAAGTGAAGTACTTAAAAAAATGAATTCTGATCTTATATTTCACACTGGTATTGAGTTAACATGTAGATTAGAAAACTATAAGACTCCCCTTAATATGCATATCCTTGTTAGAGACTTTCCCATTGACTCTAAAGAGATACAATATCTAGTAGACAAGTATGAGGGATTCACCGATATTAAGCTTGAAAGAATGATTAAAATAGTGAAAGAATTATATGACTTTGATATACCTAAAAATGAGCTAGATGAAGTCATTTCTAAAACTGCCTCTATTGGTAAACCACACATCTATACTCTAATTACAAATCATATGGAATTAGATAGAGAAAAGTATTATAAAGATATGGATGCTCTAATTACTGATGATTTAAAATTAGATGTTTTAGAGGTAATTAATATCTCCAACAAAATAGGTGCTAAAGTAATACTTGCTCATCCAATTGAGATAATGGAAGACCATAATCTTAATTTTGATGAAATAGATGTTCTTGTAGGTTACTTAAAAGAAAAAGGTTTAGATGCTATAGAAACTAGACACTCTAAACACAATGAAGAATATTATAATAGATTCAAAGAGATGGCTATTAAATATAATCTAGAAGAAAGTCAAGGTAGTGACTACCATGGCCCTAAAGTAAAACCTGGAGTACACATAGGAGTTTGTTATAAAAAATAAAAGGTTAGAAATTCTAACCTTTTTTTATTATTGTTTATTAATATTATTATTAACTTTTATATCAAGACCTTTAGTATCAAAATTCATAAATTGATGTCCCATAGCCTCAATATGAGCACCCTCTGTTCCTAGAGTAAATATCTTACTAGGATCTTTTTCTATTTCCTTAGTTAATTTGAAACTCACTTTATCAATTTGAGTGATAAGTCCAGTCTCTCCTTTTTCATTTACTCCCTCGTGAAGGCTAACAATATAATAATACGCTTCATTTCCCTCTACTTTAGGAGTACTAACATTAGTGATTTGTCCTTCTCCTTCATTAGTGTAAGTAACATCTTTTCTCTCTACCTTACCTATAAACTTGGCGTGTTCTACTACATCTAATAGTTTCTCTGCAAGTTGTCTACTACACTTCTCTATAGAAACAGTATTATCCACACTATTTACATATTTAAGTAAAGCGTTGAATCTTTCTTCATCAGTTTCATACTTAGCCGCAACAAATTCAACTTTCTCTCCAACTTCATTTTTTCCCTTTGCAGTAACCACAACATATTTATGAGCTTCTTGCTCATATAAATCAAACCCAGTAACAGAAGCATCTTTATAATTAAGATCTTTTGTAACAGCATTATCTAAACTTCTTATTGCAGAATGCTTTAAATTGTTTTGTACACTATTCCAAGCAAAACATGCAAGTAAAACACAAAGGGTAGATGTACCAATTACTCCTCCATCTAAATTTCCTCTTCTAGCCATAAAACTTCAACTCCTTACTATTATTTTATAAAATCCTTTCTTGTTTACAAAGCATTTAAAAAACTTATCAACATTTCTCGATAAAAAAAGGGGCAAAAGCCCCTTATTTTAATTATCCCAGAAAGAAGATCCTCTCTTCTTTTTAGCATTAGGATCTACAATTCCTAATTCTTCCATAATTTGTCTTAATACTCCATCTCTCATAGATGTATCTTCATCTACCATTTTAATAAGAGCATCAATTAAAGCAGGTACACCTAGAGCAAATTCAGCAATTAAAGCAGAATTACTCTTATTTACTGATGCATACTTGTGAATCTCTTGTAATTTAGTAAAGTTATCTCTTAACACTGGATTACTTTCAATCATATTAATAGTCATCTTAGATAATTTAGTAAAGATTTCTAAACTAATATCATATAGCTTATTCATATCCTTAGAATTACCTTCAAATTTTTCATTTACTGTAATAGTAGAAATTTGTGGATACATTTGATTAAGTTCAACTACTAATGTTTTTACAATGTATTTTTCTCCACCAGTTAATGGCATCATATAAAATATACCCCCTTTATATAATTACATAATAACTTTTTTTATGCTACTTCGCCAATCTTTGTGTCTCTTTTTTGACTTCTTCTTGCCATAGCGTGCTCTAAAGATCTCTTAGTGAATAAAGTAATATTACTTAAATCTTTAGCACTAGTAGCCTTTAACACAGAGTTAGGCCAAGAATTTTCTGCTTCACACTTACAAATTGTGTGAACTTTGTTTTTACCTGTAGCAAAGAAGTATACAGGTTGTAAGCTTTGTCTCCAAACCTCATTTAACTTCTTATATAGAGGTTCCATATCAACTATATCATTGCTAACACTTGCTTTATAATCATTAGTTAAAATATTAATTAGGTCATTAGCACTAATCATTCTAATGATTTTAAACGCCTTACCCTCAAATGTAGAAATTACTGGGTAAATCTTAGAATTCTTTTCTTTATCATCACTATAGATAATATTTACAACTACATTAGAAGTAGGGTTGTTACCACTACCACACTTTTCTCTATATAATTCATTACTTTCGATTTGAATATATTCATTTTCTACGTTAGGAAGTCTTAAACCAACCTTAGTAAAATCTTCTCCTCTAATTGAGAAATTAGGGATAACACTATCATGAGTTGTTTCAAATGCATAGCTAGTACCATATAATTTATTAGTTATACCTTCACCTAGTTCAGCTTTCTTTAATGCTGTTTTTAATGCAGTTCTTGCTTGTAAAGCCCATACAACATATTTTTTGTAGTAGTTGAATGATCTAGGGAATACTTTAGCATCATATACACTCTTTAACTCTTTGAAGTAATTGTAAGCTGGAGCAAGTTCTGCACCTTCAAGGTTTACACTACCCATAGAGTAAAAGTTTTTGTAAATCTTTTCACTGCATCCAATCATTAAGAATGCTGTCTTTGTATCATCACCAGAGAACTCTGTAGATACACTCTTTGATATATCTGCTAAATTTGAAGAATTAGCACCTAAATCAGATGGCTTTAATATATTTGCATTAATTAAAACATCCTTTAAATCGTCTATATCATTAACGATTAATTTTGCATAATAAACACCTTTATTATTTAACATAAACATCTTCTCCTTGACTTATAATATATCATATTATTTTATAATAAACAACCATATTTTTAAGTCCTAGATTAAATTTTTACACTGCTCTAACTTTTCTTCTGAATTTAATAATCAAGAAGACAATTAGAATAGCCAAAATTATACCACCAACTGTTAATAAGGCACTCTTAACACCTTCACTTAAGCCCTTATTTTCTGTATTAGAATTAGGTTCATTTACATCAGTTTTAACAACTAGTAAGTAAGCATAAGATTTCTCTCCGATTGTTTCTAAAGTTTCAGCATTACTAACTCCATTAATAACATTACCACTTACTACAATAGTCTTTTGACCATTATAGTAAGAACCATTAGTACTATATACTAAATGCATAGCACCTGTACTAGGATCTTTTACTACTACATATACTTGATCATTCTTTTCAATGTTATTGTCTTTATTAACATTGATAACAAGAGTATTAGCAGCTCCTAAAGTAATCTCAACTAAATATGATTCGCCAGTCTTAATTTCGCTAGTCGTACCATCGCCACTTGTAATGCTATTAGCTAACTTTTCTTTTATTTCAAATACATACACAGCTTCATTTTTAAATGTATCAGTAGCAACTATTCTATATTTACCAATTTCTGTTAAATCTGCCACAAATGTTTCTGTTCTAGTAGCAGGAGCAAATTCTCTAATTAAAGTATCATTTTTATATAATTTAACTTCCATCAAGTTACGATCTGTAATAGTTCCATGAAGAGCACTATCATATACTCTATAATTATCAATACCAGATAATACAGGAGCACTATTATCTACAGTTACATAGTAAGTTGAACTTACTGAGTTTCCTGAACTATCGCTAACCTCTACAACAATAGTAAATGATTCACCATCTGTAAAAGTTATTTGAGAATCGTTTCTAATAACTACACCATTATAATTAATTGTAATTTGTCCTAATGAAGCATTATCAGTTGCATCAACTTTCAATGTTTCATATTTGTAGCTAATAGATGTATATAAAGTTAATGATTCATTACTTGGTAATAACACTGTCTTACCAATAGTAACTTTATTAATTACTGGTTTTTCTACATCTGGTTCTACAACAATTGTTACACTTCTTGTAGTTTGGTTATTAGACTTATCTTTTGCTTTTAAAGTATAAGTATAATTACCTTGCTTATTTACATTAATTCTATCTCCACTTACAGTAACTGATAACTTACCATCATGAGCATCAATTGCTTCTTGGCTAATAGTATAGTTAGTATCACCAAATACTAATGTAGCAGTATCACCAGTTACTAATACACCATTTACATATAAGTTAATAGTAGGTGCACTAGTATCACTAACTACAAAGTTAGCATTAGTAAGAGTTGTATTACCTTGAGCATCAGTTGTCTTTAATACAATTGTGTAATTTCCGATTGGAGCAGCATCTAAGAATCTTAGAGCTAAAGTATCTGTATCAAATGTTGCTGTATATAAACTAGAATCAACTAAATCTACACCAACATAGAATTCTACAACACTTGGATAATAAGTAGTATTACCTGCATCTGTATCCTTAAGTGCTGGTAAGTTAATAATACTAAGTGATCCTAAAGACATATTAGTCATTGTGAATGTTCCTATTAGTTCAGGACCAGTAGTATCGCTTGCTACTACTTTTTGAGTAAATGTTGAACTTACATTACCATTAGTGTCTGTTAATACAAATGTTACTGTATATTCTCTAGATTGAGTAAAGTTATAAGTAACTGTCTTAAATCCAGAATATTTATTATTATAAATTTGAACACCATCAACACTAGCTTTTATATTAATATCTTCTGGAGAATTGAAGTTATCGCTAACTGATACTGCTTCATCCAATAATAAAACAGTTTCATTAGTTTCTACATTTCTAACTTCTTCAAGGCCTGCAAATTCAGGTGCCTCTTTATCTACAATCTTAACCTCTATTTGTAAAGGTTGAGCAATATTACCAGCATCGTCAAAATATTCAACACTTAATATACTTCCTGAAGCTAAAGTTGCAATTGGAGTTGTATAATCACTAATTCTTACTCCATCAAGCTTAACGATTAGATTATTAGTCTTACTTGCAACATCAAAAGTCTTATCATCTACAATAAGATTTAATCTTGCTGTAGCAAATAAATATTCATAATTTAATTCATATTTATAGTTAGCTTCTTGTAAAGAATATGTTCTAGCACTTACAAGAGAAATAGTATATGGATTATCAAACAAATATACATTAGATGTAGCAAGTCCTGATAAAATTTGAATTACTGGAACTTGATTATCTACATTTAGAGTAATAGATGAAATTTCTCCTCCATCACCTGTAGCACTAATCACTACACTACCTGAAGTATTATCAATAAGTTCTGATAACTTCATACCATATTCATTAGTTCCTGTAGCATTAGTAATCTTTTTGAATATATCACTACTAGGACCATATAAAGTATCTAATCCATCATTTATAGAAATATCTTGAATATTTGTTCCAGATATCTTCACATATAGGTTAACTAAAGTTGCACTATTATAAGCATATGCAGCCTCACTAGAAATTGGATAATATTCACCATCATAATAGTTATAAATTTGAATATCAGGTTTACTTAAAGCACCACAATATATAGTAATAGTTTCTACATTTCCTAAAGTATCTTTTACCTCTAAAGTATGTACTCCCTTACCTACTCTATAGCTATTAGAAATAGTATTACCATTTAGTTTAACTGATGCTATTTCTACATCCTCAGATAATGAAGTATTCTTTCTAACAATTAAATTAGCATTAGCATTAATTGTTTTAATCATATTATCTTGAGCTAATTGCTCACTACCTGCATCTCCATCTTTATAATAAACATCAACTGCATCATTAATATTAACAAATTCATTTAAAGTTAATATAGAGTAATTACCAGTATTATCATAAGCCCTAACAAATAAGATATATGTTGTATTATTTAACATATTTCCATTCTTAGCCATAGTAATAACACCACTAGCACTATTACCATTAACTGAAGAATAATCAAGTAATTCGCTAGACCATTGTCCACATACATTTAAATAGTTAGTCCAGTTTCTAGGGCAATAGTTTAGATATTCACTGAACTTAGTATTAGTAATTGTATATCCACTTACATTAGACTTATTAATAATTAAGTATTCAAACTTAGCAAGATTAGATAAATTTGAATCAGTAACTGAGAAATTAAATGTAAATGTATTTGTGCTATTAGTAGAATCACTTACTAGACGTGGGTTAGCAGTAATTGAATTAACAACTAACTCAGGTCCTGAAACATCAGCAAACTCTATATTCTTTCTAGGGTAGGCATCACTATCATTCTTTAAATAAGATGAAGAGTTACCTAAAGAAACTAAGAATGCATACGTAGCATTATTTTTTAGTCTTAAAGAATCAATTTTAATATTAAGTTCATTACCAACAAGTTCATACATGCTAGTGCTAGTTAGTGTATATGTGGTATAACACTCAACTGTAGTAACGCTACTACACATTCTAGTAATATTGCTAGGATCATTAATACTAGATTGAGTATAAGCATAAGTTACTACTCTAATCTTAACATCATTTCTTACATCATATACCTCAGATAGGAATGGATATACTTGAAGATAATCACCCAATACATTTGCATTAGTAGCTAGAGCAGTATATCTAGTTACATCGCTAGAGTTATTAGCTCTATCTGTAGCTTTTAATGCGTATATATCATCATTAATAGTAAATGCACAAGTTGCATCTACTCCCTTAGTACAATATGCTTCAGTTTCATTATAAGCAATTGTGATAATATCTCCAGTTGTATAATCAGCATAGTTAGCAATTGTAACAACATAGTTAGAGCCTGAAACAGTTACTCTAGGGTCTGGTGCTACTGGAGTTAATGTATCAATATTAACCTCATATTTATATTCTTTTGAGTTTCCTAATTCATCAAATAAAGTTATTGTAAATGGAACTTTGATCCCATTAACATCAACTAAATCACTTCTTGAAGCCTCTCCATATGTATAAGTATTATTTCCCTTATTTAATGATACTTCTGTATAAGATAAATCTTCATTGAATTGCATTCTGTATTTAGTTAATAAACTATGAACAGTAACATTATCAATTCCAATTACTACACTATTGAAATAATCATTTTCTTTATTAGCTAGGAATGGATCACCATTAATATTAATTACTGCATCTGCCAAAGATAATTCATTTCTAGCAACAAATCCATAATTATGAGTTACTACAGAACTTTCAATACCATCACTTGAAACATAATACTTAAATGTATAATCTCCATCTTCTACAGGAAGAGGAACAACAAGTTGAGATGCCTCTAATTTATTTTCATTTCCACAACTAAATGCAATAAAATCATATTCAGTTGCAAATGTATAGTGAAGTTTACCACTGCCACAATATCCATCATTTAATACAATTGTTAATGACTTAGTTCCTTTGTAATAATATTTACTAGAACTTGCATCATAATATGTTTGTTCTCCATTTAATGAAGACACTGTAGTAGTAGGAGCATTTTTATTATCAATAATCTTAAATGTTACTTCCCCATTTCTTTGACCATTAGTTAAAATGACAGCACCTTTATTAATCTTTACATTGGCATATCCATCACTACCACTATTGCTATAAGCACAAGTAACAAAAGGAGTATCAGCAGCCCCATCATAACTACATGCTCCAGATATTGCAATAGTAGCTCCCCCATGGTTTGTGAAAGCAATCTTATTTTGTACAATATTTAATCCTTCTGCATCGATACCAGTTATTACAAATGAATTTGCATTAGTAATAGTTTCGCTAACTGAAATTGTTCTATATGAATTAAAGTTTATACCCGCAGAAATAACATGATCCAAACAAACTGCTCCAGCTGCATCACAAACATCAATTAATTTAACACCTGTCCATGCCTTTTCCCCATCATAAGAAATTGCACTACTTGTTAAATTGAATGTTTGTGAACTAACAGCAGTTTTCTTAATCTCTTCATTATGAATCACATATTCATTATCATTATCATCAACTAAAGCTATAGAACCAACAGTAGTATTAACTTGACTCTTTAATACAATTGCAAAACTCATTGTATCACCATTGTAGTAATGAGTATATGTACTAGCAAACTCTGCTCCAGCTGCATTAGATAATAACTCCATTGAATTATTATGAGTAGCAGTTATTGTAGTATTAGCAGTATATGACTTAGTATTTCCATACTTATCAGTAACTGAAATAACTGCATTCTTATATGTTATTTCTCCAGTACTTTCATTTGCATATATAACAAATGATTTTTGTACATTCTTACTTGATGAATTAACTGTATCAGAACAATTATTACATACTTTAGTGATAGATTTACTACCAACATTAAAACTAACTGAAGTGATTTTATATGTATAAGTGTTATTAGTGTAATCCATACCAGACATGTCAAACACTGTATACACTTCCATTGCCCCATATGCTTCAGTTACACTACTTGATAATGTAACCCCCTCAATTTTAGGACTTTTTGTGGCAACAATTAAAAATTTATCTGTACAATCAACTACTTTTGTTACGGTTGATCCTTCCTTACCAACACCATACATATCAATTGCGACAATTGTATATTCATGAAAATTAAACTTATTATATACGTCACTTTCAAATACTCCAGTCAACTTAGTATTTGTTATTTTTGCTTGAGAATAATTTGTATATGATGTAAGTGAAACTACTTCTGATGAAGTTTTTTTGTTATTTAAATCTGTGTAAGTAACAAATGCTTTACTACCAGTGTTTAGTTTGAATTTAGTTTTAACTGTATAATAATAAGAAGATTTAGTAGATGATCTATTGTAATATGCTTCTCCATTAACTACCTTACCTGATTGATAAGATAAATCTCCCTCAGTTGTAGAAGTATTCAATTGGTTCCATAAAAATGTTGTATCTGATTTTTTAAGTAGTACACCACTTGAATTTCCTTGACTTGCACTATTGATATAATTTATCGAACTATAAGAATCCCATGAACAACCAATAAAACAGAATCCTTTTTTCTCTAGTGATATTGTAATCTTGATATCATTTACATTTTTATAGTTAGTAAAAGTACTATTATCAAGTGCTTTTTGTAGATATATAGTTATCTCATCATTGTTACTTCTAGATCCAAAGTTTGATATAGCATATCCCCCAGCAGGTACCGCACCCTCATTTGCATTTAAGTTTCTGATTGTATAAGTATCTCCTTCTACTAGTTTAAGTTTAGTAGAATTACCTACAGTTATAGCAATCTCTTTAATTCTTATTTGCTTAGAATTAGAATAGGCAACAGTATATCCAGCCTTATCATCTTGTCCATAGATAACAATAGTATCTTTGAAATTTGTTATGTAGCCATCTGCATCATATTTTACTCCAACAGCATCGCTATTGTAGTAAAATTTATAAGCATCTGCTTCATTTGCCCCAAAAACAAACATCGAGGCAATAAATCCACATACAAGTGCAAAATATTTAATAATATTTTTCATTTACATCACTCCCTAATACAATAATACCCTAACCATTATACCATTTCAAACAATAAAAGAAGTTACCCACAATACAATTTTTGACAAAATTTGTTCATAAAATTTACATCCGTCCATTAATTTGTTACATTTTAAGAGTATGGAGGCAGTTTGATAATATGGAGTATGACTTATTAAAAGAGATAGATGCTCAATATTTAATTGAGTATCTAAATGATTTAAACACCACAATTTTATCATGGAAAGATAGACTTAACTATGTCCATGTTGAATATCAAGACTTATTAGAATTCGATTCTAAAAACGAATATGCAATAAGTGACAAGAAAGAAGAATTCAATGCATTAAGCAAAGAATACTATTATGAGATAATGAATAAAATGAGAAGAACAAAACTTGAAATATCTTCAATTTATTCTTATATCATCAAAGATAAATTATTTTTAGAGATGATTACTGACAAAGAATTACTAACTTATTTTAGAGAGTGCGCTACTTTAAGTGAAGAAATAACTAAAAATGTTTCTAAATTAAGAGAGTTATCTTTATCTAGCAAAGATGTCAAAGAATATAAAAAAGGTTATGAATATAACCTACTTGATATAGATGACACTTTCTATCAAGATTATAACGATGAAGTAGAGAACTTATATTTTGAAGATACAACTGATTTTTATAAGTGTTTAGATAAAGAGTTACAAAAAGCAACAAAGTCTACTCTAACTCTTAAGAAAATGATCAAAAATAAGACAATAACTTATAAACACGCCTAGAGAAATCTAGGTTTTTTTATTTTTTCTTGTTTATCTAGAAAAATAATTGTAGAAATCCCCTTTTAACCATGTTAAAATGTCTCTAGGTATGAGTAAAGGAGCGATGAAAATGAAAGATGGAACAAGAATAAAGAAACTATTAGAGAAGATGGAATATGGTAATTATGATGAAAACTTCGAATTATTAGAAATTGCATTTGGTGACCTTAGTAGAGTTTCTAAAAACACAGGTAAAAACATAATACAAGAACTTGTGAGTAGAAAATATGATGAAAAGAAATTAGAGGTTGCGATAAGAACTTTGTTTAGAAAACTTAACTTTGATCCTAATCACTTAGATAAGCGCCAACGTAACTTCGTTCAACTTGCTATTCAAACTGGATATAGTTGTAACTTCGTTTGTGATTGCATAAGAATGTCTCTAGCTCGTGGGATTGATGTTAACCACACAGATGACTTAGGTGACACAGTTGTTCACACTGCAATAAAATCCACTAATTTCAAAGATTCATTCACACCTTTATTAAAATTAGTAGATGTTCACGGATATAAAGCAAGTACAAAAAATAATGATGGTAAAGATATAAGCGATTTGATATTTGAATCACACAAATATGATAAGATTGCAAAGATGAAAATAATTTCTGACATGATTGATATTGTAGGAAGACCTAAAAACTTAATTGTAAAGGCTCCTAGACCAATATTACCAACAAGCAAAAAATAAGCACTATTTAAATAGTGCTTTTTTTATGCCCTCACAAAAAAAATTCTATACATGCGGGTTTAACTATGTTAAAATGGTGACGAATTAGACAAAGGAGCAATGACTATGAATTATACTAAGACAATCGAAAAAATTTTAAGCAAAATGAAAGAAGACAAATTAGATGCTAATGTCGATTTAATAGAGGTAGCATTTGGTGATTTAAAGTATGAAAGTGAAGACTATGATGAAAACTTATTACATCTTTTTGTAGATAGATTATATGATGAAGATAAGTGCTTAATCGCTATTAGAACATTACTTCATGCAGGGTTAAATCCAAATCATTTAGATACTTGTGAATATAACTTTATCCAAACTGCTATTGATACTGGTTATAGCGAAAAATTTGTATATGCTTGTATTAATGAAGCTTTGAAATATGGATTAGATGTTAATCATAAAGAAGAAGATGGAGATACTATTATCCACACTGCTATAAGAGCTGATGATTACAAAGATAACTTTTTACACATTTTAGAGTTATTGGTTAATAATGGTTATGATGCTAATTTGAAAAATAAAGATGGTAAAACAATTGATGATTTAGTATTTACAAGTTCTAAGTACACTAGAGGTGCTAAAAGACAATTAGTAATTGGAATGGATAAATATTTAACTGTAACTAATAAAAGAAGATAAGAGGATATTATAGATGCCAGAGATAGCTTTTGATGAAGCTTGCGAACTATTAAAATTACTAGATTTTCATTCTCTTCATGATGAAAAGCAAGCTAAGATTGATGCTGATAATTATATAAATAACACTATTACGCTTGATAAGCTAACTCCTAGTGGTATCTATTTTGTAATTAAAAAATTAGAGGGTTTAAAACAAAGTGAATTCATAAAGAATAATATAGAGAGAATACTTCAAGATGATGAAGATATTTTCATCTATAACATGATGGCTCCAAAATCATTACCACACTTTTTAAACTATACTTCCCTTAAAACTATTTACGAGCTTGCTCCCACTATATTTGATAAGATTTTAGAGGATGGTTTTACTGGAATTATCGAAAAACTAACAAAAGAAGAACTTATTTGTTTCTTTAAAGAGTTCAAAGACAAACTTAATTGTCTAGAAAACACTAAGTTCATTTCAAATATTGCAATGCTTAGATATAAATCTCCTAGAGATCACTCTATTTTAGATGTTGTCTTAGATTTATATAAAGATAAAATAAGTAACCTTCACGGGCATGATTTGTTAAAATATTTTGAATTTATTATAGATAGTAATAAGGCATATGAATATATAGAAAAAAATAAGGATAGATTTATTAGCGCTATAAAAGAAACTGATCCTGGATTACTACATTTCTTCTTACTAGAATTAGATTGTGATAACAAGAAAACAGCACTTTTAAATTTAGCCGCAACTAGTATTGATAATAACTTTTTAAACAAAGTTATTGAATCTTGTTCTTTAGATTCTGTCTTATTTCTTTATAAAAAAGATCCTAGTTTATTTAAAAGAATAAAACTAGAATCTATTGTAAAGTCTGGAAATAAAGATTTTGCTTTTAAGCAAGAAGATTTAAAAGAACTTTTAGATACATATCCCCTTGAATCAATAGAAATGTTACACACCATTCTAACTCGTTCTTATTTTTCTCATTCAATTAATCCTGTAGCTAAGTATTTAGAAGAAAAATTCAGATCTAATATAGAGATAAATGGTAAACTATCTAGAATAAATGAAAAAACAAATGTTTACTCTAATGAATATTTAAAAAATCTAAAAGAAATACAAGCACTTAATCTAGATAGTACAAGTAAAATATATCAAGATCATTTAAGAATATTTATAAGGTATCTAATTGATAGAGATGTTATTGATATTCCAAATAATGATGAAGTAAAACAATTAGATATTTACTTTCATCGCATCTTAAAGGGTGAATCTCTTGTTAGACTTATTGCTCTTAATAGTATTCAAGATATAGCAATGTTAAATCGACATAGAGCTATAGAGTTTGATGCTGAGGAATTAAGTGTTAATCAAATTGCTAGTTATAACATAAAAGAACATAAACAGTTATATTCAAGTTATATGGGAGAACCTTTTTATCAAAGAGAATATAAATTACTAACTTTAAAATTAATGTTAATGTTAGGTTATAAAGGTGCTAGTTATGTATTAAGTATAGATAACTCCCTTCCTACTCTAGAGCATCTTGTAGGTAATGTAGATGTTAGTGAAATTAATCTAGACAACAATCACAATCCTATACTAAACAAAAGATTTATTAACATTATGTTTAATGATAAAGATAATCCTAGAATAAAAGAAATGTTAAATGATAAAACATCTCTTTTATATAAATATTTCCCTAGAATGTTTAATGAATGGTCTGTTATAAGAATTAATCATAAAGACAACAATTTAACTTCTATATTTGAATTTCTAGAGGGAGAAGATATTCACTTACCTCCTAGATATTATAAATTAGAAAAAGAATTAAAATATGTAGGATGTAAAAGCAATATTGTTAATGAAGCTATGGCTTTACATGACGCAATGTTAGATAGATATACTTCTAGTATTCCTAGAGTAAAAGGTAGTGTTGATGAATACACTTATGAAGTAATAAGATATGATGATTTAGAGGGTATCTCTGTTGGTAATAAGACGAATTGTTGTTTCACTATAAAAGGAAGAGCATTTACTTGTTTAAAACATGCTCTAGCTTCAAGTAATGGAAGAGTTTTAATAGTTAAAAAGAACGAGGAATTAGTGGCGCATTCTTGGTTATGGAGAAATGGAAATTTGTTATGTATTGATAACATTGAAGTTAATAAAGGAGTTACCACACCTGAATTTTTTGCTTGTTATAAAGATTTTGTAAATAACATAGTAACTGAGTCTAATATAAAAGAAGGAAGTGAAGCAATTCACACTGTTACATTAGGAAAATCAACATTTGACTTTAGAATTCCTGAATTAAGTGATTATAAAAATATGAGAATTATTACTTTTCCTAAAGAAGAAAACGAAGACTCTATCATCGTGGATTCTCTACCTCAACCTATAGAGTATGTTTCTTATAGTGATTCAAACAAAAAACAATATATCTTATATGGAGATATGGATTATAGTTTGTATGCTCCAAACTCAATATATGAAGATGAAAGATTAGAAACTTATGTATACAAAAAAAGTGATGACACTAATAAAGAAACAAAAGAGAAAATAGAGAAACATTTAAATTATTTACGTCATTTAAAAGAAAAAGATAATCCTAATTTCACTATCTCTGATTTACACAATATAGAGATTTTATATATTAATAGTGACTACTATATTGCTATCAATAAAAAAGGAGAAATTGAAAGTTATCTAATACAAAATGATCCTAGAGCTAATGTAGAATACAATAATATTCTTATTTCAATAAATAAAAAAGTTAAGAGTGTTTAGCCCTTAACTTTTATTTTACTTATTTAATATTTTATTTAGTGCCAGTAAGATACCTAGTTTTCCATATTCATAAGTTAATCCACCTTGCATGAATATTGTATATGGAGGCACAACTGGTCCATCACAACTAAGTTCAATTGTACTACCCTCAGTAAAACTACCACTAGCCATTACTACCTCATGATTATATCCAGGCATTGGTGAAGGAATTGGAGAAACATAACTCTCTACAGGACATGCACTTTGAATTCCTTGACAGAACTTAACCATTTTATCTGGGTCATTTAAAGTAATTGTTTGAATAACATCTGTTCTATATTCATTGTATTTAGGATCTACATCAAATCCTAATTTTTCTAGCATTAGTGAAGCAAAAGTCATTGTTTTAAGACTAGAGCACACTACAGTTGGTGACAAATATAATCCCTTATAAAAAGACATATTTTGATTCATATTGGCACCAATATCTTTACCAATACATGGAGCACTAAATCTTTCTGCTACATCATTTATTAAATCCTTGTTACCAACAATATAACCACCAGTTTTAGCAATACCTCCACCTAAGTTCTTCATCAAAGAACCTACAATGATATCTGCTCCAACTTCAATTGGTTCTCTCTCTTCTACAAAATCCCCATAGCAATTATCAATCATTATGATAACTTCTTTATTTACTTCTCTTATAGCCTTTATTGCTCTTTCAATCTTTTCAATAGTTAAGCTCTTTCTTTGACTATATCCTCTAGATCTTTGAATTTCTACTAACTTAACATCATTTCTAGCTAATCTATTTTGAATTGCTTCGATATCAAAATCATTATTTATTAGATCTATTTCTTCATACTTAACGCCATTAGCCATTAAAGAGTTTCTACTTTCCCCTTCAATACCTATAACACCTTTTAAAGAGTCATATGGAGTACCTGTAATAGAAATCATAGTATCCCCATGCTTTAATAAACCAAAGAAAGTCAAACTCAAAGCATGAGTTCCTGACATAATTTGTGGTCTAACTAGAGCATCTTCAGCCTTAAAAATATCAGCATATATTTGCTCTAATTTATCTCTACCTGCATCACTATAACCATATCCTGTAATTTCATTAAAATCACTACCAGATACCATATACTTTTGGAAAGCACTTAATACTTTAGAACTATTAATTAATGCATTGTTCTCATAATGAGCATAAATCTCCCCAAGTTCTTTTTCAGCTTCATTTGCTAGTTTTAATAACTCGCTATCAATATTTAAATTCTTATACATAAAATCACCACTAGTATTATACTAGTTGTTTATTTTTTTTAAAATATTTATTGATAATTGACAAATAAAAAAGTCCCTTTTAAAATATTTAGCGTATTAAGGAGAAAACTATATGGAAGAAACAAAAAAACAAAATTGGTTAGTTAGACTATGGAATTACTATTCTACATATGAAAAAATTTGGTTTTTCTCAATCACTATATTAGCATTCGTATTTGCTTTTATTTTTCCTGAAGAAGATATCGGGGGAGTAAATGGTAAAGTTATAATGGCTCTATACTTGGTTGATATATTTTCAAACATCTTGTGTGAATTACTAATTTCTAAACAAAGCAAATGGAATTTCTTAGTATCACTTGTTGTAGAGTTTACTGAAATTGCTATTTGTATTGTATGTGCTTACAGATTTGCTACAATGGCTACTACAATATTCTTCTGGGTTCCAGTTGATATTATAAGCTTCTTTGTATGGCACAAAAACCCAGATAGAGAAAAGAATGAATTAACTGAAGTTAGAACATTAAAAGGATGGCAAGAATTACTAGTTATCCTAGGAATTATTGTTTGGACTATTGGAATTGGTTATTTATTAACTCTTATCAATGTAGAAGAAGGTATCTTATCAGATAATCCTGTATTATTGAAAGTTGTATGTTATCTAGATGCTTGTTGTAGCGTTGTAGGAATTGCAAATGGATTATTTATCTTATTTAGATTTAGAGAACAATGGTTTGCTTGGTATATTGCTACATTCCTAGAAATAGCAATGAACATTATTGCAGGACAATGGGTATTATTAGTACTTAAAGCTGGATATTTATCTAACACAACTTATGGTATGATCAAATGGAGTAAGTATATAAAGAATAAAGAAATGAAAGACAAAATACTTACTACAGGAGTAGATACTAATAAAGAAGAAATATATAATAAACTTACAAAAAAAGTAAAACCAATGAGCAAAACTAACAAAACTTCTAATGAAGAAATATCTATAAATGAAGCAAATTAAGGATGAGAAATCATCCTTTTTTTTATAAATAAAAAAGGTAGCTAATTGCTACCATATTGTCCTCCATCAACCCTTATAACACTATTGTTTATAAATCCCGCATCATCACTTACTAAAAACCTAACCATCTTAGCAACATCACTTGGAGTACCAATTCTATTAACCAAAATCTTTTCTGTCTCATTTTTTATAAATTCTTCATCCATACCTTCAAGTTCGCTTTCTGTACCAATAAAGCCAGGAGCAATAGCGTTCACTGTCACATATGGGGCAAACTCAATAGCCATATTGTGAGTTAAAGATATAAGTGCAGCTTTAGAGGCATCATAATCAAAACATACAGGATAATAAGTATTAATCCCATTAGTAGAACTTATATTGATAATTCTACCCCATTTATTATTAATCATGTCTTTGCTTACATACTTACTAACTAAAAACACTCCAAGAACATTAACATCCATTGTTCTTTTAAAATCCTCAACACTTTTTTTATAAAAGAAATCATTATAATTAACTGCAGCATTATTAACTAAAATATCCACACTTCCTAATTTAGAATGAATTTCTTCTACCATGGATTTTACTTCTTCTTCATTACTAACATCACATTTAACAACTAAACTTCTTACATTATATTTAGAAATTTCTTCGTTTAACTCATATGCTTCTTTTTCACTAGTATTATAGTTAATTACCACATCATAACCATTACTAGCCAATTCCCTTACTATCTCTTTTCCAATTCCCTTACTAGAACCAGTAACTAAAGCAACTTTACTCATATTATCACCTAGTAATATATTACTATATTAAAATTATTAACAAAAGAAAAAGAGCTATTAAGCTCTTGAAGAATATTTACCATCAATAGTAGAGATAATAATCTTTTCTCCCTCTTCGATGAATAATGGAACCTTAACTAATAATCCAGTCTCTACGATTGCATCTTTAGTTGCTCCAGTAACTGTATTACCTTTTACTGCAGGAGCAGTTTCAGTAACAACTAGTTCAACTTTATCTGGTAAGTTAATTCCTAATAACTCAGATTCATATAAAGCAACTACAACTTCCATACCTTCAACTAAGAAGTTCTTATTGTATCCAACTTGATCTTCATTTAAGTCATAAGTTTCATATGTTTCCATATCCATGAAACTATAAATACCACCAGCATTATAAGAATATTGTACATTTCTTTTTGTGATAGTAGCAGTTTCAAACTTAGTATTAGCATTAAAAGTTCTTTCTAATGTGTTACTAGTTCTTAAGTTCTTTAACTTAGTTTTTAAAATAGCAGCACCCTTACCTGGTTTAACATGTAAGAATTCTACTACTTGATAAATATTACCCTCGATTAAAAGAGTTAAACCATTTTTAATTTCACTTGCATCGATCATCATAAATTATATTCCCCCAAATCAACACAACCATTTTATATTTTTTCTTAAATAGTGTCAATAGGGGTTAATTATTTGCAATAAAGATTTGATTTTATTAAAAAAAATGTATAATGAAAGTAGGAGTGATTAATATGACAATTTGGGTTATTCTTGGAGTTCTTGGAGCAGTTATTCTTCTAGCTATTGTTGGTACATTGATTTTACCAAAGCTTCCTAGTTCACCAGAAGAAAAAAGAGAAATGGATGCAAAAGACGAGCTAAAAAAAAAGATGAGTGATGGAGAAATAACATCTAAAACAAAATGGTTCTTTATTCAAATAGGAATGGGTATACCACTAGTTAATCTTATCTTATTATTTGTGTTAGCATTTAAAAAAGAAAAGACAAATCTAACTATTAGAAACTGGGCAAAAGCAAATCTTATAATAGTACTAGTTACTACAATACTAACTATTGCTCTTACACTAGTAATATACTTCTTCTTTTTAGAAGCATTTATGACATTTATTGGGTCAGCTAAATAAGCTGACTTTTTTATTTTTAACATTTATTAATTTCCTTCATATATTAAAAAAGGAGGAAATGAAATGTTTAAGAAAATAAAATATGTTTTATGTTTATTATTAATCGTACCTTATATCATTGCTGGATGTTCTTGCAATAAGAGTGATTTAACAAAAGTTACTGTAGCAGAAGTTACTCACTCTGTTTTTTATGCACCACAATATTTAGCGGATTCTTTAGGCTTCTTTAAAGAAGAAGGATTAGATGTTGATTTTGTGAATACAAATGGTGCTGATAAAACAATGGCGGCACTATTAAGCAAAGATGCAGATATTGGATTAATGGGTCCTGAAGCAAGTATTTATGTCTACTTGAACGGACAAAAAGATTATGCTGTTAACTTTGCACAATTAACTCAAAAAGATGGGAGTTTTTTAGTTGGTAGAGAAAGAATAGATAACTTTGATATTTCAATGCTTGCTAACAAAGAAATACTAGGTGGAAGACAAGCAGGGATGCCTGAAATGGTATTAGAATACATTTTAAAAACTAATGGTTTAGAAGTTGGAAGAGATGATCCTAGTAAAGAAGTTTATGTAAGAACTGATGTTCAATTTGCCGCAATGGCTGGAGCTTTTGTTTCCGGAGAGGGAGACTATGTTTCTTTATTTGAGCCTACTGCATCAAACTTAGTAAAATCAGGTGATGGTTATATTGTCGCTTCTCTTGGAGAATTATCTGGAAATGTAGCATATACGGCATATAGTGCTTTGAATAGTTATATAAATAAAAATGAAGATGTGATACAAAAATTCACTAACGCCATTTATAAAGCACAAAGTTGGATTTATTCTCATAGTGACAAGGAAGTTGCTAATGCTATAAAAGGTTATTTCACCGATACAAGTATAGAGGATTTAACCATTGCCATATCTAACTATAGAGCAATTGAAGCATGGAGTAAAACACCAACTTTAAGTGAGCAATCTTTAAATAAACTAATGGATATTATAGAGCTTGCTGGAGAGTTAGAGACAAGAGTAGAGTATTCTAAGATAGTAACTACTAAATATAGCGAAAACGCAATAAAATAAAATCTCTTAAATATTAATAAAAAAATCTTATATGTTAATATATAGTTAACATATGGAGGATTTTTATGGGATTATTTAATAATAAAAAGAAAGAAGAAGGAACAACTATAACTTGTTTTGCTTGTAAACATGAATGGGTATTCAATGATACAAGTATTCCTGAAGGAGCAACATATGAAGTGATGTGTCCTAATTGTAAAATGATTTTAAAAAGAAAGAAAATAAATGAAAAGAAGTAGGGGTTTCCTACTTCTTTTTTATTCTTCTTTTGCTAGTCCTTGTTCAGCCTCTAGCATCTTACTATAGAATTGATTAGTATATAACTTATAATATTTACCTTGTTTCTCCATTAACTCTCTATGGTTACCACTTTCCACTATTGTACCTCTTTCTAAATAAATAATCTTATCTGCATCTTTAATCGTAGAAAGTCTGTGTGCAATAAAGATACATGTTTTATCTTTGAATTGATTATTAATACAGTTTTGAATTAATTGTTCAGTTTTAGAGTCAATACTACTAGTAGCTTCATCTAGAATTACTATATCTGGATTCTTTAATAATACTCTAGCAAAAGCGATTAATTGCTTTTGTCCATTAGAAAGAAGCAATCCACCCTCTCCAACTTTAGTATTATATTTATCTTTCATTTTATCTATAAATTCATCTAAACCTATTTCTTTACATACTCTTTTCACTTCTTCTTCACTAGCATCTTGTTTACCATATTTAATGTTATTAATGATAGTATCATCAAATAAAAGAGCATCTTGTAAAATAAATCCAATGTTTTCTCTTATAAATGTTTGAGGTAAATTCAAATAATCTTTATCATCAAATAATATTTCACCCCTTGTAGGCTCATAAAATCTATATATCAAACTTGCAATTGTAGACTTACCACTTCCTGTACGTCCAACAAGAGCAACTTTACTTTTGGGTTCTACAAGTAAATTGAAATTAGTTAATACTTGTTCACCTTTTGGATACTTAAATGTTAAATTCTTAAATTCTATTTTTCCTTTTAGTGATTCAGGATTCATATCTATATCTTCCCTATCTACTACTAAAGGAGTTAAAGATAACATCTTATCAATTTTTTCAGCAGATACTAAAACCTCAGAAAAAGCTTCAAAGTTATCGGAGAAAGAACATAATGAATACAAACATCTATCAAACAATATAAAGAATAAATATAACTCTCCATATGAAATCTTAAGTGCGAAATATTCTTTATATGATAGATAGAATAATATTCCAATTGCTATTGCAACAATTAAATCGATATTTCTCCATAATAATTGTCCAACATAATGTCTATTCATTTCTTGTTTTGCTTGATTCTTACATAACACATCATATTCAGCATTATTCTTTTCCTCAATATTTAATGCTTTAATTGTTTTAATTCCCATTATTCCATCATTTATATGACTAAGTCGTTTCTTTCGCGCTTCTCTTCTTCTATCATCAATCTTATTAAGCATTTTGAAAGCAAACTTACTTAGCACTAAAATTATTGGAGTACATGCAAGTATAATCAAACTTAATTTAAAGTTAACTATTGCACATATAACATAACAAGAAATCATTGTTACAGCATTAATTACTAAATACATACTAGGCCAAAAGAAACCTTCACCAATTATTTCTACATCACCAACAAGGGTGTTAATTGTAGCACCTGTAGCATGATTACTATGATATTCCTTATCTAAGTCCAATGCCTTTTTAAATAACTTTTCTCTTACTTCGATATTCACTGTCCTTGTTATTTTATTACCATTTTTAAAAGCTAAAGCAAAAGTTATATTACTAGATAATTGAACTACAATAATACAAGTAATAACCACAATAAATAATGGAATGCTATTTTCTTTAAATGCCTTATCTATTCCAAAATATGAGAATATAAATAGTATGATAATCTCGCATAATGAATAAATAGCAGCAAGTATATAAATCTTTTTAAAGTTTACACTCTCAGGTAAAACTCTTTTAAAGATTTCTATCATTTTCTTTATCGATTTCATTAACACACCTCCTCTATCATTTGTTGTAATTTCCAAACATTAGAGTAGAATCCTTCTCTATTAATTAATTCTTCATGTGTTCCCATATCAACTATTTTACCTTCATCTAAGACAATGATCTTGTCTGCATCTTTGATATTTAATAAGTTATGAGAAATTATAATTGTAGTAGCTTTTTCTTCACTTATAGAGTTTTTAATTTTCTTAGCAACTATATTATCAACAGCACTAAGCGTATCATCTAAAATAAGTATCTTCTTATTTTTAATAATAGTTCTAAGTAAAGATAGTCTTTGTCTTTGACCACCAGAAAGAGTAACTCCTCTTTCTCCAACTACAGTCTCAAGACCACTTTGGAATTTACTAATATCTTCATCTAATCCTACTCTTTTTAAATACATATCAAGATCAACACGGTCATTATCAATTAATACTAGGATATTATCTTTTATTGACTTAGAGAATATATATGCATCTTGAAGAACTACTCCCATATTATCTCTTATACATTTTTTACTATAATCTTTTAATTCGACACCATCAACTTTTATACTGCCAGAGCTATAATCATATAATCTTGTTAATAAGTTAACAATACTAGTTTTGCCAGACCCGGACTTTCCTACTATACCTAATGTTTCTCCCTCATGTAACTCAAAACTAATATTTTCTAAAATATTATCTTTATCATATTTCATGCTAACATTTTCAAAAACAATGTTACCACTTACCTCTTTTACCACAGTTCCATCTTCTTCATATTCTTCTTCAATCTTAAAATATTCATTTAATCTCTTTACAGATATGAATGTTTTTACAAATGTAGTTATGTGATTAATAACTTGACTTGCATCATTTAAGAATGTTGAACTAAGTACTGCAACAGCACTTACAACAGCTAATGTTGCTTGTCCTGTAAAGAACAAATATGCAAGAAGAGCTAAGCAACCTACTATATAGAAGGATGTGATGATGTCTGATATTAACCAATATCTACAATGTAAGTTATTAATGTAGTAGTTGTTATTCTCCTTTTTATCATTTATTTCTTTGAATTTATCAAATTCATAACTTTCATTTGCAAAACTCTTAACTAAACTATAGTTAGTAATGCTTTGTTGAATAGTACTATTTAACTCACTATAGTACTTAGAAGATTCAATCTCCCTTTTCTTAATTTTAAAATAGCCATAATATGCTGAAAAAGATACGCATATTAATAGTGCTACTAAACTAACTAAAAATACCCCTTTAGATAATCTAAATATTTGGTATAGCATGGTAGTTGTAGTAAACACAATTCTAAATAATTCGTATAATGAATTTCTAAATAATCCTGGTATTCTTTTACAGTCTTCAATATTTCTTTGAATGATATCTCCAGTTGATCTAGCTGCATATTCACTAGATGGGATATCTAAAACATGTTTATAAAACTCTTCACTTAGATTTATATATAACTTTTGGAAGTGTATGTTTCTAAGCGTTCTTGCAAGCATGTTTCCAAGTATCGTTAAAGCCATGACAATTACATAAATAATTGCAATAGATGTTACTCTAGACTCTTTACTAGAGAAATCCACGAATCTATTTATAAAATCAGGTAATACTGAAGCATCTTCTCCAAATATTCCTAAAACTTCACCGATAAAAAGCCCCGTTAAAGACGATAAATAACGTTGGATAAATAGTATCAAAAGAATTGCCAAATATAGTGGCAACCATTTCATTATACATTTGAAAATTTTGTTGTTCGTCATTTTTTCATCTCCACTCTTTGTTTAATTTTAGCAGAGATAAAAATCATTTTACTTACGTTTAAAAACGTGAGCAAAAATACTCTCATCTCTACTATTCACTTTTAAATTTCTAAATAATTTTATCATTTTGCTCACATCCTTTCCGCTAACAATAATAAACCCCTTAGAACTTAAAAAGCAAGAAGAATTTTAAAAAAAGAAAAATTTATATAAAAATTGTCATAATTTAGCAAAACATCCGATAAATATTTTATTTTTCAAAAGTTTCTACCAGATTTAATTAATTAAATAACCCCAAATATATTATTATTAAATTGTAGATATATTTTAATAAGGAGGTAGTTATATGCTTGTTCAATTATGGCATAAAATTAAAGAAGCATTAGTCTCCGTATTACCTGTATCCTTGATTGTATTAATCTTATCATTCACACCTTTAGTTAATCTTGGTGCACATGAAATAATCATGTTTGTTGTATGTGCTATTATGCTTATTATAGGAATTGCACTATTTAACTTAGGTGCAGATATGGCCATGACTCCAATGGGAGAGAAGGTAGGTTCATCTCTAACTAAAAGTAAAAAGATTTCAATCATGGTTATTGTGGCATTTCTTATGGGACTACTTATTACAATTGCAGAACCAGACGTATCTGTTCTTGCTTCACAAGTTAGTAGTGTACTAACTGCTAATACACTAATTTATTCAATTGGAGTTGGTGTTGGATTATTTTTAGTACTTTCAATATTAAAAATAGTATTCAAAAAAGATCTATCAATGATGCTTATGTTCTTTTATTTACTAATGTTTGCAATAACATGCATAGTCATAACTAATGGTAATGAGAGTTTCCTTGCTTTATCATTTGATTCAGGGGGAGTTACTACAGGGCCAATTACTGTTCCATTCATTATGGCTTTAGGTGTTGGTATTGCCTCTACAATTGGAGGAAGAAATTCAAAAGAAAACTCATTCGGTCTTATAGCACTTTGCTCTATTGGACCAATTCTAACAGTACTACTTCTAGGTACTAGCATCGACAGTAGTAAACTTTCAATTAACCCTAGTTCAAGTGACTATTCAATAGCATTTACACTTAAAGAAAATATAGAAGTAATATTCCATGAATTATTAATAAAAAGCAAAGAGGTATTAATTGCTCTTGCTCTTATTGTTGTTTTCTTTTTAATAATTCAATTCATATTTATAAAATTACCAAAAAAGAAATTAATGCAAATATTTGTGGGTATTGGTTACACATTTGCTGGATTAGTACTATTTTTAACCGCTGCTAGTGTTGGATATCTACCAATTGGTTATCAAATAGGAAGCCAACTTGCAAGCAATGAATTCAAATATTTAGTAGTAATTTTCGGCTTTATTTTAGGACTTGTAGTAGTTCTAGCTGAGCCCGCAGTTCATGTTTTAACTAAACAAGTTGAAGAAATCACAACTGGTGGAGTAAGTAAAAAAGCAATGTTAATTGCTCTATCTATTGGTGTTGGTGTTTCTATTGGATTATCAATGATAAGAATTGTATTTGATTTTTCAATTCTTTATTACATAATTCCAGGATATTTCATCTCACTTGGATTATCATTCTTTGTTCCTAAAATGTATACAGCGATTGCCTTTGACTCTGGTGGAGTTGCTTCTGGACCATTAACATCAAGTTTTATCCTTCCTTTTGCAATAGGAACTTGTGCAATTATGGCTCCTGGTACAGTTTTAGAGAATGCCTTTGGAATTGTGGCAATGGTTGCAATGACTCCACTTATTACAATTCAATTACTAGGATTTAAATCTATTGTTAGTAAGAAAGCAAAAGAAAAGATATTGATGAGAAGAATCATCGATGCAAACGATGAACAAATCATCAACTTTATGTAAGGAGGTATAAAAAATGGAAAAAGATGAAAAGAAAAAAGTTACCTCTAAAGTTAAAGAAAAAGTAAAAAAAGTAACTAACAAAGCTAAAAAGCCTGCAGATAAAGACGGTTTAGAGGCTCCTAAAAAATTAAAGATTCTTGTAACTGTTGTAGAGAGAAGTAAATCAGATTTTTACTTGTCTGCACTAGAGGGATTCGATGTTAATATGCAAACCCTTGTATATGCAAAAGGTACTGCTTCAAAAGATATTGCTAGTTTAATGGGATTACAAGATGATAATAAAGCTGTAATCCTAAGCATTGTTAAAGAAGATAAAATAAAAGAAATTTTAGCCACTTACGAAGATAAATATTTTAAAACAAAAAGAGGCAAAGGAATTGCCTTTACAATACCTATCTCCTCAGTTATAGGTGTTATGGTTTATAAATTTTTACTTAATGTAAATGAAGGGTAGGTAATGACAATGAAAGAAAAATATGAAATGATAATGTGTATTGTAAACTCAGGATTCAGTGAAACAGTTATGAGTTGCGCTAGAGAATGTGGTGCTAATGGGGGAACCATTATTCAAGGCAGAGGTACTGCAAAAGATGAAGTAGAAAGTGCATTTAATATTTCTATTCATCCTGAAAAAGAAATAGTTATGATACTTGTAAATAAATCTATTAAAGATGCTGTATTACATAGTCTATATAAAAATATTGGATTAGATTCTCCAGGACAAGGTATTGCTTTTACTGTACCAGTAGATGATGTTGTAGGATTAAAATTACAAGGAAAGTAATATTAAAAGAAAGAAGGTTTAGTTATGAAATATGTTTTTTTTGATATAGAATGTGCCAATTATGTAGAGGATATGTTTACTATTTGTACTTTTGGTTACATTATTTGCGATGAGAAGTTTAATATTATCAAAGAAGAAGATATTTTAATTAATCCTAAATCTAAGTTTAATAAAATTGTTTTAAATAAAATCATTCACTACAAAGAAGAAGATTTTTTAGATAAACCAACATTCAAAGAAGTTTATCCATTCATTAAAGAACTACTAACAAATAAAGATCATATGTGTTTTGGATTTGATGTTGGTAATGATTTAAGATTTTTAAATGGTGAATATAAAAGATATGAATTAGAGCCTATAAATGTTAAAGCCTATGATATTCAACATATCCACAAACTAATCAAACAATTAAAAACACCTGAATCTCTTTCTAAAGCTGCAATGAGCATGGATATTGATTTTGAATCCATTGAATTACACAATTCAAAAGATGATTCTTATTTGACTATGTTAGTAGCAAAAGAGTTAGAAAAAATTAGTGAAGTATCACTATCTAATCTTGTTAATATTAGTAGTCATATTGCTATTGATAGTAACAATATTGTTAATCCAAATAAAGCTAGAAGTAACGAATTAAAATTACTTATAAGCAAATATCCAAATAGAAACAAAAGATTTGCATTTTGCTTATCTGAAGAATTAGAAGCAAAAGATAAAGAAAATGATTATGTCATAATTAAAAGTATATTAGAAGCAGGTTATTCTTATACCACTAGAGTTAATGCTGCTAGAATATATGTAAGTGATACTGACACAGATCCTAGAGATGATCAATTCTTAAAAAGAGAAGAAAAGCATCCTGATAAAACAAGAAAAATAACTAAAAAGCAATTAATTTCAATGATTAAATCTAAACACAAAGTAAAAGTATAAAACGTGAGTTTCCTCACGTTTTTTATATATTCTTTAAACTATTAATTTCTTCCTCACTTAATAATCTATATTCTCCCTCATTTAAAGATTCATCTAATTCAATATCTTTAAACTTTATTCTTTTTAAGAATACTACCTCTTTATTTAATGCAATAAACATTCTTTTTAATTGATGGAATTTACCTTCGCTAATAGTGGCATAGCATTCACTAATTTTATCACTTTTTATAATCTCAAGTTTACCTTCTTTTGTAAGATAGCCATCTTCTAGAGTTATACCATTTTTAAATGCCTCAATATCACTGTTATCTAATTTTCCTTTTATCTTTAAATAGTAGACTTTGCTAACATGCTTTTTTGGTGACAATAACTCATGCGCTAATTTCCCATCATTGCTTAAAATCACTAAACCAACACTATCTTTATCTAATCTCCCAAAAGGAAATAGTTCTTTATGGGCATATTCTTTTACTAAATCTACTACGGTAGTATCTCTAGTATCTTCAGTAGCACTTACCACTCCTGCTGGTTTATTTAACATAACATAGATAAATTCTTCATACTTTAATACTTCATCATTATAAGTAATGACATCTTTATTTTCATCTATTTTAATTGATGCATCTTTTACAACACTACCATTAACTTTTACTAAACCTTTTTTTAAAACTTGCTTGCTCTCACTTCTAGAGCAAACATTACATTCTTTCAAAAATTTATCTAGTCTCATATATTCACTTCCCACAATTACAATTCTAACACACCTTTTAACTTTGTTTAATATCAAATAATGATATAATATTACTAGGTGATTATTATGGAATTTACACATAGCGAACTTCACACGCACTTCATGGGAATGCTAAGTTTTTCTGGTTTATTAGAATTATTATATGAAATATATAAGCCTAGTTATCCTGGTTTTCCAATCAATTCTAAGGGCGATTTAGATTTTAAATATCCAGTAACTAGACTTAGACGTCCTACAGCAAAAATTCATGACCAACTTGCTGTTACTAATGGGGTTTCTGTTCCTTATTCAGATTTAGATCTTTTATACAAAAACAGAAATGCACTACTTGCAGATCTTGCTCAATTTGTCAGTGGATATCCACCTAAAACACCTCAATACAATAAAGCATTGAAAGAAATTTATACAATATATCTTAACCTTGCTTTAAATGAACTAATTGAACAAGGTGTTGAATATGTAGAAATCAGTTATGCAAATATCGGAAGAATAAAGCACATGTTAGAACATGTAGATCCTTATATAAGAGAAAATATAGATTTTAAATTTTTACTTTGTACTAATAGGGCACGTGCTGTAGATGATTTAAGAAATGATATTAACTCTATCAAATCATCACTTAAATCTGATAGTGCTGTTGGTTTTGATTTCATGGGTATAGAATTACCATTCAATCGTAATGAAGATGATCCAGATGATGAACCATCTAATTCAATAAATTCATTTAAAAAGAAATTAACAATGGTAATTACTCTTTTACATGATTTCCCTAAAAGTACTTTAAGAATTCATGCTGGAGAAAACTATTTTTCTAGAGGTAATCCTTTAGCAACTCTTCAAAAGATAGATGAAATAGCTAGAGAAAAGGGATTGCAAATCCCTCCACCAGAAATAAGATTAGGGCATGCTATATATTTTATCGATTGCCAAGAATATAGAGATTTACTAAAAAAATACAAATGTATTATAGAAATCAATGCAACTAGTAACCTTGCTTTATCAAATGTGGATGAGCCAGAAGAAATCAGTTATAACTATTACTTAGGCCATGGAATTCCTGTTGTTATTTCAAGCGATGGTGGTGGAGTATATGATACTACCATTCAAGATGAAGATATTATTGCAAGAAAAATCGCAGGAGAAGGCGGATACAAGAAAATATTAAAAATTGATAATGCTGTTGTATCAAAGAAAGGAAAGAAATAATATGAAAAAAAATATAACACTTTCTAGAATAGACAAGATATTACGCAGGGCTAAAAACCTAGAAGTACAAGAAGCCAATGCCACAACTTATGAAGATGTTAGATTAACTGAAAGAGAAGCCATTTATACAGAAATTAGAATATTAGAATTTCATCTTTCTAGAATCGCAATGGAGGGTGAAGATTTAGATACAATCAATGATTATGATACTGTAATGAATTACATAAAAGAACAAGCTGAGGAAGATAAATTTCATTCATGTAAAATGTTATTAACTTCTTTAAAGTTAATATCTGGATTAGATGTTACTTTCTTTACAACGCTACCTTCACTAAGAGAAACTATAATGGAACGTGGGCCAATAACACTAAAAGATTTATCTACAAGAATAGAAAAAAAGAAATCTAAGACTAAGAATAATGGAAACACTAATAGGAGGTAATTATTAATGATTGAAACATTAAAAACACATTTAAATGAAACTAATTCCCATCTTATTAAACATCTATCAAGAATTATAAAAAACAATCACATTACCTCTATGGAAGAACTAATAGAATTTGAAAACAAACAATTTACCATTGATGGTAAATTATTGGATAAAGAAGGAAGAATAAAATATGCTTCTAAAATGGCACTTCAATCATATTGGGATTATGATAATTTAGATTCTATTGATGAAATAAATTATGTTTCAGATTTAAAAGAATCATTGAAACAAGATATTAGTGATGAAGAAAAGATATACAATATAATAAAACTTTTTGATATTGTTGGTAATGAGTGTTTATTTGTAAGTGATGCATATAAATTAATTGTAGAGGGAAAAATATAAATTAAGATAGGCGAAAGCTTATCTTTTTTTTGTTCTTATATTTTGTTATACAAAAAATAATTGTTGACACTACCTTGTGGCTAATTTAAAATGGAGGTGACTACAAGGAGTGAAAAACAGATGGCAAAGAAGAATAAACATAAGTTTGTAAAGTGTAAAAACAACCCTAAATTCTTGGTAGACACAGCTTTTAGTGAAAGAAAAGCAAAATATGATCAAGATAGAGTAAGTAATTACCCTGGTCATGAGCCTTATGGTTTCATGAAAGTTACTGGCGACAATTTCAGTGAAATCGCATTTGTAAACATCACTGACCCACATTTCTTTGGAGATGGCTTTGATGATGAAAGATGCACATTAGCATTAGATTGGATTAAAAATGTTGCTAATGCAAGAGCAGTTTATGGTGGAGATGTATTTGATATTGCTTCATTATCTGGCAAAACAAATCCTCACCAAAGTATATTAAACAACGCAGACAGTTTAGACCTTGCTGGTAGTGCTAGTTATATTGGTAAAATTGCTGATAAAACTATTTGTGGTATTGGTGGTAATCACGATGCTGCTTACGCTAACAGATTAAGAGATACTGGTATCTCTCCTTTAAAACACGTATTAGAAAAATTCGGTATACAATATTTTGAATACAGTGCACTAATTCAAATGAAGATTGGTGAACACAATTACAATATCTTATTAGCTCATACAGGTGCTAGTAAACATCCAATTGATGGTGGAATTAAATATGCTCTAGAGTTCTCATCTAGAACAGGAATAAGAATTGATGCTCTATTCTTAGGACATAACCACATCAATGCTCATGGAGTATTCCCATGTCAATATAAAAACTATGATGAACAAGGAAGATTACTTGGTGTATTAGATCATCAAATTCAAATACTTGTTGATCCTTCATTCCAAGGAAGTAATGAACATTTCTTATCTAATAATGTAGATAGACCTAACACAAATGCTGCAGTTACAGTATTAAGTGAAAGACCTAATCCATTCTATGTAGAAAATGATAATAGACATAGTCCTTATATCTTATGCGTTAAACGTTTCCCACTTCTAAATGAGAATAGTAATGAATACTCTATTCCTGCTGCTAAATATATGGCAAGAATGGAAGAGCAATCACCAACTATCTTAAAAGAAGTTAAGAAAATATTAGAATCTAAAGAAGCAAGAACAAATATCAGAGTTTCTACTGATATGTTAAGAGAATTTGCTAGAAAGAATGGAGGTAAGTAAGATGGATAAACCAGGATACCAAAATAACCCTAATAAACTAGAACATTTACTTGATAACTGGTATAAGAAAACTTTTGGAGAAAACTATGAAGAAAGTTCTTCTTACTCAGCTTTCCAAACAAAAATCAACTTAGCTAGAAATGATGTTGTTGAAGCTTTAGAAGATCCAACTGAAGAAGATTATTTACAACTAGTAGATAAAAAAGCTAGAGAGCCAATTAGTGCGCAAGTATTTAAAGTGCCTGCTTCAAAAGAATCTCTAGATTTAATCTTCTATTGTTCTACTAATTACTTTGATTTATCAAATCCTCAAAAAGGTATTACAAATGGAAGTGATTTAGCTAGCATTAGAGATCAATTCGCTAGATGTAATCCTAATGGTGCTGTTAAAGTAATCATTGGCGGTAATAACCTTGGAGAAGAATGGCAATTCAAACATTATAAAGATAGTAAGATTATTGATAATAGAGGACAATTCCATGGTCTTATCGAAAGAAAAGAAAGATTAATAAAAGATATTAAAAGATATTTAGAAGTTGCAAAAGAAATGGGATTCCCTGATGTAGAAATATATTTGATAAAAGGATATCAAGAACATATAATCAAACAAAAATTATGTGTTGATGTATTTGAGGACATTGTAACAGAACTTAACTTACCAAATGTTCACTATATTAGCGAAGGTGTAAGTCCATACATCACTTGCGAAAGAGAATTAAAAGATGGAACTGTAATACACAGAGATATCAAATTATTAACTAACATGAGAAACAAAAGTAAGAGTGCTAAAGCAGAAGCTACTTCAGTTGAAAGATATAATGGTCAAAACAATGGTACTACTACATTTGTATTAAATGGTAATGTATTTGGTAAATTAAACCATAGAGAAGAATATCATGTTACAGGACAAGCTGAATATTTAAGAACTAGCAAAGGTAATAAGCCAGATAGATCACCTAAAGGATATGATGTATTCTCAGTATACTTATCTAGAAATGAAACTATCGTAGTAGAGGGAAGTGGAAACTTATTCTCTCCTAGAGCTAGCGCAGAACTTGCTCTAGATTATCAAGAAAAGAAATCAGATATGCTAATTGATGCTATCTATACAGAAGTTCATAAAAAACTAACTACTAAGAAAACTAAGAAGTAGAGGTAATGATTATGAAATGTCTAAATTGTAAACAAGAAATATATGAATTTGATTTTTGTCCACATTGTGGAACTCCTATTAGTGATATAGCTAAACAAGTAGAAATAAAGAAAAACACAAATATTAGATTAGAAACTTTATTAAAAATATCAAAACTAACAAATGACGAGAAGACATTAACTATCATTAAAGAATTAATTGATAAATTAAAATAAAAAAGTGAGGATTGATTCCTCACTTTTTTCTATTCTTCATTTTCTAATTTAGCAGCTAATGCTTCAGCTTCTGTAGTTAATTCTTTTAATAAAGTTGCTACTTTATTATATTCTTCTAACAATTTTTGCTTATTTTTAATTCTTGCTTCATTACTTAAAGTTTTATCCTCATTTAATTGATTTTCAATTTCTTGAAGTTTATCAAATCTTTCAAGTAATATTCTTCTTTTTTCAACCATTTGATTGTATTGTTTAACATCATCTTGTCTACTCATTATAAGTTCACCTCATAAGAAAATATTACAATATGTTATGATTTTTTTCTAGATTTTGAGGTTTTATTTTCTCCTTTATCTAGAATACACATAACACCCATATCACAATCTCCTGAATATATCGCTTCTTTATCCATTTGATATTCACCATAATCCACAACATTAACAGGAGCAGCCTTTTCTCCTAAATAATCAAAAGTTTCCATTAGTGGAGATTTTGCACTTAAATAAACTCTTTCAATTTTACCCTCATGATGCTCATTATAATCCTCAATAAAAATCTCAAAAGCTTCTAAATACTTTTTAATTAATTTATTCTCAATTGCAAACACTGCATCTTCATTATAATAAACACCATTGATGATAATCTCATTATCACTGTTAACATAAAATACTGCTTTAGAAATAATACGATTTGTTTTATCCTTAATAACTAGTGTTTGCGTGCTAGGGTTTAATATTGAACCAAAAGCAATATCTTCCCCCATTCCCTCTATATGTCCACAACAATCATTACAATATCTTCCTGATGTTAAATTTCTAGGATCATTTTTAAGTAAGAATTCATAATAGATATCAGTTAAGATAGTATCTAATTCATCTAATTGAGCTCTTACTTTTTCTTTTGCCTCTTCTAACTCGGGCATATCTTCTTTTCTTCTCTCTTCACTAATCATCGATTTATCAATTCCTGATCTAGCAAATCTACCCATGACTACTTTAGCTTTATCATACACATATTGAAGTGAATAGAATTTGCCTATTTCACTAGCTAATTCATAATCATTTTCATCCTCAATATTTTCAAACTTATCAACACTAAAATATTCCATAAACTTTTTAGCAGTAGGTTTTAGTTGTCTATGTTTAGCATTATCACTTGTGTTATATGATTGAACTTCTTGATATCTAGATAAACTAAGTCCTATAAGTTTAGGAAACTCTCCAGAATTATCCATTAAATCCTTAAAGAATGCTCCCTTAGCCTCAGTGACTCCCCTTATCATTTCTAAATCAAGGCTTTTAAACATCATACCATAACTTAAACTATTAATATTATTAGGTCTAATGTAATTCTTTTCAGTATATAACTTTATTAATTCACTACTTTTTTGACCAACATTTTTATCAAACACACCTAGTGTATAGCAAAACAAAGTTAATCTATCTAAAGCCTCTATATCTTTTATCCCCATACGGAAGTGTTTAGAAAATTCTTCTAATATTTGCTTATAATATTTAAAATTAGCATTCTTTAAGAAATCCTCTAATAATCCCGCTTCATCTAAAGCACTTAATGTATTTAAACCAATAGGCACTTTTAACTTTTTGAAATCTTCTTTATGCTTATATAAATATTCTAAAACTTCATTATCTATATACTCTAGCATTACCTTGCTTACATCAATCTCTTCTTTTTTATAATAAATTCTTTCAATATTTGGACAATTAGTAAATGCACTATGGTGAATTTTTACATCTGGATTATCAAATGTAATAGCTTGTAAGAATTCACAATCATCAAATGCATTAGGTCCTATTTCAATCACTTGTCTAGGAATTAACACTTCAAATATCGAAGACGAAGCAAAAGCCTCTTCAGGGATATATGTAATTCTATCTCCTAAATCTACTCCCTCAAGATTTTCACACTCGCTAAATGCTCCTCTTCCAATTTCATTAACATTTGATAAATCCGCATATGATAAAAGCGTTCCAGAAAGTGCAAAATCACCAATCTTTTCCACACTATATGGCAAATCAAAATCTTTTAGATTCCCACAATGAAATAAAGCATAATCTCCAAGTCTTTCTACACCCTCTACAAATTCTAAATGTGTTAAACTTTTACAATTTGCAAACATACAGGCAGGAAATTCTTCTAAATAGCAATCTAAAACAACACTATCTAATTCCTTACACTCATCAAACATTCCCCTACCAAAATCTCTTACACTACTAGGAATACGAATGCTTGTTATACCACTCTCTTTAAAAATCTCATCTTGCATTTTAGTAACACTATTAGGAATCTCTACAGTTTTTAAATCATAGCACCTAGAAAATGCCATATTCTCTATTTTCTTAACAGAAGAAGGAATGTTTACTGTATGAAGACTAAAACAAGCTTCAAAACATCCTCTAGGTATAGTGTATATTTCATTATTTAATATTACTTCTTCTAAAGTTCTAGTATTATGGAAAGCGTATCTATGTAATGTATAAACTTTATTAATATCAATCTTTGTTACTGGCGATTTAAAAAAGGCATGTGGCAATATATATTTTATTTTCTCAGGGATAACTATAGACTTTTGTTTTCCCACATATCTAATAAGTTCATCTTTATGAACTTTGTATAAAAATAAATCAATTAAATCCTTTATTACCATACCATCGCTTCCTTTACTTAATTATACACCAACTAAGAGATGATTTAAATATTTTTTTAGCACCGAACTAGGCTATATGCATATATTTATACTAGGTGATATGTTAAATGAATATTATAAAAAAATATGGGTTTAGTATTTCTATATTAATAGCCTTAATTGCAGCTACTTTTGTAGGTATTTATGCCTCAGATAAAACAATAGAAAACATTAAACCTCTTGGCGACTTATTTGTTAATTTGATGTTTACTCTTGTGGTGCCACTTGTCTTATTTACAATTACAACAAGCATTGCTAAACTACCTAAGCATCAAAAAGTTTCTTCACTTTTATCAAAAACATTTATTGTGTTTTTCACAACCAGTTTGATAAGTGCATTATTTATGCTTATCATAATGCTATTTGTGAACCCTGTAAATAATTCGTTTATAGCTGAAGGTACGCTTACAAATGAAGAAACCAACATCCTTTCTAAGATTGTCGAAGCTATAAGTGTTAATGATTTTTATAAATTACTATCAAAATCTAATGTGCTTGCTTTAATTGTGTTCTCTATTATACTTGGGATAAGTCTTAGAGTAGTAGATAAAGAGAGTAAAGTGATAGGGGTAATAGAGATACTATCAAAAGCCACATTACATTGTGTTAAGATTATTATGTATTATGCCCCAATTGGAATATTTGCTTATTTTGCAGCTTTAATAAACTCTTTTGGAAAAGAACTTATAGATAGTTATATTTTATCTTTAGTTATCTATTTAGTCGCATCAATATTATACTTTTTAATCTTTTATACACTTTATTGTTATGCTAGTAAAGGTAAAAAGGGAGTTAAACTTTTCTATAAAAATATATTCCCCTCTTTTGCAACTTCCCTAGCCACTCAATCTTCCCTTGCAACACTACCAACAAATCTTAAAACTGCTGAAAGAATGAATATAGATTCAAGTGTTTCCAACCTATCTTTATCTTTAGGAAGTAGTATTCACATGGAAGGAAGTGTAATTGCTTCTATATTAAAGATATTCTTCTTATTCTCTATATTTTCTATTAAAGACTTATCCTTTTCTAATTATCTAACAGCAATATTAATCTCCGTTTTCAGTGGAGTTGTTATGTCAGGAGTTCCTGGAGGTGGCTTAATTGGTGAAATGCTAATTGTTTCCCTTTATGGGTTCCCTCCATCAGCATTTACAATAATTGCTACAATTGGCTGGATTATAGATGCACCTGCCACTATGCTTAATGCCTGTGGAGATATTCCTTCTGCAATGTTAATAGAAAAACTCACTATAAAAAAAGCTAAGAATCAATCTTAGTTTTTTTAAATTTCACTTATTACATAATTTATTTTATAATCCACTATACTTGCTATGATTTGATGATTTAAAGAAACAATATTTATATTAACATCATTTTCTATACCCTCTTCATACAATAATCTAGATATGTCATTTAAAAATAAAATATTTCCTTCTTTTGTTAACTTGCTTTTATAACTTATAACATATGTATTACACTTTAATTCTTCCTCAATTAATTCAACACCTTCAAAACTATATTCTTTTACTTTTTCAAAATTATACTCTACATAACATCTTCCACCATAATCTACTTTTCCCCTTGTTATCACAGAACACAAAATCAAAGAAATTATGCTTAATACATCAAAAACAAAAAATATTTTTCCTATATTAATAAAGACTCGTTTCATAACAATCCCTTGTTTATTTTTTTCGTTTTTTACCACTTTATGCTCCTTATTTTTTTATTGAAATGTAACCTATATTATTTTAAAATATAGGTAACTGGAGTGATGAACATGAAATACGTATTTAGAGCACTTAAAAGAAACATTTTTGAAAAAACAAAAAAGATTGATGGAGTAGTTTACTATGAATTCCCAATAGTAGTAAGAGATCAAGAAAAGAAAGAATCAACATACCACGTTTATGTTAATAAGGCAAAGACTTACACAATGGGTGATTCTTTATATATTGTCTTAGATAGCGATAATTTTGGTGGGCTTAACTATTTAAAAGAAGACACCACAAAAGCATTAACTGATTCAAAATTACTTAAAATTTTAACTAACGATTACATATCATATATGGTATCAAAAGAATACACAGATAAATCATCTCATGCAATTAATAATTTAATGCCTGTTGGTATTCAAGAAAGAAACATTGATACTAATGCAACAAGAGTAGTAAAGTGGACTGACACTTGCAAAAAGATTCAAGAAACATATGGAAATGAACTTGTATGTGTAGAGCCATTTGTTACAGACTTTCTATATCCATTCCATTATTCAAAGTTTCAAGAAGGTAAATTTCCTAGAGAATATTTATCTAATATGATGATGTTTTTATTAACTATCGATCCTAACTTTGAATTTACAACAGAAAAACGATTCGATAATGAATGCTACATCTATTACAAATTAAAAGATAGAAACTTCCCTTTCTTTAGAATGATTACAAACGAACAATTCTACGAATCATGTTTAGTAAAAGATGTTAAGAATTTCAAAAAGACACCATTCTTAAAAAGATTTAATGATCATGGTATGACTAGAGAACTTATTCAATTCATGAAAGAAGACGAAGTTTATAGATCTACTGTAGTAGCAAAATACAAAGCGCTAAGAGATGAAATGAAACTTGAAAGTAATGATAAAGAAAGAATATTTATTCCTTCATTATCAAAAGATGCATTATTTATTCTTAAGAAAATGAAACTTGGAGAAAAATTAACAAGAAAAGAGCAAGAGTTATATAAGAAAGCATATGATGAAAGAATCGTTGCTCTATGCAATGACTTTTATGAAAAGGATTTAAAATTCTTCTTCACATATGATGAACTAGATGAAACAAATTTAACTATTACTACTGCTAGTAAAAAGTTTATAGACATGCCATTCACTAGCATTGAATATGACGAAACAAATAGAGTTGTTTATGCTCAATTTGAACATAGTGAAAAATTCATACCTGAAACTCCTATTTTACAAGTTATAACAAAAAAAGAACTTGATGAAATAAAAGAAGATATCTATAGATATTGGATTAGTACAAAGCACTATAAAAGATAAATAAAAAAAGATGCTTATTTAGCATCTTTTTGTTTTTTATTTCTAATTGTTATAAATAATCCTGTTGCGATTGCCATTGCTATTGCAGCATATGGGAACATAATTTTATAACCAGCAGGAACAAAGTAGAATAATAATCCTACAAATACTGGTGTAATTGTTTGAGCCAACATACTAGCTGTATAGTAATATCCAGTATATTTTCCTACACTATTTTTATTTGCAAGTTCTACAACCATTGGATATGAGTTACAATTAATGAATGCCCATCCAATACCACACACTGCAATCAATAGTAAGAATACAATATTAATTTCTTTAAAGAATGTACATATAGTTGCTGCAACAATTATTAAACCTAGTCCTGATAAAACAGTATTCTTTCTTCCTATTTTTCCTGCCACCATACCAGCTGGAATAAAGCTTAACATTGAACAAATTGTAAGTACAATTACAACTGTTCCCCAAGACATACCACCACTTAGTGCATTACGTGCATATAAACTTCCAAATGATTCAATAGCATTAAATCCAAAGAACCAGAAGAAAGTAGAAGCAATTAATATGTATAAATTATATTTATCATTTTTAGATAATTCCTTATCTTCAGATACGACTTCATTAGTGTCTGCAAGTTGCTCTCCAATAGCCATTTCTTCTTTTACTTCTTCTGCTATTTTATTTTCTTTAATTTTAATAAATAAAGTAACCATAGCCATAATCATTAATACTGATGTAAGTATAAATGGTAATACAGCGGCATGAGTAGCTGTATCAGGTTCTCCTAGAACCATTGGTAATGCTCCAGCAAATATTGCTCCTAGATAACCAACAAGATTAATAATACCATTAGCCTTACTTCTAAGTGGTTTAGGAGTAATATCTGGCATTAATGCAACTGCTGGATTTCTATACATATTCATAACTAATAGTGTTAATCCCATAGTTACAAATATTCCAACTAAACTACTATTCAAATAGAATACAGGGATAAGAGGGAAGATAATAGCTGCAAGTACAGTTCCTATAACAATGAATGGCATTCTCTTTCCATACTTAGTATTTGTTTTATCTGATAAATTACCAAATATTGGTAACATAAATAAACCAAATAGATTATCAGCTGCCATAATAGCACCGATGATATAAGCATATTCTTCTGGAGTTCCTCCAAATTTAGCAATTAGTAAGTCCTCTAAAAATAAAGGTGCATAGTAATTATAGACTTGCCATAGCATTAAGATAGTAAAAAAGGCAAGACCAATATACGTTGTACGTTTTACGTTAAGTTTCAATTTGTTTTCCATAAACTCAACCTCCTACATTTATGTTAACACATATGTATTTTTTTAAAATACATTTAGGCCCTTTTTATTGTTTAAGATTAAAGTTTGTAGGTATAATGGAATTATAGAAAAGAGGCGTATTTAAAAGATGAGTAAAAATAAGATTATTATGTCTGTAGATGGTAATGAGGCTTGCGCCCATGGTGCTTATGCATTTAGCGAAGTTGCTGCTATCTACCCTATAACACCTAGCTCTCCTATGGCTGAACACGTTGATGCTTGGAGTAGTAAGGGAAGAAAAAATGTATTTGGAAGCAACGTAAAGGTTGTTGAAATGGAATCAGAGGCTGGTGCTAGTGGTGCTGTTCATGGTGCTTTACAAGGTGGAGCGCTTGCTTCAACATATACAGCTAGCCAAGGATTACTATTAATGATTCCTAATTTATATAAAATGGTTGGTGAATTACTTCCAGGAGTATTACATGTATCTGCTAGAAGTTTAGCTACTAGAGCATTATCAATATTTGGTGATCACCAAGACATTTATGCTGTTAGACAAACTGGTGCTTGTATGATTTGTTCTCACTCAGTTCAAGAAGCTGCTGATTTAGCACCTGTTGCTCACTTAACAGCAATCAAGGCTGGAATTCCTGTTGTTCACTTCTTTGATGGATTTAGAACAAGTCATGAAATTCAAAAAGTTGAATTACAAGACTATGATAGTTTAAAAGCTTTACTTGATATGGATGCTGTAAAGAGATTTAAAGACAACGCTTTAAACCCTCATACAAATTCTGTAACTAGAGGTGGAGCAGAAAATGATGATATTTATTTCCAAGCAAGAGAAGCACAAAATAAACATTTAGATAATGTTGGTGTTGTTGCTAGTGAATATTTCAAAAAGATTTCTAAGTTAACTGGAAGAAAATATGCTCCATTTACTTATTATGGTGCAAATGATGCTACTAGAGTAATTATTGCTATGGGTAGTGTAACTCAAACAATCGAAGAAACTATCGATACACTTAATAAAAAAGGCGAAAAAGTTGGTTTAGTAAAGGTTCACTTATATAGACCTTTCTTAACAGACAAATTAGCTAGTGTTATTCCTGCAACTTGTACAAGCATTGCAGTACTTGATAGAACAAAGGAAGCTGGAGCTACTGGCGAACCTTTATATCTAGATGTTGTTACTGCTTTATTTAAAGAAAACAAGCATTATGATGTAGTTGTTGGTGGTAGATATGGTTTATCTAGTAAGGATACTCAACCATGTCATATTAAAGCTGTTTATGACAACTTAAAGAAAAAGAAGCCATTAAATGGATTTACTGTAGGTATTGAAGATGATGTTACTCATTTATCTTTAAAAGTTAACCCTAACTTCAATGTTAAAACAGATTATATTTCATGCTTATTCTATGGATTAGGTAGTGATGGTACAGTTGGTGCTAATAAGAGTTCTATAAAGATTATTGGTGAAGCTACAAAGATGTATACTCAAGCATACTTTGCATATGACTCTAAAAAGAGTGGTGGAGCTACAAGAAGCCACTTAAGATTTGGTCCTACTCCAATTAGATCTACTTACTATATTAAAAACGCTGACTTTATTTCATGCTCTCTAGATTCTTATATATTCAAATATAACATGCTAGATAACTTAAAAGTTGGTGGTACTTTCTTACTTAATACATCAGTAGATGAAAGTGAAATTGCTAAATATTTACCTAATAGATTAAAGAAACAATTAGCAGATAAAAAAGCTAAGTTCTATATTATTAATGCTAGTAAGATTGCTAAAGAAGTTGGTATGGGTAGAAAAACAAATACTGTACTTCAAAGTGCGTTCTTCAAATTAAATCCTGGATTAATGCCATATACAAAAGCAAATACACTAATGAAACAATTTGCAAAAAAATCTTATGGTCATAAGGGTGATGAAATTGTTAAATGTAACTATGATGCTATAGATAGAGGTGGAGAATTTGTTCAAATTAATGTAGATCCATCATGGAGTGAATTAAAAGTTAATGATGTTAGAAAGAATGCAGATAACTACTTTGATTCATTTGTTACTCCTATTGGTACTCTAGATGGATATGATTTACCTGTATCTACATTTACAAAATATGGTTTATTAGATGGTACAATGCAAAACAATGTAACATTTAAGGAAAAAAGAGAGATTGCTGAAGAAGTACCTCATTGGATTAAAGAAAATTGTATTCAATGTAACAAGTGTGTATTTGTATGTCCACATGCTACTATTAGAGCATTCTTACTTGATGGAACAGAATATGAAGCTGCTCCTGAAGTTGTAAAGAAGGAATATTTAGAAGCTATGGGTGGTCCTAACGTTAAGGGATTAAAATTCAAAGTTCAAGTTGATCCTAAAAACTGTGTTGGATGTGGTCTTTGTGTAAGAGAGTGTCCTGGTAAGGCTGGAGCAAAGGCACTTGAAATGAAACCAATAGCTGAAGAACTTCATGAAGATGAAGGCGCTAACTATTTATATAAGAATGTAAGTTACAAAACTCAATACTTCCCTACTAACACAGTAAAAGGTATTGGATTTGCTAGACCTTATTTTGAAGTAAGTGGTTCATGTGCTGGATGTGGAGAAACTCCTTACTATAGACTATTATCTCAATTATTTGGTAAAGATATGATTATTGCTAACGCAACTGGATGTTCTTCTATTTATAATGGAAGCACTCCTTCTACTCCATTCTGTACTGATGAAAATAATGAAGGACCTGCATGGGCTAACTCTTTATTCGAAGACAATGCTGAATTTGGTTATGGTATGAAGATTGCAAATGATTATAAAACATTACAAATTCTAAATGCATTAAATGACAACATGAATGAATTAGAACCTGAATTACAAGAAGTTGCTAAGACTTATATTGAAAACATTAATAATAGAGAAAAACAAAGAGAAATTAAAGATAAACTTGTTTCATTAGTAGAAGCAAGTAGTAATGAAAATGTTAAGTCATTATTAGATTACAAGAATGATATTGTAACTAAGTCTCAATGGATCATTGGTGGAGATGGTTGGGCTTATGATATTGGATTTGGTGGATTAGACCATGTTTTAGCTAACAATGAAAATGTTAATATCCTAGTTCTTGATACAGAGGTTTACTCTAACACTGGAGGTCAAGCAAGTAAATCTAGCCAAACTGGAGCAATCGCTAAATTCGCTGCTAGTGGTAAAAAGACTGCTAAGAAAGACTTAGCACAAATCGCTATGAGTTATGGTCATGTATATGTTGCTCAAGTAAATATGGGTGCTAATAACATGCAAGTAATTAAGGCTATGAAAGAAGCTGAAAGTTATGATGGACCATCATTAATCATTGCTTATTGTCCATGTATTGAACATGGTATAAGAAGTGGTATGTTGAGCCACCAACAAGTTCAAAAGAAAGCTACTGAATGTGGATACTTCAATATCTATAGATATGATCCAAGACTAAAAGAAGAAGGTAAAAACCCACTTCAATTAGACTTCAAAGAACCTGACTTCACTAAGTTTAAAGACTTTGTATTAAATGAAACTAGATTTGCTTCATTATCTAAGATTAATCCAGATAACGCTGATGCATTATTAGACTTATCTATTAAATATGCTCAAAACAGATTTGAAAAATTAGATAAAGCAAGTAAAGAATAAAATAAAAAGAACCTTCGGGTTCTTTTTTTATTTTATATAATCATTTAAATATATAACCATTTCACTTATCATATTCACTAAATCATTATATCTTTGTGATTTAAAGTTATAATTAATAAATTTAGAATTAAGTTCTAATTGAACTCCTATAATATGACACTCATCATGCACATAACTAGATATGGTTCCTTTTCCCGCATGAAATGGTGTATCTATACTTGTTGAAAATTTATATTTAAGAGCTATTGATCTAAGTTTATTAAGCAAGATAGTATCATGATTAATATTGATACCACCATTGATACCTATATTAATTTCTTCTTCTCTAGAAATTCTCATCGCATGTAAATCTATTAAAGCTTTAATCTTATTATCTTTTATTTCTTTATTAAGCCTAGTTTTATACTTGCACTTACCTCTATTTGCATTATCATTAACAAATACATTACCTATATTTTTAGTCTTTATCATAACATTACAATCAGTTAGTAATTTTAATGACGAGGCAATTGTTCCAGTTCCAAAATCTGCTTTCTTATATACCCCGTTATAAAATTGAGAAACATTATGAGGAGCGCTTACAATAATATTTACTTCCCCCTTATCATAAACAAAATCTCCCTTTTTACAACTATACTCTTTAAGCAAAGATTTAGATTCTAAATACAATTTATTATTCTTTTTAAAGTTATTAATAATCTTCTTTATAATACTCTTTTCATAAAAGAACAACTCATCATACTCATTATCACTATAATAGTCTTTTAAATAAAGTAAATCATTATTAAGCATATCTATTACATTTTCATCATTATATACAGAATACACTTTATATTTAACATGTTTAAAATAGTCTTCATATTTATCAGTAAATGAAATAATAAAGTCTTCATGGAAATATCTTTTCATATTTATAAGCATTGATATTTTGGCATTTTCTTCTTTTTCTATTTCCTTTATTATCTTTTTAAAGTTTACTGTATTAAATACTGAATCCTTATCTATTAAAATAGCAATTTCCATCTATTCAATTCTCCAGTCAATCGGAGCCCTTCCATTTTGTTTTAAAAATTCATTTGCCTTAGAAAAATGCTTACAGCCAAAGAATCCATTATAAGCACTAAGTGGAGAAGGGTGTACTGTCTCTAATACTAAATGTCTTGGATTATCAATTAAAGATTTTTTACTTCTACTAGGTCCACCCCAAAGCATAAACACTTTTGGAGTGTCATCATCATTAAGCTTTTTAATTACTCTATCAGTAAATATTTCCCAACCCTTATTTTTATGAGCCATTGGTTTAGAGTCTACTACTGTCATAATAGTATTAAGTAATAAAACTCCTTCATTTGCCCATTTAGTTAAATTACCATGACTAGGTATTTCAATTCCTAAATCACTATTAATTTCTTTATAAATATTAACTAAACTTGGAGGTACTTTTATTCCCTTATTTACAGAGAAACAAAGACCATGAGCTTGATTTACTTGATGATATGGATCTTGTCCTAAAATAACTACTTTGACATTAGAAAAATCAGTTAATTCAAAACATTTAAAAATATCTCCTTTTTTAGGATATACATCTTTTGTATTATATTCATTAACAATAAATTCTTTTAAATTCTTAAAGTAATCTTTAGATATTTCATCATCAATAAAATCTTTCCATCCATTAACTATTTTCACTTATATCACCAATAATATGATACTATAAATAGTTCCAACACTAACACAATACCATCCAAATATTTTACTCTTTCCCCTTGCAACTAGCGAATGTAGCAAAGCCAGAGAGAAATAAGTCACTATGGTGGTTAATAAAAAGGAAATAATATATGGGATAAGTAAGGTCTTATCGAAATTAAAATCTGAGATATTTAACACTAAAGAGCCAATAACAAGAGGAAATAACAAAAGAAAAGTTAAATTGAAACTATCTTCTTTATTTAATTTAACCTGATTACACCCAAGTAAACTACTGCCACTCCTAGATATTCCAGGTATAACCCCAATTGATTGAATTAAGCCTATTTTGAATTTATCTAGCATAGTTAAGTCTTCAATATTTTTTGTATCATTATACTCCCTTTTAATTAATAGCAATAAACCATTGATTACAAGAAGTATTCCTATATAACTAGTTAAAAAAGACAAATAATTATTTAATATTAATCCAATTATACACGTAGGAATACTAGCAATAACAATACTAATAAAATAACTCCACTCTCTATATTTAGTTTTATCTGATTTAAACACATATGAAAACACACCTTGTATAATTCCTTTTATAAAATCAAAATAATACACCAATAAAGCCACTAAAGATGCTAAATGCAACATAATTTCTATGCTTATATTACTATCATCAATATTAAATAATTTAGACAAAACAATTAAATGGCCACTACTAGAAATAGGAAGAATTTCTCCAACTCCTTGAACTAATGATAATACAATTAATTTAATTAAAAAAAGCATATATCTACCCCTTGTAAATATATGCTCTAATTTATTAAATTATCTATTTCTTCCTTGGTTAACCTATAATAATTTTCTCTTTTTTCCTTAGAAAATTTACTTTTTAGAGCAACTAATATTCTTTGAAAAAAGTTAACACCAATAACCCTTTGTTTTATTAGTTTTTCTATTAAAGCACAACCAACTTTATACCCTATTTCTAATCTTTGCTTAGATCTAGTAGCATCAAAATCTAAAGTGCCTCCATCAACCATATGTTTTCCATTTGTGTAACTAGAAAAATCAATAATTAATGTATCATCATCACTATAATCAATGGCATCACTATCACTTCTTAATGGTATTACAAATATCAATTTACAACCCTTATCTTTTAATACTTTAACTGGGACATTACTAACCCCAAATCCATCGACATATTTAATCCCATTTATTGTCACTGGTTCAAATACAACAGGAATTGCACTACTTGCTAAAATATAATCTAATATCTCATCTTTACTTTTACCATTAACCAAAAATTCACTAGGAGCTCCTTTTACCTTTAATGACACTGGAGTAGCTACAACATAACACTCTTTTTTAGATTTACTAGCCTTTTCAAGGTTAATTTTTTCATCAGCTAATTTTCTAAATCCATCTCTAGAAAACATACTCTTAGTTTTTAACTTAGTAAAAAATGAAGACTTAGAAAGTGCAATATCTTTAGTAACATTCTCCCAAATTTCTACTGCACCATCTATGTCATTTTCTAGCACTTTCATCGCATTAAGAGCACCAATACTAGTACCACTAACCATATCTACTCTTTTAATTAGTTTGTACTTTTTCATAGCCTTGAGAACACCTGCTTGATACGCTCCCTTAGCTCCTCCTCCACCTAGTACTAAACCAACTTTATATTTCATAATTAAACATTAAACTTAAAGAACATGATATCTCCATCTTTAACAACATATTCTTTACCTTCCATCCTTAATTTTCCATTTTCTTTAACCTTAAGTTCACTCTTATATTGCATAATATTCTCATAAGTGTAAACTTCAGCCTTAATAAATCCTCTTTGGAAGTCAGTATGAATAATACCTGCACACTCTGGAGCAGTCATACCCTTTTTAAAAGTCCATGCTCTAAGTTCATCTTCTCCTGCTGTAAAGTATGTTTCTAAGCCTAAAAGAGAATACATAGCCTTAGTTAGTTTATCTAATCCAGACTCATCAATTCCAAGTTCATTTAAAAACTCTTGCTTTTCTTCTGCCTCTAAAGAAGCAAGATCAGCTTCAATTTGAGCACTTATAGGAATTACTAAACTATTTTCTCTACTAGCATATTCAACAAGTTTATTATACTCAGCATTACTTGTTGGATTATTAACTTCTGATTCATTTAAATTAGCCACATAAATGATTGGCTTAATACTTAATAAATTGAAGTTTTTAACTAAGTTAGCCTCAATAGAATTAAGTTCTACACTTCTAGCATTATTACCACTTTCTAAAGCATTTTTAATTTTAAGTAAAGTTTCATATTCTAACATGGCTTCTTTATCTTTTGTGGTAGTAGCCTTCTTAGCTACTTTTTCAATTCTTTTTTCTACAACCTCTAAATCAGCAAGTGCAAGCTCATAGTTAATAATCTCTACATCTCTAATTGCATCAACACTACCCTCAACATGTAAAATTTCATTATTTTCAAAACATCTTACAACTTGGCAAATAGCATCTGTTTCTCTAATATTAGCTAAGAATTTATTACCTAAACCTTCTCCTTTACTAGCACCTTTAACAAGTCCTGCAATATCCACAAATTCTAATGTAGCTCTAATAACCTTTCTAGGGTTATATAAAGGTATCATATCATCTATTCTCTTATCCATTACCTCAACTACACCACTATTTGGTTCAATTGTTGCAAATGGATAGTTAGCAGCCTCCACATTGCTTAAAGTTATTGCATTAAATAATGTTGATTTACCAACATTTGGCATACCAACTATTCCCGCTTTTAATCCCATATTATCTCCTCCTACTTTTTCAAATATTCTTCAATTTGCATCTTTGCAAAATTACTATTAACAGCATCTAACCATTTTTCATTAACATTAATTGTTCTACTATATTTAACATTAACAATAGCACCATTTTTCAATAAAGTTTCAAAACCACACTCTAAACCATTAATCAATATCTTATTAGTCTTAAACGCATTATTTGAATCAACTTTAAAAGCAAAATCAAGTGCTGTAGAACCATTAGGGATTACAATAACTTCTCCCTTAGTGGAATAAACATAAATATATTGACTATAGTTAAATACATCTTCTTCTAGTATCTTTACATACGTATTAGAATCCATTCCTCTAACCATATTGATTCTATCTAATTCTTTAATAATATTTAGATGCTTTCTAATATCTTCTTGTTCTTTCTCTTTAGAGTATCCTCTAGCCTCATTATATTTCCACATACTAGAAATACCCACATTATAAATATCCTTCATTACCTTTGTAGCTATTGCAATTTTTACAGGTTGCCCTGTTGGTCCAATAACAACAGTATGTAATGCTTGATACATATTATATTTAGGTGAACTTATATAGTCCTTTAACTTACCAATTAATGGAGTATATATAGCATGTACTGCACCAAGTGCCAAATAACAATCAAGGTTATCTTCCACCACTATATGAATAACATCTAAGTCTTCAATTTCTTCAATTGCTCCATAAGTATTAAGATATCTATATATCTTATACATTTCCTTATTTGTGTGATAAACTTCATTTTCAATATCTAAGCTGTTAAGAGCTAGAGATAAATTTTGTTGCATCATAGCAATACTAGATTGTGTTCTTTTTACATGCTTACTAACAAAATCAGATATTAAATCATAGTTTTCTCTATCTAGATAATATAAACACAATTCTTCAAGTTCTCTAGCAATCTCATTTAACCCTAAATATCTAGCTACTGGAGCATATAATTCTAAAGTTTGTCTTGCTATTCTATTTTGCTTATCTTTACTCATAGCACTTAATGTTCTCATGTTATTAAGTCTATCAGCAATCTTTATAATAATTACTCTTACATCATCTCTCATAAGGGAGAATAACTTTTGTACAGTTTTATTTTTGCTATCTTTTTCCTCACTACTAACCTTAGTAACAGCATCCACTAAATCAGCAACATCTTTTGAAAATTCTCTTTCAATATCTTCATATGAAATAGAATCTATATCTTCAATTGAATCATGTAATAAAGAAGCAATAATAGTGTTTGGGCCCGCAGTTAAATCAACTACTATCTCAGCAGTATCAATTAAATGTTTTACATATGGATTTCCATCTTTTCTTTGAATACCTTGAAATGCTACACAAACATATTCATAAGCCTTTCTTATTAAATCCAAGTCTTCTTTTTTATGAATATACGTATTTAATTTTTCGTATACTCTTTCAAATTCCACATTCATCTCATCCATCATAAATCACCCACAAACATACTTATTTTTTTCTTTAGTACTTTAACTTCAATATTTCTATATTCGCTTTTATCTCCATCTACATTCCAAGCAACATCGCTATCAGTTTCTATCTTAACATTACTACATTTATATAACTTAACATTTTTATTATCTTTAAAGTTTTCTACACCTTGCATAAATAATCTCCATATATTAACTGGAGTATTTAGTGCATCATTTTTTATTACTAAAACTTCCACCTTACCATCTGACATATCAGACTTGTAATTAATATATGGAAATCCTCCTACAGATCTTGTGTTTAATACTAAAACAAGTTGAGCATCCTTTATTTTATGAACTTGTTTTCCAACACTAATAGTTACATTCAAAGAAGCCACGTTGAAGGTTTCTTTAACAGCAATAAGATAATAAGCCGCCTTACCAATCTTTCTTTTTAACTTTTGATCAGCATTATATATTCCAGCAGTATAAGTACCAATACCTGCAATATAAGAAAAATAACTATCATTTATTTTACAAAGATCTATATCTTTCTTATTACCCTTTAAAATAACCTTTAATGCTCTTTTTATGTTATGAGGAATCCTATGGTTATAAGCAAAATCCCCACAACTACCCGAAGGAATATATCCAAGTACTGGAGCATTTTTATTTTCCCCAATACCATTTAAGATTTCACTAAAAGTTCCATCTCCACCGCTAGCAATTAAAACATCATATTTTCCACATGCTTCACTAGCTATTTTTTTACCTTCTCCTTGATATGAAGTTGGTCTAATCTCAACTTCTTCAAATTTTTTTCTTAACTCCTTTTCAACATAAGGTAACTTTTTTATGAACTTTTTACTACTGCCGCTTACTGGATTATACACTAGTAAACATTTCATAATTATTTCTCCTTAATAGAAAATCCCTCTACTATATAGTTATCAAATAGTTTAGATAATTCTTTCTTTTCTTCCTTATTTTTTAAAGGCCAACCAATTATCTTATAACCCTTCTCTTTTAATTTCTTTATTTTTTCCTCATTATAATTATAAACATCAAAAGAGATAAAATCAGGTTTAGAATAACTTGCCCATATAAAGTTATCTATAACAAGTTTTTCTATTAAATTAGTAGTTTCAGTAGAACCAATTCTACCTGTATATACTCCCTTATCTAATCTTCTATACTTGTTAAGCATATTTGGATTAAAAGAAACAACTACATACTTACCATTGTAATCCTTAAGCAATTCATATACTTTCTTTACTAAATATCTATTATGCTTTGCACTAGCATGCTTAAGTTCAATCATAAGTTCTACTTTTCCATCTACTTCTTTTAAAACTTCTTTTAAAGTAGGAACAGTTAAATCATCTCTTAATTTATTTAATCTTTTATAAGTTATATCACTAATATCTCTTTCTCTATTAAATAAACGTTTTAATGATCTATCATGTAAACATACAACTTCACCATCTGAAGTTAGTCTCACATCTAATTCTATAGGACATTTTTCAGCCAATGCTGCTTTATATGCTTCCATTGTATTTTCATACACTTTAACATTATCAAACTTACCACGATGATAAATATTTTTGCTATAAACCCATTTATGATCTACCTCAAATGTCTTAATTCTATCTTCCCTTTTTTTCATTAACTCTTCCCCCTAAAAATTTATTTAATTCGTTTATAATATTTAATCCATCTTGATATCCAACTTTATACACATACTCGATAACAGACATGTCTTTTTCAAGTTGAGCAATATGTAATTCTTCACTTGGATATATTGCAAACACTTTTCCCTTATTAGCTAAGTCTTCAATGATATCACGTGTAATATTATACTTGTTATACCTATTTTTAAATGTTGCTAACATTTCTGGATACCTTCTGTATTTAATCTTATAAAGATTCATCAAACTATATGGCTTAGCCTCAAATTCTTTATGTCTAGTACAAATCACTATAACCTTATCATATCCATCCTCTATTGCTTTCATAACAGGTATAGGATCACAAAATCCACCATCTAATAACTTAGTTCCATCAAGTTTCACACTTGTTGTAAATAGTGGCAAAGATGCACTAGCTTGAATATATGGATAATCTTGATATGACTCTATCTTTTTATAAACAGGTCTACCTGTTTTCATATCAAGGCAAGTAACAATATACTCTCCCATATTTGCTTCCATTGCCTCAATATCAAGTTTATCTAATTCTAAGTTAACTTCATTAAATAGATAATCAAGATTAAGAATAGACTTACCTTGAAGAAACCTTTTATAATTAATGCAGTTTTTAAAAATATACTCTTTATTCACTCTATAACTTCTTCCCTTTTGCTTAGAAAGATATGACATAGCGTTTAAAGCTCCTGCACTTACTCCATAGATATTGTTTATAAATATATCATTTTCTAAAAAGGCATCTAGTACTCCAGTGGTATATATACCTCTATTTCCTCCACCCTCTAAAACCAAACAAACCTTACTCATTTAAGTAATCTCCTAATATAATTTACCATCACTAATCAAGAAACTCTTTGATAAATAAGCTGCCAGTTTATTAGACTTAAATCTATTGTATGAGCATACAACTTCATTATAATAATCTTTAACATAATTAATCTTTTCTTCAGCTTCATTACACTTTAATATTAACTCCTCATTTTTAGTTAAACTTATATAATGATTGAATGATTCATTAAATGATTTTAAATCTAAATCATATACTATCTTATCTTCTTTTTTATATTCCTCTATTATATTTAATAATCTCGGATCACTATCACCACTAGAAGCTAATAATTCACATTTAATATCAACTTGTGCCTTTATTTGTAAATAAACCTCTTTTACCTTCTTTTCATGTTTCTTTAACTTTATATATAAACATACAGGATATAAAACAACTAACACTCCAAGTGCACTAACCACTCCAAATAAAATTAAAAATGTTTCAAACATAACTATCACTCCTATAATATTTAATTATTAAATATTATAACAAAGTTAATCATAACTATTAAGATTTTTTTACTTTAACTAATCAATATAACAAAAAAAGGACCTTAGTCCTTCTTTAATATATGTATCTTATTAGGTCTTAGTCTTATTTGATTATAACTTTCACCATCAATAAGCGAAGTATAGTCATCATATAAAACATAAGTATAAACATCACTAGAAACACTGGCAGCAAATAATATTTCCTCATCTTTATAAATTCTTTTGAAAATAATAATACCATCTTCAGCCTTGATTGCTTCCATTTTTCCCTTTTTAAACACTTCGTGTTTTCTTATATTACCAAGTAAAGTATACCATTCTAAAATTTCTTTATTTTCATTACCCCATGGATAGCACTTTCTAGAAAAATCAGGTTCATCTTCCCTTATACCAGCTTCATCACCATAAAATACACTAGGAATTCCATAAAAACCAAATTGAAGTGCACTGATAATTTTCAATTTATCCATAACATGATTTCCCTCTTCTAAAATAGAGAGAATTCTTCTTGTATCATGACTATCAATTAAATTCATTAAGTTATGTTTAACAAACTCAGGATAGTTATCTTGAATCATTTGGTAGACATAATAAAAATGATTAGCATTACCATGTAAAACAAAGTTCAAAAGAGCATCTTTTAAAGGATAGTTCATAACACTATTTAACTCATGCCCTAAAAAATATCCCCTTCTTTTTCCATAAGCAATCTTTGTAGAGGCATCCTCCCAAACTTCTCCAATGATGAGAGCATTCTCTTTTACTTCTCTAATAGAATCACAAATTTTAGTTAAGTAATTATGTCCAATTTCATCCACAACATCTAATCTAAATCCAAGTAATCCCATAGACATATACTCTTTTAATACATTAGCTGTAAATTCATGTAATTGCGGATTTTCTTGATTAACCGAAGGTAGAGTTTTAATCCCCCACCAACAATCATATCCATCTGGCCAATCATAAAATTTAAACCAATCATAATACTTACTATCTTGACTATTATAGGCACCTACAACATCATATTTATTTTCCTTATTAAAATAAACACTGTCGCTTCCCATATGATTAAAAACACCATCTAAAATTATACCCATATTTCTAGATTTAGCTTCATCAATTAACTTTAAAAATGTCTCTTTTGTTCCAAACATTGGATCTATTTCTAAATAGTTACTAGTATCATATTTGTGATTACTTGGAGCAGTAAATATAGGGCAAAGATAAATAATAGTGACACCTAAACTTTTTAAGTAATCTAACTTTTCAATTACTCCATTTAAATCTCCACCAAAAACCTCATAATTTAGTTTTTCTCTATCGGTGGTGTTTTTAGTGATAACTCCACCCCAATCTTCCCTATAAACAAACCCCTCTCTTATATTAGGCTTATCTGTAGTTTTATTAAATCTATCCACAAATATTTGATAGATAACCCCACCTAAATAATCATCTAGGTAGGGTATTTCTTTTTTCAAAACAGTAAGTGGAAATTCTTCATTATCACCAAGAACTCCTTGATAATCATTTCCCTTATTTACTTTAATTACATCCTCATCTTTATATATCTCAAAATGATACCAATATAAGCCAACATCCTCTAAAGTTATACTAGCTGTATATACATTATAATTAATCTCATATTCAGATAACAAACACTCTAAATAATGAACACATCCACTCTCTTCGTGTCTTAAAACAAGGGCAATTTTATCAATCACTAAATCTTGTTTTATTCTAAAAGAGAAGGTAATAGTATCCCCCTTTTTTAAAGGCCCTGAAGGAGACTTATCTTTTATTGGATTATATAAAATTTCTTCCATTATAATTTCCAAACTTTCTCAGCATACTCTTTGATACTTCTATCACTTGAGAAGTAACCGTTTCTAGAAATACTCAAAAGAGTTTTTCTATACCATTCTTCTTCATTTCTATATGTTTGATCCATTAAAGCATCAGCCCTAATATAATCACCAAAATCAGCCAAACACATATAGATATCTCTATGTGGAGTTTCTCCTAATAGATATTGAGAAATATCATGGAATGATTCACCATTAAATCCTTTATCAAGATATGCTAAAACAGTTCTAATTCTCTCGTCGCTATTATAATAATCTAAAGGATTGTAACCATTATGGTCAATAATTTCTTTATCACCAACAGTTAATCCAAATGGGAATGAGTTATCAATACCACACTTTTCCATAATCTCTATATTAGCACCATCAATAGTATCAATCATTAACGCTCCATTAAAGATTGCCTTCATATTACCAGTACCACTTGCCTCTTTACCAACAAGAGAAATTTGTTCACTTACATCAGTTGCAGGTGTTAATAACTCCGATACTGAAACAGAGAAATTTTCTACAAATACAATCTTTAATTTCTTACTAGCAACTGGATCATTATCTAATTCTTTAGCAAGTTGAGAAACTAATTTAATAATTCTCTTTGCCATATAATAACTACTAGCAGCTTTACCAGCAAATACAAATGTTTGTGGAGTCATATCCCATTCAGGATTTTTCTTTAACTCAGCATATAAATGAATAATTCTTAAAGCATTAAGTAATTGTCTTTTATATTCATGAATTCTCTTTGCTTGTACATCAATTCTTGCAAGTGGATTAATCTCTATACCTTGTGCTTCTTTTAAATATGCAGCAAATCTCTTTTTATTTGCAATTTTTACTTCCTTAAGTTCATTTAAAGTCTCTTTATCTGCAGCAAACTTTTCAAGTTTCTTTAATTCATCAGCATTAGTTAAATAGCCATCACCAATTCTTTTTGTAATGAATTTATGAAGTTCTGGATTAGCATTAGCTACCCATTTTCTATGTGATACACCATTAGTAACATTGATAAACTTATTTGGATATATCTCATAGAAGTCATTTAACAAGTCATCTTTTAATATGTCACTATGAATTTTACTAACTCCATTTACACAGTTTGAAGCATATAAAGCAAGGCTTGTCATATAAACTTTACCCTTACTTAAAATAGACATTTGTTCAATCTTTTCATCATCTAAACCATGCTCATATCTTAATTCTTTTCTAAATCTACGATCTATTTCTTTTATAATAATCGCTATTCTAGGCATATGTTTTTCGATTAACCACATAGGTTGAACTTCCAAAGATTCGCTAAGAACTGTATGGTTAGTATAAGTAACCATTCTATTTACAATACTCCATGAAGTTTCCCAACTAAGATGATATTTATCTAATAATATTCTCATAAGTTCTACTACTGATAGTACTGGATGAGTATCATTTAAGTGAACTGAAACCCACTTAGGTAAACTAGTAATCTTATGTCCTTTTTCAATGTGATCATTTACAATATTTTGCATAGATGCACTACTTAGTAAATACTCTTGTTTTAATCTTAAAGCCTTACCATAGTCATTATCATCTGCAGGATATAAATAATCATTAATTGCATTAACATCTTTTCTAATAGACTCTTGTAATCTAGTCTCATATTCATTTAAATCTTCTGTTTTTTCAGGAAGATAATTAGCTTTCCAAAGTCTTAATGGAGCATTACCTTCAAGCTTGTAACCAGTCATCATTAAATCATAAGGCACAGCCTCAACACAGATAGCATCTTTTGCACTATAATGATATACACCAAAATAATCTACAAATTCTTCTACTTTACCATCAAAATAAACCTTAACAGCTTTATCTTTTTTCTCATCTAAGAAGAAATGTCCTCTAGATAACCATTCATCAGCAAATTCTCTTTGCTCACCATTCACTAATTGTTGTTTAAATAAGCCATATCTATATAAAAGAGAATGACCCATAGCACTATAACCTAAAGTTGCTAAAGACTCTAAAAAGCAAGCAGCAAGTCTACCAAGGCCACCATTACCAAGGCCTGCATCATTTTCCATCTTTATAATCTCAGTTACGCTTGTACCATGCTTCTTTAAAATCTTATCAGCCTTTTCAAGCCACTCCATATTAAATAAGTTATTTTCTAAACAGTTACCAATTAAGAACTCAATAGAAATATAATTAATAGTTTTCTTATCTGTATTTTTACTAAGTGTTTCATCAGATTTTCTTACCACTTCTTCTTGCACTAAAGCAGCTAAACTATCATGGATTTGCTCTTTACTAGCACTATCTAAATCCACATTGAAATCTTTTTTTAATCTTGCATTTAAAGTTTGTTCACTTAACATCTATTATCCTCCTATATCTCTTTATAAACTTTTACATAATTGTTCATAGATCTTCTCCAAGAGAAATCCACACTCATAACTGTCTTTACTTTATTTTCCCACTCTTTTGTATTGTTATAATCTTCAATAGCTCTTCTTACAGAATATTCAAAATCCTTACTACTAACACTACTAAATGTATAACCATTACCACCTTGGTTACAGCCAAAGTCTTTTATAGTATCCTTTAATCCACCAACTTCTCTAACTACAGGAACAGTACCATATCTACTAGCAATCATTTGTGAAATTCCACATGGTTCACTTATTGATGGCATAAGATAAATATCACTACCTGCATATATCTTTTTACCTATTTCAGTTGAGAATCCTAATGAAACTTTAACTTTACTAGGATACTTATTACTCAAATACTTAAAGTAATCTTCATATTCTCTTTCGCCTTCACCAACTGCCACAAATTGTGCATCAGTTGTAGCTATAATTCTTTCTAAAGTATCTTTAACCATATCTAATCCCTTAGCTTTAACTAATCTAGATACAATAGATAAGATTGGCTTGTTTGGATTTACTTCTAATCCAAAGTACTTTTGTAATTCTTCTTTATTTTTATGCTTGTTTTCTAAACTATCAACATCATAGTTATGCCATATAAACTTATCAAGACTTGGGTTATCAATTACTTCATCAATTCCATTTACAATACCAGTTAACTTATATGATACATTTCTAGCTATATCATCAAGCCCTGCACCACCTTCAAAAGTTTGAATCTCTTTTGAATAACTATCACTAACAGTAATAACTCTATCAGCACATAGCATACCAGCTTTTATAAAATTAACATCATTTTGATGAAGAATTAGTCCTCTGTCTTTATCTCCAAATCCTAGGATATCTCCAAGTATTTCTTTTCCATATCTTCCTTGATATAAAATGTTATGAATAGTTAACACTGTCCTAATATCATAATATTTCTTATCATTCCAAGAATATGTCTTTAAATACACAGGAAGAAGAGCACTTTGCCAATCATTAACATGAATAATATCCGGGAAGAAATCAATTATTGGTAGAACTTCCAAGATACTTCTTGAAAAGAAAGCAAATCTTTCAGCATCATCTGGATATCCATAATAACCATCTCTTTTAAAATATTTTTCATTATCAATAAAATAATAAACTATATCATCTTCTTTGTATGTAAATACTCCACAATACTCGCTTCTCCAGGCAAGTTTGACATATAAACTTCCAAGATAAGTAAGCTTATTTCTATCTATATTAGTTCTTTGATATAAAGGCAATATTACTCTAATATCACAATCTGTATAATCTTTCTTTAATGCCTTAGGTAAACTAGACATAACATCTGCTAATCCTCCAGTAGAACAAAATGGACGACATTCACTAGCTACATATAATATTGATTTATTAAACGTAGTTTCTGTTGTTTTTTTCTTTTCCATAAAAACCCCACCTTTCGCTCACTTTATATTTTATATTAAAAATATAAAAAGGCCTATTCATTAGACCTTTTTTATATAAACTATTTAACTAAACGAATTAATAAGCCTTCATTAGCTCTTAAATCAATACTAATAGCATTTTCTTTGTTATGAATGCTTTCCTTTATAGAACTATATAGCCTTGTTTCCACACCAACACCACCATATTTTTCTTCTAGACAATCAAAAACAAGTTCATACTTACCCTCATAGTTGACTCCAACCTTATAATCTTTAATATCATTTGATGAAAAGTTAAATATACAAATAAGTTCTTCTCCTTTAGTATTCTTCCTTATAAAAGCAAATACATTATTAACTGTATCCACATTAATCCATTCAAATCCATCCCAAGAAAAATCCTCTTGATATAGGCATTCTAAATCTCTATATACCCAGTTTAAATCCTTATTATATTCATGCATTTTAAGATGTTTTGAATATTCTAATAAACAAAAATCCAAACCAGTTTTATATGACCACTCTTTAAATTGAGCAAATTCTGTTCCCATAAATGTCAATTTCTTTCCTGGATGAGCAAACATATAAAGTAAGAATAGTCTCATAAGGTCAAACTTTTCCTCATATTCTCCAAACATCTTATTAAGAAGAGAATATTTCCCATGGACTAATTCATCATGAGATATAGGCAATACATAGTTTTCACTAAATGCGTAATAGAAAGAAAATGTTAATTTTGCTGAATTAGTACTTCTAAAGAATGGATCAAGTTTTACATACTCTAATGAATCATTCATCCAGCCAATATTCCACTTATAATTAAATCCAAGCCCTCCTTGTGCAACTGGCTTAGTTACAAGTGGCCAAGAAGTAGATTCTTCAGCAATCATCAAAGCACTAGGATACTCTTTTAAGATTGCTTCATTTAATTTCTTAAGAAATGCTATAGCTTCTAGATTTTTGTTTTCTCCATTAGTGTTTTCTTCCCATTCTCCATCTTTTCTATCATAGTCCAAATATAACATACTAGCAACCGCATCAACCCTTATTCCATCCACATGATAGATATCAAAAAGCATCATTGCACTGCTAACTAAAAAGCTTTGTACTTCTTGTTTACCAAAATCAAAAACCCTAGTACCCCAGCCTTTATGCTCCATCCTCTTTGGATTAGCATCTTCATATAAATAACTACCATCAAATTCAATTAATCCAAATGAATCCTTAGCAAAATGCCCAGGAACCCAATCCATAATAACACCTATATTATTCTTGTGACACTCATCAACAAAATCCATAAATTGATGTGGTGTACCAAATCTAGAAGTTATAGAGAAATATCCAGTTTGTTGATACCCCCAAGAACCATCATATGGAAACTCATATAAAGGCATAAGTTCAATATGCGTATACCCCATTTTCTTTACATAAGGAATAAGTTCTTCTTTTAACACTTCATAAGAATAATAGTTACCATCCGAGTGTCTTTTCCAACTAGCTAAATTAACTTCATAAACATTCATTGGACACTTAAGATGATTTCTCTTATCTCTAGATTTTAAATATATATCATCTTTCCATTCATATCCTGATAAATCATATACTTTAGAGGCATCCGCTCCATTAGTTTGACTATGAAAAGCATATGGATCAGCTTTCTTTATAACCATATCATCTTTAGTTACTAATTCATATTTATAACAATCATAGATATTCACTTCATGTACTATAACTTCCCAAATTCCTTGACTAATTTTATTCATTACATTAGCATTAGCATCCCAATTATTAAAATCTCCAACTACACTTACTCTTTTTGCATTAGGAGCCCACACTCTAAAAACAAAAGTGCCCTCTGCTAATTTATGACAACCCAAATGATTATAGCAATGGTAATATGTTCCCTGGTGAAATAAGTAATTTTTTTCACTGCTTTCCATTTTATTACCTCCTTGTCTTAATCACTAAGTTACTTAAAAAATCAGAAATATTTTCATTATATAAACTTCTAGGAGCATTATACATCCAGTTATTAACCATTGTTCCTGGAGCATTAAATCTGTGATTTCCCCCTTGCAATAATAAATCTTGAGGGTTAATAATTACCACATCACCTATAGATTCATATAATCGTTCAATTGATGTATAAACTATATCCTTATTCAAACTACTTTCAATTCCCAAATACTCTTTTACCTTAGCTTTATACTTTTTATCTTTTAACATAGAAACAAAAGTATCATTATCATGAGTACCAGTATAAACAACACAATTCTCAATATAATTTTCAGGTAAAAATGGTGAATTTTCTTCTCCAAAAGCAAACTCAAATACCTTCATTCCAGGAAATCCACTATATTCTTTTAATCTTATAACTCCATCACTAATGATACCCAAATCTTCTAAAATAAGATTAGTTAGATTATTTTCTTTTAATAAATCAATAAACTCATATCCAGGACCTGGAAGCCATTCTCCAACTTTACCATCTAACATACCAAAAGGAATTGCATAATAATATTCTAGCCCTCTAAAATGGTCTATTTTTAAATAATCATAAACTTTTAACATATATCTATATTTATCAAGAAGATACTTATATCCTCCTTCTTTAATAAGTGGATAATTATAGATTAAAGTATTCCAACATTGCCCCTCTTCACTAAAATAATCCGGAGGAACTCCAGCAACCTTTATCGGAGTTATATTTTCATCTACCAAATACATCTCTCTATCATAAAAAACCTCTACACTATCCATAGAGCTATTACATGGAGAATCACCAATTATAAGTATTCCTTTTTCATTTACATATTCTTTTAATTTAAACCATTGTTTAAAGAAAATATATTGAGTAAATACATAAAATTCGATGATTTCTTTATGATTCTCTAAAAACTCTTTATAACGATCACTACCTATATTTTTAATAGCACTAGGAGTCTTAGATAGATAAGTATATTTTCTTTTAATAGCCATGAAATTTGCATATTCAATGGCCCAATTATTATCTTTTTTAAATTCTTCAATTTCCTTAGTATAATCAGTTCTTTTAAACCAAATATACAAAAGTTCCATCTTAACTTTTTGATATTCTTCTCTAGTCATCTTGGCATTAAATCCATATTCAGACAATTCTTGTTTGTTAAAAAACTCTTCTAAATCTATAAATAATGGATTACCTGAAAATACTCCTGGGGAAGAAAATGGTGAACCAAATTCATCACAATCATTAATTGGTAATATTTGCCAATATTTTTGTTTACTCTTAACTAAAAAATCAACAAATTCATATGCCTCTTTTCCCAATGTTCCAAACCCACTTTTATTAGGTAAAGAAAATATGGGCATTAATATTCCTGCTCCTCTTTTCATTAATTCACCTCTTTATAACTATTTATAAATGTTTCTTCAAAATTAGAACCCAAAGTAAGATTTCCTTTCTTTAAAGCTACTCTTACAGCCCCATATACAGTCTTTTTAGTAGTTATACTAATCTTATATGACTCTCCTAAATTTTGTTTTATTCTATCTACAATTTCCTTATTATGTTCAAATACGCCACCAAATAAGACTATATTTTTCTCACTTAAATCATCCATTTTACTTTTTATTACATTTGTTAAATGATCAACACGCTTATTTACAATATTTAAACAAACTCTATCCTCTTGTCTATATCCTTGCATTACAAGTCTAGAAAAAGAAGCTACTTTAGTAATACCACCTTTATAAATGTCCGCCATAGAATACCATAAACTATGTCCTAACTCTTTTTTAAATAAGTCCACTAAAATAGTATTTTCTCCAACTTCATTTATAGCTCTAGAGGCATAAACCAAAGCATCTTTACCAAGATCATATCCTGATAAATAATCATCTGGCAAATATCCCCAACCACCAATATTAATTACTTCATTTTCCTTTTTTAAAGCCATATTAAATCCAGTCCCAGAAATAATAACTAATCCTGTATCTAAATCGCCTAAACCAAGCTCTACTACACTTGCTAAATCTCCATCTACATATAGTTCATTAAATTCTAAACTCGTAATAAGTTTATCTTTTAATACACTTAATGAATCGCCAAATTCAATTCCTGCAATTCCTAAAAACATTGATACTATTTCAATCTTTTTTTCATAGGCAAAATCCATGGCTTTTTTTAATCCTGCATTTAGATTATTAAAAGCCACATCCATACCTATATCATTTGGATTAGAGGGTCCTACTATATCTCTATACTCTACATTACCATCACTAGTAACAACTAAAATTTCACTTTTAGTTCCTCCACCATCAACTGAAATAATACCCTTCATAAATTACTCCTTCACTTCACTTATATATTGTTTAACTTTAGTTAAAATCTCATCTTCAATTTTAGCTAAATACTCTTCATTATCAGCCTCTAAAATAATAGTTAAATTAGGTGAGGTATTAGAAAATCTAACAAGAGCCCAACCATTTTCAAACTCCATTCTTACACCATCTAATTCAATTGTCTCATACCCTTTTTGATGAGCATATTCTCTCATTTTCTCTACTACTTCTCTTTTACCGTTTTCTCCAGCTTTCAATTCAAAAGCAGAATGAGCGTACTTATGAAGATTATCTAATAATTCTCCAACTTTGTATCCAGTATGAGTTAACATTTCCAAAAATCTAGCACCAGCATAAATTCCATCATCAAATCCTGGCCATTTATCTCTATAAAATACATGTCCTGAATATTCTCCACCAAAAGAGAAATCCCCACTCTTCATCATCATATTCATATATGAGTTACCTGTTCTATTCATAACTGGATTAAGCCCTTCTTGCTTTAATCCCCCAATCAAACTTCTAGAACACTTAACATCAAATAATACTTTTTTATCATTTAATCTATCTTTTAAGAATCTAGCCATGAAAAGAATATATAAATCAGCTTGCATATATTCTCCCTTTTCACTAACTATACCTACTCTATCAGCATCACCATCTATACCAATACCTAAATCATATCCTAACTCTATTACTCTATTTTTAAGATCAGTTAGATTCTTTTCAACAGATGGGTCTGCACTATGATTAGGGAATGTACCATCACTTGTACAATAAAGAAGATCATAAGTTACATTTAATCTATCAAGTATGTCTTTTATAATTAATGATCCTGCTCCATTACCACAATCCACAACAACTTTAATATCATTGTGTTTTAAATCTATATTATTAATGAAATGATTCAAATAATCTTCTTTAATATTATATGTTTCTAATTTACCATTACCACTTTTATAAGTCTTATTTAAAGTGTATCTATAAAATTCTTGAATAAGTGGTCCATAAGCATTACCAAGTTCACTAAATGATAATTTAAATCCATTATACTCTTTAGGATTATGGCTAGCGGTAACCATGATACCTGCATATAGCTTTAAGTACCATCTAGCAAAGTAAAACATTGGTGTAGTTACTTCCCCTAAATCTACTACACTACATCCTGTTTCTAATATACCTTTGATTAATGCTGTTGCTAAACTAGGTGAAGATACTCTATTATCTCTACCTATAACAACTTTATTAATTCCTAAATCTAAAACATAGCTACCATAATTTAATCCAAGTGTATAGGCAACATCTTCATCAATTATATCACCTACTACACCTCTTAAATCATACTCCCTAAATAATACTGGACTTAAATCTACAACTTTCATTTATTTTACCTCCAATGATTCATTAACAAGTCTTTTATACTCGCTAACTCCTGGTTGATCAAAAGGATAAACATCAAGCAAATATCCTCCAACAGCAGCAGCAAACTCAAATAAATAAACTAATGCACCAACATGTTCTTCATCAATCTTTTCTATTTTAAAGAATAAGCTAGATACATCACCATTTTTATGAGCTTGAGCAACTCTATCACCAATTAAAACATTGATAGCACTTAGATCTTGCTTATAATGCTCTAATTTGAATCTACGCGTATTACTAACTTCTAATACTGTTTCAAAAATTATTTTATTACCCTCTTGAATAAATTGCCCAAGCGAATGTAAATCTCTTGTATTTACCATTGAAATTGGAAATATACCTTTTCCATCTTTACCTTGGGTTTCTGCAAATAATTGCTTTAACCATTCTGTAAAATAATATAACTTAGGCTCATATACAGTATAAGATTCTATACTCTTACCATCTTTATATAAAATATCTCTAATAATTGCATATTCCGCAGCACTATCTTCATACTTCTTAGCATTTTTAGCACCCTTTAATAATTTAGATGCACTTATTCCAGCAACCTCAAGTGGGAATAATCCAACTGGTGATAATACTGAATATCTTCCACCTATATTATCTGGCACTACAAATGTTGTATAACCTTCTTTATCTGCAAGTTCTTTTAATGTACCTTTTTCTTTATCAGTAGTAGCAATAATTCTCTTTTGTAATTCTTCTTTTGAATATCTCTTCTTTAATTCTTTTAAAATAACATCTAAAGCTACACTAGGCTCTAAAGTAGTACCACTCTTACTAACTACATTTACATATACACTCTTATTTTTAATATATTCAAGTAATTCATAAGTGTATTCAGCAGACATATTAAATCCCGCAAAAATTATTTCAGGAGTAGTGGTAGTAAAATATCCATTAAACATGTCATAAATGGCCTTTGCTCCTAAATAACTACCACCAATACCAATAACTACTAAAACATCAGCATCTTTTCTTACATCATGTGCTACTTTCTTTAATTTTTTTAACTCTTCGCTAGAAATACAAGTATCAACATCCATCCAGTCTAGTAGCGCTTCTTTTTTATACATTGTTTCCTTTATTTTTGTAACTTTATCCTTATAACTATCCCTTTGCTCATTTGTTACATCTACATATGTATTAAAATCAAACTTAATCATTATTCCACCTCAAAATAATACTAACATAATTAGTCTTTTTTCTTATCGATATAAATAAAAAAAAGAGTAAACTTTATAAGTTTACTCCACCACATCAACATTAGGTTGTAAAAGTTCTGAAAAACTATCAATCTTTAATATTTCTTTTACATCTTCAATATTCATTGTTAAGAAATCTAATCCCATTGGATAAGTAATAGATATCTCTTTTGGATAATTGAAGTTTAACACTGAATTAAATCCCTCACCACTACATCTTGTTTCAACAATCAAGAAAGTATCAAGAGTAACATCATATTCCCAAGTTAAGTTATTGTGAGTTAAAGTAATTGTGTATTTATCTGCTTTCTTTTCAAATGTTCCAATATCTTTCATCATATCAAAATCAAAACCTTCAAGTTTTCCACCAAGCAAATAATTTTCTAACTTATCTTTATTATATTGAGCATTTAAATTTTCCAAAGTTGTTTTAGCTTCTTTAACAATATTTTCCATTGAGTCTTTTAAAATAACATTTGCACCATTATTTGGATAGATAACATACATCTTTTGATCTTTTAAATAAACACTAACTTGTTTACCTTGCATTGTTGTTTTAGCATATAAATACCAATCAACTCTTTTCTCATTAGTAATTGCATTAAATTCTATACTATAATTTTGTTTAGAAGTATATAATCTATATGTTCCAGTTAATGCATTTGTTTTATACATCATATTCTCAACATTATCAACCAAATTATCAATATCATTTACTTCAACACAAGCACTCTTATCACTAAAATCATTTGATGCTGTTTTAGTATATAATGCCGAAAAACATCCTGTTAATGAAAATGACATACACACTGTCAAAAACGCTTTACAAATTTTATTCATACTCTCACCTCTTCGATACTTATATTCATTTACAAAAGTACTATTATACTAACATTTAAACCAATTAAAATCAATATTTTATAAATGCATCTAATTAAGCTAAAATATCCTTTATTTTTATCATTATATCCCTTATGGTATTATTCCTCATTTTTTCTTTAAAAAGCCAAAATATCAAAAAAATAAGCCCTTAGGCTTATCTTTTTATTTAAATACAGATTCTTCTTCGCTGCTAACCATAATTCTTTCCATTAGAATTCTTTGGTTAGGAGAAACAATAAATAAACATTGTCCAATACCAGCATTACCAATAAACATTCTCTCTTCTTCAGAGAAACCACCAACAGATGAATACAAGTCTACTAGAGACTGTAAGTCAGCTGGGTTAAGACCGAATATAAACGAGTATTGACAACCATTTATAATCGCTGTTGTATACTTCTTAATATTAGCCGCACCAACGAAGTCGTTTACGTTTTGTGTGATAACTACAAATATACCGTTATACTTTCTTATACGCTTAACCATGTTAAACATAAATTGAAGAGCAACTGGTGTTTTTTCATCAATGAACACGTGTGCTTCATCGACGATTACTGCAATATAGTTATCAAGTTTCTTAGCTAAGTTATTTTCTCTGTTCTTACTAATTTCATTTTCAAGGAATCTTAATACAAGCATCATTTGTGCATTCATAACTTTATCATTCTTACTACTATTCATCTTCTTAAAGTCAAATAAGATGAAATCACTAGTTTTAGTGTTTATTGTAGTAGGACCATTCCATAAGTTAGAAAGCGAACCGCCATCTGAAAATCTCTTCATATAAACTTCTAGATTTCTTAAATCTCCAAGTTCATCTCCAACATCAGCAGCACGATTTGGATCTTTTGTAATAATCTTACTTAACTCAGCTATTCTCTTTTGAAGTAATTCAAGAACATCATCCATAATTGGATAATCTTCAGGCGCTAACTTATCAAAATCAGTAGTAGCTGTTATTTTCTTTTTGTGGTATGCAGCAACTAACATTTCTGAAAGTCTAGATAATTCTTTATTAGTTAAGTCTTCTAGCATGCTTGAGAAGAATTGTTCTAGGAATTGAACTTGTCCATTAAACGCACTTCTTCTAAGACCTTGAAGAGCTTCCTCAGTTACTTCCACATCATCATCTAACATTGTAGAGAAGATATGGAAAGGATTTATTCTTGAATCAAAGGCACTACCAACGTCAATCATTTGTCCACCCAATTGCTTAGACAAGACACCATATTCTCCTTCTGGGTCAACTATATAAACTTTAATATCTTGTAATAATAATCTTAATACCATCTTCTTAGTAAAGTGAGACTTACCACTACCTGATTTACCAATAATCATGATATTTGAGTTAGTTCTATTTGGATTTCTAACCCTTGGGTCAAAGAATATTAAATTTGATCTATTGTTACCAAGTAAGAATCCTTTTTCGTCTTCTAAAGCTTGGAATACAAATGGGAAACCTGCTCCTAAACTGATACATGGGATATCTCTACCAACATCTTCCATTAAGTCATCTTTTGGAGTAGGTAAGCAAGCTACATAACCTTGTAATTGTCTATATTGTAATCTATCTGCTCTCATTGCATGTTGCTTTATAGTAGATATTGCTTTGTGCGTAATATTTCTAAGTTCTCTCTCATTATCACTATAAGCCATTAAAGTAACATTAACTCTTTTTAGAATTTCGCTACCTCTTTCAATTTCTTCTAGGATATACATGAATGATTCTAACTCTGCTTGCTTAGCAATATCTTGAGAAGATTTATTTTTATTTAACATTTGAGTTCTTACCTCAGTAATCGCCTTATCCATAAGTCTTCTAGCTTCTTCGGTAGGAATATGTCTAATGTTAATAATACATGTTGTTGAAGAAATATCAGTAAGTGGAGCAAGCCACGCTTCATTCACATGCATTGGATAATGATATAAACTCATTGTTGAGGCATACATTGAATCAGTTCTAATATATTTTGATTTTAGTTGTATACTCTCAGGTAAAATATCCTTAATATATTCTTCACTATCTTCAAAATCGCTATACGCCTTAGAACCGATTGGATTATACATGTGATAGAATAAAAATTTAATGTCAGTGTCATTACACTTAGTTGGAGATAACTTAAGTTGAGTTAATCTAGCAAATGCATCATTATAAGACATTCTCATATCTTCTAGATCTCTACCATACATAATGAAATAGAATTCATTAGCAAATACCTTTGCTTCATCATTAAAATATTCTAATCTACGCTTCTCATAGTTTACTTGCTTTAATCTATTTTGATATCCATGTTCATCCATATTTCCATCTTTGAATTTTCTATGTTGAACTTTTAATAATTCTGCTTGTGCATTGATTTGTCTAGATAAGTCCACAGGTCTTTCTAACTTTACAATGCTACAATCCCATCTCATACCTCTTAATATAGCCGCAAATTGATTAATCTTTATTTTTTGCTCTTCATAATCAAGTAACGATAAATTCAAACTATCAACTTTAATAACAGATGCAATTATCCTATTTTTATAGGTAATGATACCATCTTCAATTTTATCAACCGCGATAAAGTGAGATATATCTGCACCTTTCTTTTTACTCATATAAAGATACCCCCTTCTTTATAATAACAAAAATAGAGACCCTTACGGGCCTCTATTTATATTGCTAGCCCTTAGTTTTATTTTAAACTAAGAATTAAAACCTATCAATATAAGTGGTTGTTTTTATTAACTATCGCCTTTTACTTCTCTTTCAATATCTTCAACAGTATTGATGATACCCTTATTTTGCTCTCTAATTTGGTTAAGAAGTGCTTGGTTAGCTCTAATACCTTCGCTTTGAATTCTCTCATAATCCGCTTCACTTAAATTTGGACCCTTATTTGCCATTCCAGCAAATGGTTCAAAGCTACTAGGAACAGACGTTACAGGAGTTTGAACAGGTGTTTCTACTGCACCTGGTTTTGGTGCTTCTGGAGTATTAGTTCCTTGTGGAGCAGGCATATTAGCTGCAGCACTACGTACACCATTAATCAAGTCTTGAACTAAGCCATCAAACGCATTTTTCAAACTAGTTGATTCTTGTGCTAATTGTTCACTTTGACCTATAGTTCTTACTTGTTGTTGTCTGATTCTAGCTTGAGCACTTTCTGCCACTGCACGAACTTGTTCAGGAGTTGAATTTTCTGTTATTTCAAGTTTTTCCATAGTATCGCCATTTTTAACTCTTACATTACTTTGTCTATTTAGAAGAGATATTGTCTTTCTACTTAGATTAGATGCGTTAAATCCACCATTGTCAATGTCACTAAGTACTTGAGTAACAACAGTACCTTGATGTTGAAGTGTTTCAAATCTACGTTGATTATTAATCATTCTTTGTTCAACATTTTGACCTTGTTGTTGAATTGTTTCCATTCGTCCAACGTATGTCTTAGTGTTATTAAGTGAAGTAACTTCTCCACTATAAGTCATAATTTTTCCTCTAATTTCTTTTCTTTGTTGAGGAGTTAGAGTCTTATCTCTAGACAATTTAGAATTCATAGAAGCGATATCATAATATCCATCATTATCAACTGTAATATTATGTCTAGTTAAGAAATCAGAAACAGCAGGATCTTCAGCAAATGTTTTTCTTGCTTGTTCATATCTTTGTTGAGCTCTAGGTGCAAATCCTTCTGCTCCATGGAAATATTCAGAAGAATCTCCAATCTTCTTTGTTTTAACAGTGCCAGTTACTTTACCTGCTCTTTCCTCAGATTCACCTATAGATTGTTCTACCCTATCAATAGCGGCAGCTTTTCTTCTATCTTGTGCTCTAATTCGTCTTCTTTCAGAACCCTTCATAGCAGGATCCCAAGCATATTGTTGTTGATTATTAGATCTAAATCCTTCTGTGTTATGTTTAGCAACAAATTCTTGAGCATTATGATGAGCTTGAGCAGCTTGAGCAACTACTGTTTTTTGTTTTTCAGTGTGTTCATGAGCTTCCGTTGCTTTTTTCTCTGCTTCTCCAAGAGCAGTTTCAGCACGAGTTAATCTTGCTTGTTCTCTTCTAATTTGAGCAGAAGCTTCCCATCCACCTTTTGATAAGTTATTTACAGCTTGGTGTGCAGATTCTAACTCAGCAAGTTGTTGTTGAGCTGCTCTTCCTTCTTCTGAATTAGGTCCTTTTGAATCGATAATTGCTTGTTGCTCAGCTTTCTTTTGTATAAGCGTAGATCTTACATCTTGAATATTAGCATTTTCCATACCCTTTAATGGTCCAGATGTAAATAATTTAGCCAATGGTCCACTAATTCCTGCACCTGTTTCTAATGCAGTCCTCTTAGCTTGGATTGCTGATTTTGCAGTTTGTATAGTTTGGCTATTAGCTTCAAATTTGCTTACATCATTTTCCCATGCCTTCCTAGCTTGAGGTGATGATGGTTCAATTGATTTCAAATCTTCTAGTGACTTAATTTCTCTACCATATTTTTTACTATATTTATCTAAAATTGCTTGATTATCTTGAGTTTTTTCATCTATTGTTTTTCTACTTGCTACAACAGATGAATCTGATCCTAATGCCTCTTCCATAGCAGTATCAACCAATGCTCTAGAATCAACAACTTCTTGTTGTGCTTCTCCTAATTGCTTATTAGCTTGAGTTTCGCTTTCAACAGCAGAATGTAAATCTGAAACCGCTCCATTGTATTCACGTTCTTTTTTACCAAGATTTTCAGTAGCTCTACTTAAACGTGCTTCTCTCTTTTCATTGAACGCTTGAGTTTTAGCTGCATCATATTTCTTCTTACCTGCTTCGTTTTCTTTGCCTTGAGCATCACCCTTAGCACCTAAGAATGATTTAACAGCACCCTCTCCTACTACAGCAGTAGCAATTGCGCCTCCTGCAGTTTTAAGACCTTGACCAAGTCCTCTTTTAGCAGCTCTAAATCCAACTTTCGCTGTAGTTGCTAATGCACCTAGAATAAGATTCTTCTTTGTAAGTTTCTTAGCTCCGCCAACAGCACTAGACACAAGTCCGCCAGCCTTTTTAGCCATTCCACCAACAAATTTTCCAAGTTTAGAACCAGCTATGCTCTTTCCAACTTCTTTCAAAGCATCCTTATCTCCAGCAAGTGCCCACCACTTGCTTGTTTTCTTTTCTCCACCAGCACTAGTTTCAGCAGCAGGTGTTGGTGTTCCTGTTCCTTCTGGCTTAGCATCTCCGCCTTCGCCTGGTGTTCCTTCACCCTCAGGTTTAGCATCTCCGCCTTCGCCTGGTGTTCCTTCACCTTCTGGTCCAGCAGCGCCTTCAGCTTCTCCAGATCCTTCGCCTTCAGCTTCTCCAGATCCATCGCCTTCTGGTCCAGCAGCATCATCTGTAGTTCCATCTCCGCCGTCGCCGTCTCCACCTTCATCTGGTGTTCCTGCTCCATCACCTTCTGGTCCAGCAGCGCCATCTGGTGTTCCATCTCCACCATCGCCGCCACCATTGTCGCCATCGCCACCACCAGTAGGTCCTTCTGTTGGTGCTGATGGTGCTGGTGTTCCACCTTCTGTAGGTGAACTAGCATCATCTTTTATACCATTCTTATCTGCATCTTTTTCTTCATCATCAGCACCTTTTGAAGCGCCTTCATCTTCAGCTTTTCTATTTTTAAGAGCTCCAACAGCTCCACCAACAACTCCACCGACTGTAGATGAAGCAACTGCCATAGCTGCTTTACCAACAGCATTAACAGCTCCACCTGTGTTACCAGAGTCAAGTGAGCTTTGAGCACCACTAATTAATGGTGATACAACTGTATCTAAATCTTTTATAGCTCCTCCTGCAGCAACTACTAATAAACATTGCAAGAATGCATTAATTAAACTTTCAAAGAATGTAACTCCACATTTTTCTTCACCATTAACTAAAATCTTCTCTTTAAGACCACAATCTAGTGTGTCACCTTCTGCAAGTCCAATATTTTCAACACCTGCAAATTCACCTGAGTAAACAAGGGTAGAAGCACTTACATTAGCATCAACTTCAGCTCTTCCTCCACTTGCAGCGCTTAAAGATTGGCTAAATGCACTTGAGAAATCTATACTTGTTATAGTTCCTAAAACAAGCAAGAATATTGAGAATGAGAAACAAGCAACTACTAATCTTAATCCCTCTTCTATAGATTTCTTTAGCCATTCTTTATATTTTGCACCATCATCTAATACATATTGAGAAATTGGAGCTGGCGCAACCAAAAATAATCCTAATAATTTAAATATTCTTTGTATCATTGCTAATACTAAGTTCCACATTGCTTTTAAAGCAACGATTATAGCAACTAAATAAATGTACCAATAGAAAGTCGTATAATATTTATATGTCTTAATTGGGGAACCGGCTTGTGAGCTGTCTTGTAATGTAGCAAGTGTGCCTGTCCAACCTTCTTTATCTGGTTCAGGAAAAACTTCAGGAACAACTTTTCCAATAATAGCTTTATCATAAGAAACTAAATCTCCATCAGCCAATAGTGTAAATAGTAAGTCCTCTTCTATATACCACACAGATCCAGCATTAACATTTACGCCCGATAGCATATTATTAACTTCATGCATTGCATCTCCACCATCACTCCAAGAGATAGAGAACACTTGCATACCAGCGTATACATTAGGATCCATACCCATCGCAGATTGTACGCTTAGAGCTAGGAATGAACTAGCATGAATTATTAAATAGAAAATAGGTATAACTAATATAAATGATATACAAGATATAGCTACATTTCTAAATATAGGCCCCTTACTTCTAGGACCAGCCTTATCAAAGTAGTCTTGCTTGATTATTTTATATATTGTAAATACAACAACCAAACCTACTGCTATAAGAGCAAGGTATAAATAAGTTTTGGTTACAGATTCATTAAAAATAAAGTAATCCAAGATATTCATTGATTCTTGCGTATCTTTATCTATGATATTAAATCTACCGCCACCAAAATCAACACCTGCGAAAATATAGAACGCAATGTTAAGCAAGTCAACAAATGTTCCTAGCAACTTACATACAAGTTGCAACAAGCCAAACATGATTTGAGTTAGTAGAGCACATATACCCCCACCAAGTCCACCAAAATTTTTCGCGCAAATGTCTACCATAAGCATGTTAAACATAATTAACAACCCCCAATTCACGAATTTCTGATACAAAAATTATATCATAAGAAATTTTATAAAGAAACCAAATCATGGGATTTATAACATTTAGAAACGTCAAAATCGCCACAAAGCGGCATCTTATAGGTATATATTACTATAAAATTATTAATTTTAAAAGATTTATTTAATAAGGAGAGGATAAATAGTGAATTTTTTTAGTAAATTTCTTCTTTTATAAAGAAGGAAATAAAAAAGTGGAGAAATCCCCACCTTTTTATGTTCAAAGTATTGTTTTTAATTACTTAGCGTTAGCTAGTTCAGTACATGGCTTAGTAGCTCCGCTTGGATCGAATGCCTTATCAAGCATGCTTGTTCCGAATGCTGTTAATAATGTACCAGCAAGAATAGCAATTACTAAAGCAACACCCATACCGATTGCTAGATATTTGAATGCGCCTAACTTTTCTTGACGAACTTGAGGCTCATCTGCAGCTTTAACTACAGCTAAAGCAGTAGTTACACCCTTAACGATTAGAATAACTGCTAGAATACCAACAAGAATCCAAATAACCATAGATACGATATCAAGAACTTGATCCCATAATCCACAGAAAGCAGTTGGGTCAATATTTGATAATGCGTCTTGGTTTTCGCCTAACATCCATAAATTCATAATTAATCCTTCCTTTCCCTTTCCATAACCAAATTATATCATTCATTTTTTTAAAAAAACAATAATTAGTGCAATAATTTATTATTATTGTACCCTTTTAATTAATCTAGGTTATAGAAAGCATCATTTCCTGCATATATTGCAGATTCTTTTAAGTCATCTTCGATTCTTAATAATTCGTTATATTTAGCAATTCTATCAGTTCTTGCTAAAGATCCAGTTTTGATTTGTCCTGCATTAAATCCTACAACAACATGAGAAATAGTTACATCTTCAGTTTCTCCAGATCTATGTGAAACAACTGGAGTATATCCTGCTTTCTTTGCCATTTCCATAGCATCAAAAGTTTCTGTTAATGTACCAATTTGATTTAACTTAATTAGAATTGAATTTCCAACTTGTCTTTCAATACCTTCTTTTAATATAGAAGGGTTAGTAACAAATAAATCATCACCAACTAATTGAACTCTATCGCCTAACAATTCAGTAATAAGTTTCCATCCATCCCAGTCAAATTCATCTAATCCATCTTCAATAGATATAATTGGATATTTATTAACTAAATAGTCATAGTATTCTACAAGTTCAGATGGCAATAAATGCTTTCCATCAATTTTATATGTATTAGTTGCTTCTTCATATAATTCACTAGCAGCAACGTCTAAAGCAAGCTTAATATCAACACCTGGAACAAATCCAGCTTTTGTGATAGCTTCCATAATACATTTTAAAGCTTCTTCATTATTTTCTAACTTAGGAGCAAATCCACCCTCATCACCAACTGTAGTAGCCAAACCTTTTCCTTTTAATACAGCCTTTAAGTTATGATATACTTCTGCACCCATTCTTAAAGCTTCTTTAAAAGTTTTTGCTCCTACTGGCATAATCATAAATTCTTGAATATCTGTAGAGAAACTAGCATGTGCCCCTCCATTCATAATATTCATCATTGGAGTTGGTAATACTTTTGCATTAAATCCACCCAAATATCTATACAAAGGAACTCCTACATAGTCACTAGCAGCATGTGCACAAGCAAGTGAAACTCCAAGTGTAGCATTAGCACCTAATTTTGATTTATTTGGTGTGCCATCTAAAGCAATTAACATAGAGTCAATTGCCACTTGATCCAATACATCCATACCTACTAATTTTGATTTAATTGTTTTATTAACATTTTCAACAGCTTTTAAAACACCTTTGCCTAAATATCTAGCCTTATCTCCATCTCTTAATTCTACTGCTTCTTTTTCTCCAGTAGATGCCCCTGAAGGAACTATAGCTCTTCCTTTTGCACCACTAACAGTAGTAACTTCAACTTCAACAGTTGGGTTACCTCTAGAGTCTAATACTTCTCTAGCATATACATTTAAAATCTTACTCATCTTATCTTCCTTTCTATAAGTATCTCATGAATATAAATTATCACTTTTATTTTTATTAATCAATTAAACGGTAATTATAAATAATTAACATTAAAAAAGAGGCACTATTTGCCTCTATTATCTTTTCTTATTATATGTTTTAAGTAAAGCTTCTGCCTCTGCTAAAGTTTTCAATGAATCTGAAGTCATTTTTGGATTTTGTGCTAAATTATCACTTCTAGAAACAATTATCAAATATTCCATTAATTTCTTACCATCGCCAAACTTTGAAAAATACTCAATTTGTTTATCTAAAAATTTATTATCTAATTTAATTTGTCCATTACTAACTTGTATAAAAGCATCATGTTTATATACAAGTGCCATAATTTGACCACACTCTTTATCATTAAACCCAAGACTAGGTAACAATGGTTCTATAATTTCACAACTTCTTTTATTATGCCCATAAAATGTATCTTTATTTTTTCTAAAAACACATGTATCAGGTTTTCCTATATCATGGAAAAACATGGTGTAAGCAAGTAGTCTTCTTGTATCATAATCATAATCTTTCGATAGTATATTTATACTTTCAACAGAGTGCAAAATATGCCCAAGTACATTATAAATATGCCATGGATTATTTTGATTTCTTTCTTCACATTTTTTAATGTCTGGGATATTTGTATCTAACCACTCTTTAAACTCAACATTATTTTTATAGTTATTATAAAAATTCTCCACAACATTATCTGACAACAGAATTTCATCTAATAATTCTAAATTAGTCATATTATCACTTCCTGTATATAATTATAATACTAATATTCACCACTTACAAACAATAAAAAAGCCTAGATTTCTCTAGGCTGAATATTTACATGGAGCAGGTGAGGGGAATCGGACCCCCGTAGTCAGCTTGGAAGGCTGAAGTTCTACCATTGAACTACACCTGCATGTATATTAAATCAATTATTCCCGAATCCAATAATTTGGTGACGCTTACGGGATTCGAACCCGTGAATGCATCCTTGAGAGGGATGTGAGTTAAGCCGCTTCTCCAAAGCGCCATAACATGGGTTCCTTAATAATTGATGCGTGATAATAATAATACATTTATTAACGCGTGTCAACAACTTTTGTTAAATTTTATTTATCTATTTTTTATTTAATTTTTATTTTCTAATATCTATTTATCAAACTAATACTTAGAAAAAGAAAAAGGTTCACATATGTGAACCCTTTTAAATAACAAATATAATAATTATCTCTTAGAGAATTGTGGTGCTCTTCTAGCAGCTTTAAGACCATATTTCTTTCTTTCTTTAGCTCTAGAATCTCTTGTTAACATACCGTTAGCTTTTAATACTGGTCTGTATTCGTTATTGCTAGCTTCAAGTAGTGCTCTAGCGATACCTAATCTTACAGCTCCAGCTTGTCCTGATGCTCCGCCACCGTTTACGTTAGCTAAAACATCGAACTTATCAGTAGTGTTAGTTAATGTTAATGGTTGTTTGATATCCATTACTAATGTAGCATATGGCATATATTCATTAACATCTACGCCATTGATAGTAATTTTACCAGTTCCTGGGATTAGTCTAACACGTGCTACTGAACTTTTTCTTCTACCAGTTCCATAGTATTGAACTTTTTCTTCAGTTTTCTTTGCTCTTGGTGCCATGTGTTATACCTCCTTAAAATTTAACTTCCATAGTTTGTGGTTGTTGTGCTGCATGTGGATGCTCGCTACCTTCGTAAACAAATAATTTCTTATAGATTTGTCTACCAAGTCTTCCTTTTGGAAGCATACCCCAAACTGCTCTTTCGAACATTTCTGTAGGATACTTTTCAACCATAGTTTTTGCACTTCTTACTCTTAATCCACCTGAATATTGAGATGCATTATAATAGTTTTTGTTATTTAATTTGTCCCCTGTTAATAGGACTTCTTTAGCATTAACAACAATTACATAATCTCCGCAATCAACATTTGGAGTGTAAATTGGCTTATTCTTTCCTGTTAATACTTGTGCGATTTCACTTGCTAGACGTCCAAGTGGCTTTCCTGAAGCATCTATTACGTACCATTTACGTGTTAAATCGCTGTTTTTGATCATAGTAGTCTGACGTTGCATGACTAATTTCCTCCTTCTATACCTATAATTGTAACTTTACCGGGGCTACAGTTATGGCATATAGCCGGTTATAATAATAAACATATTGAACCGTCTTGTCAACACAAATTAATTTTTTAACCATAAAAAATAAATATTTTATATTTAAAGAAAAAAAGAAGGCCATCAGCCTTCTTCTTTAGATGTTAAATATTATTAAATTTCTTCTTCCATGTAAGGAGTATCGATTTCTTTAGTTTCTTCAACCTTTAATTCAATACTTTTAATTTCTGGTTCTTGAATTGATCCAACAACCTCTACTTCATTATATTCTTCTACAACAGGTTCAGCCTTAGTTTCCTCTATTGCGCTGCTTATTTCTTCAACAACTTCTTCTGTTGTAGTTTCTTCAACTGTCTCTGCTTCTTTTTTAAACTTCTTAATTAACATTTTATGGAAGCTTGTATTTGCAAGAGTGTATCTTATAACTACATATCCAATGCATACATATGCAGCCATTTGAGCAAATAGGTTTAAGTATCCAACAAAGCCTACTAAATCTGCTTTAAATAATGAAATGCAAATTGTTAATACTAATTCTACTGCACAGAAAGCAAAGATACTTGCCCAATCGAATTTAGTAGTTTCTCTAACTTCTTCATCTCCATTAGCACCGAATAATTTAACATATGTAAATCCTGCTATAAGTACTGATAATAATAATATAATCCAGTATGCATCAATTGCATAACCTGCAACACCAGCAACGATATACATTGCTAAACCTGCTAAATAAATTTGATTCTTGTTACTCATAATTTCAACCACCTTCTATGTAGTATTTTAATTCCATACCACAATAATTGCAAGATAAATTTTTTATCTGGAAAATATTATTATTTTCTATTGGCGTTGATTAATTTATCTCCACTAACTCTACCACTTAAAGCTTTACCAACACTTTGCCCGCCATAAAAGTAATTATATGAATCTAAAATAAGTCTATGCATCATTTCATTATATACACTAACATCATTATTACTCCATGCATCAACATAGTTGTCCCATTCTTTAACTGGTAAAAGTACATATGGCAAGCCTTTTTCTTGATACAAAATATTAGATAATAATCTAGATGTTCTTTTGTTTCCATCTGCAAAAGGTTGAGCTCTAATAAGTTCATATATACATGAATTTATTTCATCAACATAATCACTATTACTGATTTCACCATTTGCAGACTTTTTCAATGTTTCTAAAATTCTCCAAGAAATATTATCCACTATTTGAGGAATCATTCTAGGAGATGCAGTCTCTACTTGAGTTCCCGCCAAACTTACTGGGCTAGTTCTATAAAACCCACCTCTAGTCTCATCATATTTATCTGATAATTTAGAAAACATTTTTTGATGTAAATCTCTTATGAAATTAGAAATATCTCTTTCTGTCAAAGATTCTATTGCCTCTTTATAACTAAGACCATCAAATCTATGAGGACTACCACTAAATTTAGCTATGCTTGTAAGCAATCCATCCTCAATTGTTTTTTCATATAAATCATATTCACCAATTACAACAAGTTGCTCATCACTCAAAGGAATGACTTTTCCGTTTTTATCCACTAAAGCACCATTTTTAACTTTCAAACCTGTTGCAATATAATTATTGATAATTGCAAGTGCTTTTCTTTGAGCATCTTCTTTAGTAGTCTCTACTTTAATTACTCCTTCATTAACTGAATCATTAGTAATTAAATTAACTAAAAGTCTACGCTTAGCTATATCGCTCAATTTATCCACATTTCTATAATGAAGTGAATCTATTAAATGTTTTCTTAAAACTTCTCTATGCTTTTGATAATCAGGAACTAATCTTGCTAAATCTCTTTCTCTATTTTCTTTATTGTATTTAGCTTTCAAAGTTTTGTATGCCGCCTTACTTACACACCCCTCAATTATAAAGTTAGCTTTTTTTGCTTTCTTTAACGTCTCAAAAACATTAAAAATTCTAGAACAGCATTGATCAAAAGGCACGCAAAAATGATCTGCAATAATATTTATATTAGCGAATGATAATTCACCTTTCTCATTTAAATATTTATACTTTCCATTACTATCTTTTTGAGTAATAAATCTCATAAGTTCCTTTTGTGGCATCAAAAGTGCACATGCAAAATGCTTGTCTTCTCTATCAAACTTAGAGTTAGCAGTAGTAATATTAGGGCACTTTTTTAATTTTGTATCAGTTAATGCCTTAGCTACTCTTCTTAACATACAAGCAGCATCAAATCTCATCTGTTCTACACTTCTTGAAGCACTAAGAACCATATAATTTCTTTCATCATCATCTTTAAAAGAAATATATCTAGTAATAGCTTCTTCTCCATCATCATGAAGTATAAGCATAGTATCCATACTTCTTATCATATCAAAAATAGAAAATCCTTCTTTAGTTGTAAACATACTTCTAATTGCATTAGCGGATTCTTCAATAGAACTAGGATTATATAACTCTATGATTTTCTTAACAATTTGATTATTTGTATTAAGCATAATCATCACCCACTAAATCAACTAAAATATCTTCTAAATCTTTAATTTCCTCTCTAGATAATCCTTCTGTATCAATATAGTTATTAATATCCCAATCAATTGGTCTTTTTACACATAAAACTCTTGCAAGTCTTTCAATGTTTTCCTTAGATAACATCTCATTTCCATTTTCAAAATTTTCATATTCTTTTTCACTAACATCAATTAAAGCAACACAAACATCATAAAAAGAATATCCTAGATATTCTCTATTCTTTTTACATTCCTTTTTAAACTCATAGATAAAATCATTACTCATCTTTATCACCTTATAAAAATTATACCATAGATGCTTCCTAATTCAATAAAAAAAGGAACCCTAAGGTTCCCTTTGTTATTAATCTGAAATCATTGTATTATTCAACTTCGATTAGACCATAACCGCCATTTTTTCTATTATAAACAACAGCTATATTTTCATTTTCGCTATCTTTATAAATATAGAAATCATGTCCTAACATAGTCATATTAGTAATAGCTTGATCTAAATCCATAAGTTCTACTTCGATTACTTTAGTTTTAACTAAAATTTCTTTCTCATCTTTCTTTTCTTCTTGGATTTCATCAAGAGCTAGAACAGTACCTAAATGTTCTTTGTTCTTTCTATTCATCTTAGCTTTTGCTTTTCTAAGTTGTGCAGCTAACTTCTCAACAGCAGCATCAACACCATTATAGATGTTTTCATCCATAACTTCTGCTCTTAATGTTGCAACTTTAGTTGGGATAGTAACTTCTATCTTTTGTCCAACTTTGTAAGTTCTAACAAGTACTCTACATTCTACATCTTCGCCAACTAAGAAGAACTTTTCTAATACCTTTAACTTTTCTTGAATAACACTTTTCATTGCTTCAGTTACTTCAACGTTTTTTCCAACAACAGTATATTTCATATTACATTTCTCCTTTTATACTTTATTAGCAATAAAATAGTAACATAAATACACTATATTAACAATCAATTAAATATTAAAATATTTATTTATTTTACTAACAGCGTCCAATCTTTCATATGTTAAATCAATATCACTTCTTCCAAAATGGCCATATTTACTTACAGCGTAAAAGTCTAAATCTAACATTTTTAAATTATTAATCATTGAATATGGTCTAAAATCAAATACATTTTTAACCATTTCAATAAGTGTTTCATCATCAAAAACACCAGTTCCATAAGTGAAGACATTCAAAGATACAAGCTCACTTTTTCCAATAGCGTAGCTAACTTGAATCTCACATTCTTTAGCAAGTCCACTAGCCACAATATTTTTAGCAACATATCTACAATAATATGCCGCACTTCTATCTACTTTACTAGGATCCTTCCCACTAAATGCTCCACCACCATGATGGCCTCTACCCCCATAGGTATCAACAATTATTTTTCTACCAGTTAGTCCAACATCTCCAAGTGGACCACCTATTACAAATCTACCTGATGGATTTATAAGAAGCGTATAATCTGAAACATCTAAATCATATTCACCTAAAACAACATCTACAATTTCTTCTTTTATATATTTTTTGAATTCTACTTCATCAAAATTAGCATCATGTTGAACAGAAACCACGACCGTATCTACTTTATTTCTAGTATTATCATCTCCATATTCAATACTAACTTGTGACTTCATATCTGGCTTGGCCCATTTAAATTCACCAGACTTTCTTTTTATTGCAGCCAACTTCAAAATTTCTTGAGCAATTTCTATGGTAAGTGGCATATAATTTTTTGTTTCATTGCATGCATATCCAAAAATAATACCTTGGTCTCCTGCACCTTGATCCTCTCCAGCACTTACTGCACTATTGATATCACTAGATTGCTCCTTAATAATTACATCAATTTTAGCATTTTCAAGATCAAAACCATCACTAATATTAGAATATCCAATATCTTTTAAAACCTTTTTTGCTACTTCCTTGTAATCAACTTTAGCTCTAGTAGTTATTTCTCCTGCTATCACTAAATTATTACTACTGATAAGCACTTCACACGCCACATGGCTAGTCTTATCTTGTTTTAAACACTCTGTTAAAATTGCGTCACTAATTTGATCGCAAACTTTATCTGGGTGCCCTTCACTTACTGCCTCAGAAGTGAAAATTTTTCCTTTTTCCATTTTACAATCCTCTTTCTTTCTACAAAAAAACTCCCTTGTTTAAAAGGAAGTTTAGATACCTATACTAGACTCCCTCTTATTGCTCATATTTCTATGCTGGGGATTAGCACCTTCTATATTAGGGTTGCTTCTACGTTTAACGGTTCCCTCTACCTACGTAGTTCAAAATAAGAGTTATATTTTGCAATATCATAGTAAAGTAATTGATATCGCTTGTCAATACAGTTTTTAGTTATTAATAAGGATTAGAGGAACTTTCATCTCTTCTGTTAAGCCAGTATGATGTCCTTTAAAATAATTAGAGTTTTCATGGAATATCATAGTCTTATGAGTATAAGTTCCAACTGCTATAAAATCACCTAATAAATAGCCCTTATCTCCAATACCAAAATATCCTTCATCAATTAAATCCTGTGTCTTAAATAAAGTAAAATCCTTACTATATCTTTCTTTAAATATTCTTTCAAATTCTTCTTTGCACTCTTCTTTTACCTTAAAGGCTGTAGCTCTTGGTTCCAAATAGGGATAAGTTTTTAACATACTCATTATTTCTTTATCTTTGTATATTTCAACATACCCTTCAACATCAACTTGTCCATGATCTGCAGTAACAACAATAAGCGTATTCTTTGTATTCTTATGAATCTTTTCTACAATTTTAACTACCTCATTAATCTTAGCCTTTGCCTCAGGAGAACTGACGCCATAATCATGCATTGTAGCATCTGGTTCTGGATAATAGGCATAAATATATTGTTTTTCTTTTCTTTTACAAACTGTAACTATAGAATCCACAAATGAATTTTTATCATCATAAACATAGTTATTTAATTCGTCTTTAACAGATACATAACTTGGAAAAACAGTAGACACTTTATAATCCGAATCTGCTTTATAGAAATAATACTCAGGTAAAGAAATAGGTCTATCTTTCTTTGCAATAGTTAACTTTTCTAAAGTCACATTATCTCTATCAAGAAAAATATCTACGCACTTATTAATGCTTTCAAAATATATAGACCATCCCAACCAACCATGGGTCAAAGGATATGTGTTAGTTAATAATGATGTAGTTGCATTAGTAGTAGTTGATGGAAATGTAGATTTTATTTCTTTTTTAATATTACTTGTCAAAATATTAGGTTCATCAACGTTCTTGTTTAAAGGATTTATCCCCAATCCATCAAAACAAATAAATACTACATTTTTATATCCTTTTTGGAGTTCTTTTTTTAAAACAGAAATAGTAGGGATTTCATTCTTACATCCCAAAAATTCTGCTAGTGTAGCACTAACATTTAGTACACTATTTTTATAATTCGGTTTTAATAATTTTGCCATTTTAATCACCTAAAAATAGTATACATTATTTACTATTTATTAATTACTTTTTGTAATCATTTTCTTCAATTTTGCTTCTTCTATTCCACTTATTTTGCTAACTAAAGCAATATCCATTCCCATTTCAAAAAACAATTTTGCTAATTTTTCTTTTCTTATATCACGTTTTACATTTTTCATATAATTTTCTCCTTACTAATAATTATTACCTTTAGTATAAAAACAATACCCTTTTTTATTTTTTTAAAATAAATAGGGGATTTTTATCAGGCTTTAGTAATGTTAGTTATTAGAGGTGATTATATGAAATTTAAATATCTTTTTTTGTCATTATTTGCTATAGGAATTTGTTTTTTATTTCCACTTAAAGTAGAAGCTATTGATATTTCTTATTGTATTTATAACAACACAAAATTACCATTACCAGTTACCATTGGAGTAGAGGTTGATGGGTTTAATGCTAATTTTCCTTTCGATACAACTAAAAATTATAGTTACTCTGATTCTCTATATGTATATGATGCATCTAGTTGTAGACAAAATTTAAAGTTACCTAATTTTATAGGCAATAATGGCATGGATATCATAAAAGTTCAATATGATACATATTATGTAACAACTCAATACTACTATATTTATAACAATACATATACCTATTCCTCGTTTCCCTTATTAAATGGTAGCTATAGTGTAACTGATACAACGCCTCCCGTAATTACTACATCTAGTAGAGAATATATTGTAAGTGTTAATAGTAAAAAAGAATTAGATTTCTTCTCTTCTACTATAATGGCTTATGACACAAATGATGGCACCATTATTCCTGAAATTATCGAAGATTATTATAGTGAAAAGTACAATATTCCTGGAGAATATTCAGTTATATACAAAGCTTGTGATAAAAGACAGAATTGTACAAAATTATCCTTAATAATACATGTAATTGATGATGTTTCCCCTACAATAAGTGGAAATCATCAAATTACATCTTACATGAGTAATCCTATATCATTATTCCAAATAGCAAATTCACTTATTGCAAATGATAATTGCGATGGAGATATTTCAACCTCAATATATACAGTTGGCTCATATTATAACACTAATTATCCAGGAACATATTACGCCCTATTTGATGTCAAAGATAAGAGTGGTAATTCCCTAGACACACCATTTAAAGTGGAAATAAATTATATAGATGATATTCTCCCATCAATTGAGGGAGCCACAAAATTTAATAGTTACCTATCTGCGCCTCTAAGCCTTAATTATATTCTTTCAAATTTGATTCCGCATGATAACATAACCAACATTTCCACAAAAGACTTATACGTCATAAGTGATAATTATAGTCCTAACAAGGAAAAAGTGGGAACATATAAAATTGCAATTTCTTGCCTGGATGAATATGGAAATGAGGCTAAGCCTTATCTAGTAGAAATTGATGTTTTTGATAATGTTAAACCCACCATTGATGGAAAAAGAGAATTTACTTCCTATGCATCAAATCCAATAACTATATCCCAAATAAAAAGCAAACTTATCGCATTAGATAAGCATGATGGCAACCTAACCCATAAGTTAGAAATATTATCTGATAGTTACTCTTTAAACGAACACAAAACTGGAGTTTATTATATTTCTTTTATTGTTAGCGATAGTTCAAATAATAGTTCTGATGTTTTCGAAATAGAAATAATTTGCTTAGATGATGTCTTACCTACAATCACTGGAGAAAGCTATTATCTTACATTAACTACACAAAAAATAAGTATCGATTCGTTAATTCTATCTTTAGATGCCATGGATAATATAGATGGAAATATTTCTCATCTTATAGAGTTAAATGAAGATACATATTCTTCAAATTATAACATTCCAGGTGAATATTATTTAACTTATTATGTGTGTGATAAAAGTGGAAACATAAGCATCCCATTTAAAATAAAAATAGTTGTTAATGATAATTTGGATTTTTTATCTTCTTTAAATAATAGTCATCTTTTTTTAAACACCAATATATTACTAAATGAAAATGAAATATTAAACTTATTGAATATTGACTATCAAAACTATGATAATATCACCCTGGTAGAGGATTCCTATTCTACACATTACAATATCGCAGGTGAATATAAAATGATCTTTCAATTTACCAATACTGACTATTCAAAAGAATACCTAGAAATTAAAATTACCACCTTTTTAGATAAAGCCACTAAGACAAAAATAGAAACTCCAGAAAGCAAAAAGAAAGCAACAATTTTTTCTTTCATTGTCGCTTTCTTTAAAAATTCTCTTATCGGTTTACTCAGTAGTATTAAAAATATATTTATTCACTGATTCTATTAATCATTGTGTTTAGATCATCTTTGCTCATGAATCCAACTTCATTTGCCACAACATTTCCATCTTTGAATACAATTAGTGTTGGAATAGCACTAATCTTATATTTAACCGCTAATTCTCTTGCATCATCAACATCTACTTTAACAATTTTAACATCATTTCTTTCTTCTTCTAACTCCTCTAAAATAGGTGCAAGCATTCTACATGGTCCACACCAATTAGCATAGAAATCCACAATAGTAATTCCTTCTTTTGCGATTTCGTTTAGTTCTTTTTCTTCTGATACATAGTTCATATTTTTTCCTCCTTTAAATATATAAACAAGTAATAACAAATGACAACAGATTGTTTGCAAAATGAACAACCGTTGAGGTTGCTAAATTATCACTTTTATTATATGCATATGCAAGCATACATCCAGAAAACATGTATGGTGGTAATAATAATATCTCTCTCAAAATATTTGCGTTAGGTTGAATAAATCCAGACACTCCATGAACAACCATAAAAATAAGACCAGATATAATTATTGCCGTTTTAGGATTTATTTTTCTTAGTGCTCCAAATAAGAAATATCTATATGTAACTTCTTCTAAAACTGGCCCTATAATAACAAATGTTATACAAGAAAGTATTCTCGCATGTAATATATAATCTTCAATTGATGTTTGATTGGTATTTCCACTCCCATCATTGAACCCCAGTAAAGTCATAGCAGCATTATAACATATGGTTGCCCCTGTCATTAGCAAAAAGGTTGTAATCATTAATCTTATATCATCAACATTAAACATTCTATATGCTTTTTTTAATTTAGTTGGACCTGCTATAGCAATACCTACTCCTAGTGTTATTAGGCTATTAATAAGCATCAACATCACTGAATAAATATATGGATAATCAGATGAAAATGATGGATAAATAGCCCCAAAAATAAGTTGAGCAAGAATCAAAAGTACTAATGGATAAATAGAATCATAAAATAATATACCATTAACACAACCAAAAATGGCCCTATTAGTACTATCTATATAGGATTCATTATTTTTGTTTTCATTTAATTTGTACTGATTTTCATTTAAATCCATATATTATCATCCTCTAGACTAATATTATCACAAAACAAAAAAGTCTTGTATAACAACAAGACTTTTTATATTTTTTATGAAACAAGAGTAAATGTTATTGTATACACATCTCCATCATATTCCATTGTAAATACATTAGCATATGATGAATCTTGAATTAATTCATATATTTGACCATCGTATACGAATAGATATCCATCTTCTTGTCCTGTAACAAGATTAAGAAGAATATGCTCGATTTCATCAACATGAGCATTTAAGAACTCATAGAATGCATATACTTCTGTTCCATCTGGTTCTACTCTTACATCGCCTTCTTTTACAATGATATCTGTGATAACAACTGTTGCCACATCTCCATCAAATGATAATTCAATATCTTCATCAAAGAATTTTAATGTATATTTTTCTGCTGGGTCAGTTTCTACTACAACTAGGAAGTAGAAGCCATCTAATATTACAGCACGTCCTGGCACTAATCTTAGAAGAGCAGAGTCTGATTTTGTAACAGTTTGTTCTGTTTCATTAACTTCAACTGTATAAACATCAAGGTCTGATCCTGATAAGTATATACCATAATATTGTTCTTCAATTACAAAGTAGTATTTTAATTCACTAGCCAAATTAGAAACAATACTAATAGTTTCTTTTGTATCTAGATTAAACAGTTTCTTATTAAGTAAATCAATAATGTAATGTTCACCACTTATAGTAAGTGTATAAATTCCTGATGATAAAATATCATTTGTTTTATTAATAACATATGTTGTTGTAGTTGCTAAAGATGTACTACCTTGCTCAATTGTTAATATAGAATCTAAATTATCTGTTTCAGTATTTTTAATAAACGTAAATGTCTTATCAACAAATCTATCATTAGTAGTGTTGATGACTTCAACCTTAGGAGAAGCCCCGGTATAGTATCTTATCTTATATAGTAATTCGTCTGAAGCTGCACCATTATAGAAACTATATTCAACATATGATCCAGTAACAGTAATAGTTAACCAATCATTTGCCGCTACAAGTTCATCTAATGTCATTATAGAATTAAGTCTCTCTAATAAAGTCTCCATATCAGCAGAATAAGAATATGCTGAAGTGTTAAATTTATTTTCGCTTGCATAATCTAAAACAGACACTGTTCCATTGTTATCATATGCATATTTCATAGCATTCATTTGTGCAGGAGTAAGTAATTTATTTTCCACTGTAACCACTGCAGTTTTAGCATCTTCATCAGTAACAATAGTAAAGGCATATTTTCTTAATGCTCTTAATCCTTGGCTAGAATCATTTACTAAAGCAAAAATTAATTTTTGAAGTTTGTTTTTCATTTCAATTGCTGTTCCACCCATCATATTTTGAGGAATAGAATTAATCTTTTCTTCAAGAGTTTCGAATAGGTCAGCATCTGCTACATTGCCATTTAAAGTTAATGAGTATGGAGCAACTTTCATTCTATTAACAGTACGTAATGTGTGTGAGCCAGCACCCTCTGGAACATAAGCTCCTACACCTGAGGCATCTTCAACATAATTGAAATAATAAATTGTTCCATTAACGTTTACACTCTTTAAAACAATAGTGTCAGTTAATTTAGAATGTGTAAATGTCAATAAATGTTTCTTAGTTGTTGGATTAGCTAAAGCTTCTTTCATTGTCTTATAAAGAGGCTCAAGTTTTGTTCCAAATTGATCTAAAGTTTGTTCATTAACATTTTCAATATCCATATAGTAAGCATTATTTGTGCCATCATTATATGAATATGAAATATAAGTAAGTGCATTGAAATATGTTTCAATTCCCTCAATTCTTTGACCACCAAAAGTATCAGTAGTTAAAGCATTATACATAATATTTTTGTTAGCTAATCCAAGTCCTGGCATCTCAGTAACACCAGTAATACCACCTATATTCTTAACAAACATACATGTACTAGTAATTGTTGTATTTGCTTTAGTAGCACTCATACAACTAGAATTACTCACTGTATCAATATATGCTTGATTGTAGAATGTAGAAGTTATAGCTTCTTTAATATAATCTCCTGATACGTCCACAGAAAGGTCAATATTAGCACCAATACATAAATTATTATTCATAGCCAATGTATCTTTCATTGGATCAAATGCTGTTGTTGGAGTAAATGTAGAACAACTTCCAGAAGTTGGCGTTCCATATGCCCAATTAATTTTATAATTTTGCAATGCATTTGATGGATCAAGGAAATAATTTAAATTCGTATCAGGGAAAATTTCTGATAATTTTTTACCTTTTTCGAATTCTTGATTATTAATTGCAGTCTTAAGATCTGCAAAAGATTTTCCTCCACTTACAAAGTGATATTGAGCCAAAGCGGCATCATCTAAATCACTTATTTTCTTTGATGTTCCTTCATATGAAATAATAGAAATACCACTAAATCCTAATTTTGTATATGAGTTTTCTCCAATACTTCCACCAGTACCAGATAGTTTAAATACCGCATAGACATCCATTGTTTTTCCGCCATCTGCTTCTTTAACTGTATAAATAACATTTTTCTTTCCAGCACTACCGATACGGTTATATGAACCTGCAGTATTACCAGGAGTTACCCACTCCATAAATTCACAAGCTCTATTAGTATCAGCGATTAGATTAGCGCCTTCACCAATTTCATAGAAACCACCACCAGAAATATCTGCACACGTAGTATAGTCTATAGTAAATTGATTTACATCTGTTTGATAATTACCTGTGCCTTCTTGAAGTTCAGCATAATGAAGTACAATTTTAAGTTCTTCTGCATCAGGCGTTTCGTTCATTCCTTTTTCACCACAACCTACGATAGGAAGCACCATGAATACGGATAAAAATAAAGTTAAAAATTTCTTTCTCATCCGAACACACCTCCATATCCTAATAGAGTCATTACCCAAGATGCTGCAATTGTTATGGCATATCCGGCAACAACACCAATTATTAGCCAAACAAGACCTTTAATCTTATTTGCTCTAACTTCAGCTTCATCACTAGCCTTAACAATACCTATTGCAAGTATTACACCTCTCACAACAAGCAATATACCTAGCGCAACCCATAAAATTGGAATCACATAGTCATTCACAATAATAAGAATATTAGATAAAACAGTATTCACTTTAGCATTACCTGTAAAAGCACCCTTTAATTCAAATGTTTGCGAATATATAGCATCTTGTCCACCCCAATATGCACAACTTCCATCTGCTTTAACAGCTTCACAAAATGATGCACTAACTACAATTTTATATGTACCATTAACATAATCCTTTATTGGAGTTCCCAAACTAGGAGCTGATGGCTTATATGTTATTGTTGTAAGTGATTGTGTTTTATATGCTTCATTCATATATATGTTTTTTCCAGAAGCAATAGCTTCAGGGTTAACATAATCTATAAATGCGCTTCTGCTATTGTCTTTACACATACTATCAGTAGCAACATTCGAATCACATATATGCACTTCGACATTTGTAAGACCATATTGATATTGAAATGTCACAACTAGACTCTCTTTTGAATTGGTAGGGTCTATAACCAATTGTCCCTGTCCAGCCAAAACCCTGTCATTTGCAGGATCATGTTTTGCTAAGGCTTGAGTAGGGCTCATCAAGATAAGCACTACAACCATCGCAGAGAACAGAGAAAACATTTTTGATAAGAATTTATTTTTAAACATTTTCATCACCTAATACCATATTAACATTAAATAAAAAAAAGGTACAATCATGTACCTCCTTTTTGTTTATTACTTTGTAATAATTATTCGAATAATGATGAAACATCATCAATTTCGATTTCATCTTCTTCATCTTGATGAGCAACTAGACCAGTACCTGCAGGAATTAACTTACCTAAGATAACATTTTCTTTTAAGCCCTTCAAGTAGTCATATTTACCTTTGATTACAGCGTCAGTTAACATTCTGTTAGTTTCTTGGAATGATGCACTTGATAAGAATGAATCAGTTTCTAGAGAAGCCTTTGTAATACCTAAAATCATAGGTCTAGCAACTGCAGGTCTTCCACCTCTTCTAAGAACACTAGCGTTAATCTTAGTGAATTCATTGTTATCAATTCTTGTACCTGGAAGTAAATCACTGTCTCCAGATTCAATAACTGTCATCTTCTTTAACATTTGTCTAACGATAACTTCAACGTGCTTATCGGCAATATCATCACCTTGTAGTTTATAAACTTTCTTAATTTCTTTTAAGATATAATTTTGAGTAGTCTTAACATCACTAACTTCAAGTAATTGTTTTGGATTTACACTACCATCAGTTAATTGTTGACCATTCTTAACCATATCACCAACATTAACAATAACCTTACTTCCGAAGTTACTCATATAAGTCTTAACATCAAATTTGTTAGAAATAATAATTTCACTTCTACCATTAGCCTCATTAATTTCTTTAACTTCACCAGCAATTTCACTAATTAAAGCTTCTCCTTTTGGATTTCTTGCTTCAACTAGCTCAGTAACTCTAGGAAGACCTTGAGTGATATCGCTACCAGCAACTCCACCGGCGTGGAATGTTCTTAGTGTAAGTTGGGTACCTCTTTCTCCGATAGATTGAGCAGCCATTACACCAACAGCCTCACCAATTTCAACCTCATTACCAGTTGCTAGGTTAAGACCATAACACTTTTTACATACACCATGTTCACTTTGACATGAGAATAATGTTCTAATTTCAACTTCTTTAATACCAGCATTAACAATTTCTTTAGCCTTTTCAGCAGAAATCATTTCATTAGCGTATACAATAACTTCTCCAGTTTCAGGATGTTTTACATCTCTCATAGCATTTCTACCATATAATCTAGATTCTAGAGATGAAATAACTGTATTTTCTCTTTCATTAATAATATCTCTAACTACAATACCAGCATCACATCCACAATCTTCCTCATTAATAATGATATCATGAGAAACATCGATTAGACGTCTTGTTAAGTAACCAGCATCGGCTGTCTTAAGAGCTGTATCGGTATTACCCTTTCTAGCACCGTGAGTTGAAATAAAGAACTCAGATACTGTAAGACCTTCTCTAAATGAAGACTTAATAGGGATTTCAATAGTTTCACCACTAGCAGCAGCCATTGGTCCCTTCATACCACATAATTGTGCGAAGTTTTTAATGCTACCTCTAGCTCCAGATTCAGAGATAATACATAATGGGTTATATTTATCTTGTCTAAATTGTTCTTCAACACACTTAGAAAGTTTCTTTTGAGTTTCTTCCCATTTTCTAACAACAGCTTCGTGTCTTCCTTTTTCATCAAGTAATCCTCTTTGGAACATTAAGTTTGTCTTATCAACAGCCTTATCTGCCTCTGCAAGGATCTCTGCTTTTTCAGGAACAACTTTGATATCGTTGATTGAAATAGTAACACCACTCTTACATGAGAATTTAAATCCTAAATCCTTAATGTTATCAAGCATTTTACTAGTTTCAATAGTCTTAAATTGATTGAACACTTCACTAATAATTGGACCGAAGTCACCCTTCTTATAAGGTTTTGCTAAAGGTAAGTTTTCAACATACTCTTTAATGTTTGTACCCTTCTTGATAATGAATCTTTCTGGTAACTTTGTGAAGTTGCTAGAAGAGAATTCATTTAAGTATTGGAAGTCATGTGGGAAAATATTATTTAAAATTAATTTTCCTACTGAAGTTAGGAAGTAATCACTATCTTCATATTGTGCAAAACATGGCTTATCCATACTTGACATTCTTAATACTACTCTGTTATGAGCGTGTATTTGATTTGTTTCATATGCTCTTAGAACACTATCAACATCTGGGAATACTTTTCCATCGCACTCAGCAAAGAATTTATAACTATTTGCCATATCGATGTCACCTTTTTCCTCGAAGTTTTTAGCAACATCTAAGAAGTTTTCCTTGTTATATTCTAGTGATAAATAATACATACCTAGAAGCATGTCTTGAGATGGGTTAACGATAGGTGTTCCATCTTTTGGAGACAAGATATTATTACTTGCTAGCATTAATACTCTTGCTTCTGTTTTTGCTTCTTCACTTAGTGGTACATGTACAGCCATTTGGTCACCGTCGAAGTCTGCGTTGAAGGCAGCACATACAAGTGGGTGAAGACGAATAGCCTTACCATCTACAAGTTTAGGTTCGAACGCTTGAATTGAAAGTCTGTGTAGTGTAGGAGCACGGTTTAATAATACTGGGTGCTCTTTTGTTACAGCTTGTACAACTTCCCAAATCTTATCATCCATTCTATCAATTAATTTATCAGCTTTCTTGTGAGAATCTACTATACCTCTTTGAATTAATTCACCAGCGATAAATGGTCTGAATAATTGAACAGCCATTTCCTTAGGTAATCCACATTGGTACATCTTTAAATCTGGTCCTACAGCGATAACACTACGTCCAGAATAGTCTACTCTCTTTCCTAATAAGTGTTGACGGAATCTACCTTGCTTACCCTTTAAAGAGTGAGAAAGTGATTTAAGAGCTCTTCCACCAGCACCAGTTACAGGTTTTTGCTTTCTACCATTATCGATAAGAGCATCTACAGCTTCTTGAAGCATTCTCTTTTCGTTGTTTAAAATAACAGTAGGAGCGTTCATATCTTGTAATTTCTTTAATCTTAAGTTTCTTGAAATTACTCTTCTATATAAATCATTTAAGTCACTAGCAGCTAATCTACCACCATCAAGTTGTAATAATGGTCTTAAATCTGGAGGTAATACTGGAAGGATAGTTAAAATCATCCATTCAGGCTTATTTTCAGATTGTCTGAACGCATTAATAGCCTCTAATCTCTTTAATAATTTTACTCTTCTTTGATTCTTATTACCTTGAGTATACTTTAATTCAGCTTTGATCTTATCAAACTCTTCATTAACATCTAACTCACGTAATAATTGTTGAATAGCTTCAGCTCCAACTCCAAATTTAGCGTTTGTGTAACCACTAATAAATGAAGCGTTATGTGAGAATTCAAATGGTTCTTTAGGATTAGCCATCTTTTCGATTAATGATAATCCATAAGTATATTCATAAGAATCAGTATCTAATGTATCAATAATTTCTTTTATAATAACACTAAATCTTTCTCTTGCTGTCTTTTCATCAAGTACATCACCCTTCATTAAGTGCTTAGTTGTACCTGGATCTAAAACAACTTGTGACATGAAGTAAATTACTTCTTCAACTTGTTTGCTAGGGATATCAAGAAGTAATCCCATTTTAGGAGAAATACCCTTGATATACCAAATGTGAGCAACTGGAGTAGCAAGTTCAATATGTCCCATTCTCTCTCTTCTAACACTCTTAGAAGTGATTTCTACTCCACACTTTTCACAAACCATTCCTTGGAATCTAATTTTCTTATATTTTCCACAATGACATTCATAGTCTTTGCTAGGACCAAATATTCTTTCACAGAATAAACCATCTAATTCAGGCTTTTGTGAACGATAGTTAATTGTTTCAGCCTTAGTAACTTCACCATAAGACCATTCTCTTATTTTTTCAGGAGAAGCCAATCCCACTTTAACAGCAGCATAGCGATTTACATCTAATGTTGTAACTTTACTCATCTATCTATTTCCTCCCTACTATTCATAATCATCATCGAAAGAATCATCTTGCGATGCACTATAATCATCTTCTACAACGAAGTCAGAGAATTGAGCTTTGATTGTATCTTGTAATCTTCTTTCTTCTCTTTCTTGGAACTTAGTTGCAGCTTTCATATCTATTTCATTACCATCTACATCATATACTGACATATCGATAGCTAATGCTTGTAATTCTTTTTGTAATACCTTAAATGACTCAGGTACTCCACATTTAGGTAATGATTTACCTTTTATAATTGCTTCATATGTTTTTGCTCTTCCTAAGATATCATCAGATTTGATAGTTAATAATTCTTGTAATGTGTGAGCAGCACCATATGCTTCTAGAGCCCAAACTTCCATTTCTCCAAATCTTTGTCCACCATTTTGAGCTTTACCTCCTAATGGTTGTTGAGTAACTAATGAATAAGGACCAGTAGCACGAGCATGTAACTTATCATCAACCATGTGTGCAAGTTTTAACATATACATGATACCAACTGAGATTCTAGCATCAAATGGTTCACCAGTTCTTCCATCATAAAGAATTGTTTTACCATCTTCTGCAATACCAGCATCTTTCATCATCTTAGCTAATTCATCACTCTTAACACCATCGAATACTGGAGTAGCAATTTTGAATCCTAATTTCTTAGCAGCATAACCTAAGTGAAGTTCTAGTACTTGTCCAATGTTCATACGTGAAGGAACTCCAAGTGGGTTAAGCATGATATCAATTGATGTTCCATCTGGCATGAATGGCATGTCTTCTTGAGGCATGATTCTTGAAATAACACCCTTGTTACCATGACGTCCTGCCATCTTATCTCCTTCAGAAATTTTACGTTTTTGAACAACGTATACTCTGATCATTTCATTAACTCCAGGAGCTAACTCATCGCCTTTCTTTCTAGAGAACTTCTTAACATCTAATACTATACCAGCACCACCGTGAGGTACTCTTAGTGATTTATCTTTACCTTCTTTAGTCTTTTCACCAAAGATAGCCATTAATAACTTTTCTTCTGGAGTAGGTTCTGTTTGTCCTTTTGGAGTAATCTTACCAACAAGGATATCTCCCTCTCTTACTTCAGCACCTGGTATTACAATTCCATCAAAATCAAGATTTGTCTTTGCTTCTTCACTTACATTAGGAATATCTCTTGTAATTTCTTCAGGTCCTAATTTAGTATCTCTACACTCTAAAGTATAACTTTCAATGTGGATAGATGTATAAACATCATCTTTTACTAATCTATCTGACATGATAACAGCATCCTCGTAATTGTATCCATCCCATGTCATGAATGCAACAAGTACGTTTTGTCCTAATGCTAATTCACCATTATCTACTGATTCACTATCAGCAAGTACATCTCCAGCTTTAACTTTATCTCCCTCTTTAACTACAACAGTTTGATTCATACAAGTTCCTTGGTTACTTGATTCAAACTTTCTTAAAAGGTATGTGTGAATTCCATCTTTTGCTTCAACGTCTACTCTTCTTGAATCTGCATATACAACTGTTCCATCAACCTTAGTTGTAAGAGATGCACCAGAGTCATGAGCAACCTTTGCTTCTACACCAGTTCCTACAAATGGAGAATCTGGTTTGATTAGAGGTACAGCTTGACGTTGCATGTTAGCAGCCATCAGCGCACGGTGAGCATCGTCATTCTCTAGGAATGGGATACAACTTGTAGCAACTGAAACGATTTGTTTTGGAGAAACGTCTACATAATCAACATCTGCCCTGTTAATTAATACGTTTTCACCTCTATGTCTACCAACAACTCTCTCATCAAGAATATGACCTTCTTCATCCATGTGGATGTTTGCTTGAGCAACTGTGAAATCGTTTTCTTCATCAGCTGTTAAGTAATCACACTCTTCTAATACTTTGTTATTTTCTTTATCTACTTTTCTATAAGGAGTTTGTAAGAATCCATATCTATCTAATTTAGCATAAGTAGCCATGTTAGAGATAAGACCGATGTTAGCTCCTTCTGGTGTTTCAATTGGACATATTCTACCATAGTGAGAATAGTGAACGTCTCTTACTTCTACACCAGCTCTATCTTTATTTAAACCACCAGGTCCTAATGCACTAATTCTTCTCTTGTTACTTACTTCACTAAGTGGATTAGTTTGATCCATGAATTGTGATAATTGAGAATAAGCGAAGAATTCTCTTAATGCAGCAGTTAATGGTCTAATATTTGTTAAGTTTTGAGGAGTTATTGAACTTGTCTCTGTAATAGACATCTTTTCTTTAACACCTTTTTCCATTTTAGATAATCCTGATCTAAATGCATTTTGTACTAATTCGCCAACAGCTCTAATTCTTCTGTTTCCTAAATGATCAATATCGTCTTGTACTAAATATCCATCAAATCCATTTAAGAAGAATGAGAATGTTGCGATGATATCAGGAATAGTTAAATATCTAACCTTAGTAGCACAATCATTACCAATTACCTTCATAACTTTAGACTTTGTTTCATCTGTATATACATGAACGATATTAACAGTATCTTCACCTTCATATCCTCTATATAAATCTTTATTAACATTTAAAGTTACTGCGTGAGCACCATTTTCAAAGAATTTAATTTCTTTTAAGTGATCAAGTTCTTTCTTAGTAATCAATGTTCCCTCAGGATAAATTAATTCTCCATTTACATCAATTAAGTTTTCAGCAACATATTTGTTAAGCATTCTATAATATGCACTTAACTTGTTCTTTAACTTAAATCTACCTGCAGGAGCTAAGTCATATCTCTTGAAATCAAAGTATTTTTGGAACATTAAGTTTTTACTACCTTCTTCAGTAGCAGGTTCACCTGGTCTTAACTTTGTGTATATTTCAATTAATGCTTCTCTTGCATTGTTTGTTGGATCTTTTTCAAATGTGTTGTTTAAGAATAAACTTTCACCAAATAAATCAGTAATGTCATCATTACTTTGTAAACCGATTGCTCTTAATAATACAGTTGCAGGAATCTTTCTTTCTCTGTCGATTCTTACATGTAACACTTCGTGAGTATCAGATTCAAATTCTAACCAAGCTCCTCTAATAGGATGCACTTCGGCAGTAACGATAAGTTTTCCATTCTTGTCATAAGAATAAGAGAAATATGCACCTGGAGCTCTTGATAATTGAGATACGATAACCTTCTCATTACCACTGATAATAAATGTACCAGCTTCAGTCATTGTAGGCAATTCCCCAAAGAAAACATCACTTTCTTTAATTTCGCCTGTCTCGTTATTGATTAATCTTAATGTTGCTCTCATTGGATAAGCATAAGTTAAATAACGATCTCTTGCCTCCTCTATAGTATATTTAGGAGTTTCAAACTTACAACTAACAAATTCCATTACATAGTTTCCATTAGGACTCTCTATTGGATAAATGTCATTGAAAGCTTCAATAATTCCTTCCTTGATGAACCAATCATAAGATTCTGTTTGAACTTCAATCAAGTTAGGTAGAGCTAAAGAACCACTAATTTTTGAAAAGCTCTTACGCTCGTAAACAGCAGATTGATTAGATTTGCTTGTTGCCACAGCAGTCACCTCTTTCAATATTTTCGTCTTTTTTGGGCATAAAAAAGACTATTAGACAGCATAGTTTAACATTTTGTATTTCAAGTGTCAACAATAATTATTTGCTTTTATATATACAATATATAAATATATCTAAAAATGGTCGTTTTTACCCCTAGCAAATATGCTTATTTTATTGTTAATTCCTTAAAAATGTATTAAACTTACTTATGAGGTGTTAAAAATGGCAAAAAACAAGCAAAATAAAAAGCCAGCTCCTGAAAAAGAAGAAACTAAAAACAACGTTTTTAAAGAAAAGACAATTAGTTTTCTAAAGGACCTTGGATTATCAACTATAAAAACCAAAAATCTATTTAGATTTGCACATAGACATTGGATTACCCCACTTGTAACATTTATTATAATTACAATGTTACTAGTTATTCCTCCCTACTTAAGAAATACAAATATGTCTGGAGATGAAGTTGTCGCCACAACTGGAGTATTTTATTCCGATCAAGCATTATCTTATGCACTATCAACTGATGTGAAATGTAAAGTAAATGAAGAAGCATCACTTGTGTGTGAAGAGGGTTATAAATACGTAGAATTAAAAAAAGAATTCAAGGATGCGTTAGGAAACCCTGTATACTTCGATATATTTATTAACGCAAAAGATGATATAGATGCACTTGATGAACAAGCTTACTTCCAAGTTAAAGACTTCATTGATGATGGTGATAATTACATTGCCCTATACAATAATCAATTTGTTATGAGATATGTAATTAGAGATTCATACAACAAGCAATTATATAGAACTATGAGGTTAGCAGGTTTATACACAGGACTAGAAGGGTTAGATTTACATTTAGTATATGAAAACGCTTCAAAACTTGAGGCAGAGCAAGCTGAGGCTAAGTTTAATGAAACCGCTGATGAAATTATTGCAACAGGATTTAAAGCTGCACAAAGCGAGCAACATTTTATATCACTTTCTAACAACTTATTATCTTATATCTTATTAATTGCTGTATCATCACTTTTAATTAAAGGTATTTATTTATTCCGTAGAGATAAAGGATTATCATTCACTCAAGGAATAAAAATTGTTGTAATGTCTTCATTACAAGCATATCCAATCGCATTAATTATATCTTTATTAGTTGGTGGTTTATTACAAAGATTAAGAATCGATACAATGACTATATTTGGACTAATTGTAACAATTAGAATGTTATATATTTGGCTTAGATATACTTCTTCAAAGAATAATACTGCATGGCTAGATGATTTATATGAATTTAGTGGCAATGAAAGATTTAATGTAAAAACAATTGATGAAAAAGCAAAATAAAGATTGGGTAACCAGTCTTTATTTATTATAAAGGAGATATTTATGAATACAATTATTTTGGCAAGTGCTTCCCCTAGAAGAAAGCAATTATTATCAAAGATAACAACCAATTTTGAAATCATTCCTAGTGAGGCTGAAGAAATATATCCTGAAACATTACAAGCGATGGATGTATCTTTATATTTATCAAATTTAAAAGCAAAAGATATCCACAATAAATATCCTGATAAGATAGTAATTGGTAGTGATACTACTGTTATTATAAATAATAAATTACTAGGAAAACCCAAAGATAAAAATGAAGCTAAAGAAATGTTAACTATGTTATCAAATAATGTTCATTACGTGGTAAGTGGTGTAACAATATACAACAAAGAAGAAGTATTTCAAATCAACGCAATATCTAAAGTGTTTTTTAAAAAATTAACAGAGCAAGAAATTGATGAATATTTATTAGAAGATGAATATAAAGATAAGGCTGGTTCATATGCGATTCAAGGAATTGCTGGGAAATTCATAGATCACATCGAAGGCGATTATGACACTATTGTAGGATTTCCAACAAATGAAGTAAAAGCCATCTTAGATAAAATTTTAAAATAGCAAAAATAAACCTCCTTCATATACATAAATGAGGAGGTTTTTATTTTGCATAATCCAAATTTTCAACACAACGTTCCTATCAACGAAGAAAGATTTATAGGACCATTATTACCCTTTGTCGGTGGAGCACTAGTAGGATACATAGTAGCAAGACCTAACAATAACACTTATTACCCTACCCCTTACTATACAGCCTATTACGCCCCATATCCACCATACCAAGGTACACCACCAATTTATAAATAAAAAAAGACGCTTGTTGCGTCTTTTTAACTTTTAAAATATTTCTCTAGAAACATCTGCTGCATCTTTTCCATATACAGCTTCAATAAAGTCATATGTAGGGATTTCCTTTTGCTTATTCATTAAACATGCAGTAAGCTTCAAGTGTGCAGCAGTACCACTTAAATAATCATTTCTAGTCAATCCTTTTGGCATATATCCGTTAGCATCTGTTCCTGTTTGACTAATTAAATTAGAAGTTATAGTCATAGCATTTAAAGTATTTATATCAACCATATCTCCTAATTCATAGATGTGGCTAAGTAACCAAAGCATTGTATCATCGCTAGATAAAAAATCTAGATTTTTTCCACTAGCAAAACAATAATCAATATATTCTAAAGCCTTGTAATATTCTGACTCATATTTAATTGCAGTATGAGCATATTTTCCACATACAGTAATAGGAGCCTTAGTATTTCCTCTTTCGAATTCAAATCTAATATCACTAGCTAAATCTTTATAATCTTTACTAAAGTCAGTATGTTCAATATGTTCTGCCATAGTCTTGAATTTAGACAAGAATTTTTTTGCGCATGAAATATCCTCAACATATTTATTGTTGATAACAGAATTATATCTTTCCCCATTCTCTAGTTCATATGTAATAAATTTTAAGATTTCTTTTTCATCACTACTTGAACCAACAACGATATTTTCTTCTTTTAAAATTCTCTTAATTTTTTTGAAATTCTTACCAAAATACACAAGACATTCCCCCAATTTAACAATATTTTATACTTTATCAAATCTAAAATCAATTATTCTAATAAATAACCTTATTTGCAATGTCTTCTTTAACCATTTTTATAAATTCTTCTTTAGTTACAGTAGTAGTATCTTTACTTCCAAACTTTCTAAATGAAATAGTATTTTCATCTCTTTCTTTATCTCCAAGAATCAAAGTTAAAGGAGTTTTTCTAGTTTGTGATTCTCTCATTTTATATGATAGTTTTTCTTCTCTATCATCTAATTTCACTCTAATATCATTATCATTTAGCAATTCAAAAATCTCTTTAGAATATTCTAAATGATACTCATTATTAACAGGTATTATATTTACTTGTACTGGTGCTAGCCACATTGGGAATGCTCCTGCAAAGTGTTCAATTAATACTCCTATAAATCTCTCAATAGATCCAAAAATAACTCTGTGTAACATAATTGGTCTTTTCTTGCTACCATCACTATCAACATAAGTCAAATCAAATCTCTCAGGTAAGTTCATGTCTAATTGAATTGTTCCACATTGCCACTCTCTTCCTATAGAATCCTTAATATGGAAATCAAGTTTAGGTCCATAGAAAGCTCCATCTCCTGGATTAACCTTGTAATCTCTACCAGCATTTTTACATGCACTAGCAAGAGCAGCTTCTGCCTTATTCCATACTTCGATATCCCCAATATATTTTTCTTCTGGTCTTGTTGATAATTCAATTGTGAAACTTAAATTGAAAATATCATAAAATCTTTCAATAAATCTAATTAATCTTATAACTTCTTCTTCAATTTGATCTTCTCTCATGAAGATATGTGCATCATCTTGAGTGAAAGTTCTAACTCTAAATAATCCACTTAAAGCACCACTTGCTTCATGTCTGTGTACAAGTCCTAATTCTCCACATCTAATTGGCAAATCTTTATATGAATGAATACTATTTTTGTAAACAAGCATACCACCTGGGCAGTTCATAGGTTTAACAGCAAATAATTTATCATCTATATCACAAGTATACATATTTTCTCTATAGTTAGCCCAGTGACCACTTACTTCCCATAATTCTTGGTTTAACATAATAGGTGTTTTAATGAATTCATATCCTTCTTTAGCATGCTCTTTATACCAGAAGTTTTCTAATTCATTACGAATAATCATACCATTTGGTAAAAAGAATGGGAATCCTGGTCCATATTCACTCATCATAAATAAATCTAATTCTTTTCCCAATTTTCTATGGTCTCTTTTTTTAGCTCCTTCAAGCATGTTTAAATGTGATGCAAGATCTTCTTCATTATCAAAACAAATACCATAAACTCTAGTAAGCATTTTGTTTTTAGAGTCTCCCTTAAAATATGCACCATTTACTTTTAATAATTTGTAATGTTTGATTTCTTTAACAGTTTCAACATGAGGACCTCTACATAAATCAGTGAAATCACCTTGACTATAGCATGTTATAACAGTGCTGTCTTCCATATTAGAAATTAAATCAACCTTATATTCGTCACCTGCAAACATTTCTAAAGCTTCTTCTCTTGATAATTCTCTTCTTACTATTCTCTTACCATCTTTAGAAATCTTCTTCATTTCTCTTTCGATTTTTTCTAAATCTTCTTCCTTAATTACTTCTTCTCCTAAATCCATATCATAATAGAAACCACCTTCTATTACTGGTCCTACCCAAAACTTAGCATTTGGATATAAATGTTTCACAGCTTGTGCAAGTAAGTGTGCACAACTATGGTTCAATACGCTTAATTTTTCATTTTCTTTAATATTTATCATACTTTTTTTCCTCCATTCAAAATAAAAAACGTTCCAAAATAGGAACGTTGAAATTACGCGGTACCATCCTAATTCATAGATTACTCTATGCACTCAATTACTTTAACGCAGTTAACGGCAATCCCATTACGGTGCTGCTAATAAGGAGTAAACATAATTATTCTCAATTTGCTTTCACCAACCGCAAATCTCTCTACATTAAAACCTTATGTTCATGTCTTATATATTCGCAATTATTAATATAATATTCTACTTTTATCATTATGTCAATTTCAAAATTAAATAAATAAAAAAAGGTCCAATAAAGGGCCAAAATTGTAATAAAAAAAGCCTGGCAATTTGCTATTCTCACGAGCCTAGACTCACTACCTTCGCCTCTACTGAGCTTAACTTCTGTGTTCGGGATGGGAACAGGTGTGTCCTCAG
>JBGVCT010000010.1:0-96624 GCA_045118975.1 Bacilli bacterium
TTTGCTTTTTCTTCTGGTGTTCGCATTATGTTTTTTGTTCCATTTGGTCTGCTCATGTTGTTTTCCTCCTTTATTCTAGTATAACAAAAAAAGTAGACTGAGTTTTTTTACTCTTTGTCTACTTTTATTAAATCACTTCATCCCCGAGGTTATTTTTTATAACATACCATTTAATACTAAGATATTTCCAACCACATAAGTAATAGAGAATATGATTACATATAGTTCACTGATTAGCAATAGTCTTGCCCAGTTTCTAAATGTAGGATCTGATTTTGTTTTTTCTCCAAATGCCCAGATAAATACCATTACCAATGACACAATTGGTACACACATAACTAGTGAAACTCCAATTAATCCAAGTACACTCTTGCCACTTCCCTCATGATTTCTACTAGCAAAATATGCAATAAGTAAGCATATAATTGCAGGAAGTATAGCAGCTATTCCCATCACTATAAGAAATGATTCTCCTGGTCCAGAAAGTAAGGCCATAAACTTTTCAAGCATTTGATCTATACTTGAAGTTGCTGGTGTTTCAGGATATGCTGGCATAGGTTGTGCCGACTGTAACATATTAAATAAAAATTGAATCATAATTATCACCCTAATCCTCTATTTTAAATATATCATTATCTAATTATTTTTTTCAATTATTTAGATATATCTTTGTTTATTATTAGTTATCTCTACTATGGAAGACCTCTAATCTAGTAATCTTTAAGGCAAGTGCCATAACAAGTCCTGTTAATGCTCCTGTATAGTGACCCATATTGTATAGTAAATCTACTGGAATAAGTTCAAATTTCACATCAAATGGATCAATACCTCCACCCGCATAGCACATAGCAACATAAATTAATATTAAAACTAATAGTCCATATATAATATTTCCAGTACTACGAGTTTCTCTTCTAAACATAAATAAATAATCAATCAAAATATAGGCATATAAAGCATAATTAACGCATGAAAAGCCAATAGACCATCCACCAAAATGATTAGCACCTACAATATTTTCTCCAACAAAGGCAAATAGCAATACCATAAGTAGTAAGTTTACAGTTCCTACTTTTCTCTCTATATACGTTCCAGCCACAAAGAAACAAACCATATTTAAAACAACATGGCTTAAATCCAAATGGTCAAAAGCACTAAGAAAATTTACAATAACATTCTCAAAAGTAACAAGTGCATTCCATTCGGCAACTTTTGGTGGATCACTCCAACCTTCTCCTAAAAGATAAAACAATCCCATATTAACTCCTATAATGAGCAAGGTTCCTAAGAAAAATAAATTCTTATTCCACCAACGAACATTTTTCATCTTATCATCAAAGAACTTCATAAAAATCACATCCTTATTCAAAGATTAACATTTTATATTTTTTATTACAATCACCTAAACAAAAAAAGATAGCCTTTCCACACTATCTTTTACTATTATGGTATTTATTTTTCAAACTAATTCTTCTTTGTGTTACACTAAGCATCATTTTTAAATCTTTCTTATATTCACTAGCCCAATGACTAGTAATACCATAAAGACTACTTTTGTTATACATAAATTCTTCGATTAGATCTCTAGCATATCCCCCATGCTTAACAAGAAGTTTATTTAACGCTGCATAAAATGGTTTATAGTAATAATCAAACATCATTGCATCATACATTTCTTTAATATGTTTTGGATAAAAATTAAACTCTTCTCTTTCTTGTTTACTGATATGAGTATTAATAAATTTCAAAGCTTTCTTAAGACTATCTGAATATTCTCCAATCTTTATTCTTTCAATAGGTTCTAATGCCTCTTTTACATCATCTATATATGGAAAGGCGTATAAATTGTCATCGATATATAGATTAGTTTTTGTAACTATATCGTTTTTCAATTTAATCACCTTCTTTAACAAATTGTAACACAATATGAGTTATATACCCATTTAAATTTAAAGTTATACACTTTTTAGTCAAGATATTCCCAATTAACAAGCATACTAATAAATTCTCTTTCTACTTCACTATTTGGATTTGTATCTATTGAATATATTCTTCCAATCATAGTCTTTGATATATTGAAACAATACATAATACAATATGGACCATTAGAAAGATTAACAACAACTTTATCAGTTAAAAGTCCATCTTTTATATGTAGTTGTTCCCTTGAAACTAAAGTACAATCATTTTTTGTATAGTCTTCTACTAACTTATCCACTGTAGCATAATATTGTTCTTCACTTTCATATGAAGCGAGTTTTTCAATAGCAATACTAAATTTATCATTAGTTAGTTCATATAATCTAACTCCATTTGGATTAACAAGAGGCTTTACACTATATGCTTTAGAAGCTTGAAATGCAAATCCATGATTTTCTAACACATGTAGCTCTATCTCACCACTTCTTCTAACTTCAACCTTTTTAGCAGCCAACTTATTATTTAGAGTAAGCATAGTTAAGTTTCTCTTCATTGCTTGTCTTTTACCCTCTTCAATTTCATCATGCATCAAAACAAGTTCATAAACATAATATGCAAAATCTCTATTTTGTTTAGTAGGATAAATTTCTTCATCTTCTTCAAAATATGCTAAAACTTTTTCTTTATTTGGAACTTCCAAACTAGTATCTCCAGTTGCCTCTATTGCCTTAGTTAAAACATTATTTGCAAAGTTTTTAACTTGCAAGGCATTGTTATATAAACATGAAGCACCCGCATAATATAGCGACTTAATATAATCTTCCCTAATTGAAGCAATCCAAGAAAAATAAGATAAAAGTGCTGCATACTCATTGCTTCTCCATATATATTTTCTTGCTTCCATTAGCATCTTTTCAACTTCAATTACATCTTCTTCTAAACTATATATTTCTGCTTTTTTTAAATAATATTTAGCGGTGCTTGGAGCAAGTTCTATAATTGTATCTACTACTTCCTTAGCTTCATCATATTTATTGACTTTAATAAGTGCATCTACTTTTTCTGCAAGTAAAGTAACTTCCTTATTATTCACCCATTGAGGTTTTACCTCAACTCCTGCCCCTAAACAATATACATAATAAGCATAATCAAACTCATTAAAAAATTGATAACAAGCTACTCCCTCATTTTCTCTAGGAGCACTATAGTTATTTATTTCTTTATCAATTAAAGAAACAATATCCCTATAGGACTTTGTCTTTTTTAATTCATCAATTTGCTCAAATATAGTCAATTCTACTTCTTTTTTCTTCATACCTTATTTCACCACTAGCATTATTATAAAATAGGAATTGATATATTGCTATTTATAGGCGAATTTTTTTATTTTAATCAACCACTTGCTTTGATATAATAAAGTTGGTGATTGTAATGGATAGCAAAAAGAATAATTCTATATCATTGCCATTAGAAGTTTCTCTTCTTGAAAAGGAAGATATGATAACCTCTAATGAAGTTTTTAGTTTTTTAACTAAAAGATTATCTTCTAATTATAATCCTAATTGTTTTTTATATCATGGTGTAAGATTTGATGAATCATTAACTAAACTTGAAAATATATTTAAAGAAAGAAAAATACTTGCTTCTAAATACATAAAGAATGCCTTTGTATATTCTGATAATGCCAATAAGGGAGAATATGTGTCTTTATTAGCCTTTAAAGATAATGGGGTAGAATATGATGTCTTTATAAATGAAAACATATCACTTTTAATATCACCATTATGCAATGCATACTTAACTAAATATGTTCCCTATCATATATGGGAAAAAATATCTGATATAGAAACCAAGAATCTTTATAGTTATATGAAAGATGAATACTTATGCAAGGATAGCATTTCCTTTGATCAAGTAAAAGCTATCGGGTTCCCTTATAAATATTATCTAGTAAAGTATGGTAAAGAATATAGTGAAAATAGACTTGCTTATTTAAAGCAATTAATGGATAAATATGGTATTTTATTAGCTATAGTAGATACATCTAGATATAATAATGTACTAGTTGAGGCAAAGGAGAACATCAATGAGAAAAGAAATATTAAATAATATCTTAATGCAAGAAGATGTTGTATTATCAATAAATGAAAATATGGACACTCTATTAGAATTAATTCCTGAAATAAAAGACGCTATTGGTTTTGAGCACAAACACCCACATCATCACTTAGATGTTTGGAATCACACTTTATGTGCTTTGAGTCATTCTCCATTTGATTTTGAAACTAGAGTTATTTTATTACTTCATGATATAGGAAAGCCACACTCATGCCAAGAGGGAGAAATACGTCACTTCAAAGGTCATCCACGTGTATCTTATACAATGAGTCTTGAAATCTTAAAAAGATTAGATTTCACTAATGAAGAAATAGAATTATTATCCTACCTAATATTAGTTCACGATGATCAATTAACAACTGAGGAAATAAATGAAAATAAAGAACTATCTTTCAAAAGATTTAAAGTTCAATATTGTGACGCTCTTGCTCACCATCCAGATAAATTAGAAGCTAGAATAGCCTATCTATTAAAAACCAATGAGCTATTAAATGAAGGTAAAACAAAAGAAGATTACAATAATAAATTAATCTCAATATTAAATAAAAAATCACGCTAATTAAGCGTGTTTTTTATTCTATGTTTATCCAATATCTTCGAGTTAAAAAGGTTTCATCTCCATCTTCATTCTCTACCTTATTTTCCAATATACCACCATTATTTTCTATAACCTTACTTGAGCCGATATTATCATCATCACAAGTCACAAGTATTCTATCTTTTATTCCTAATTCCTTTGCTTTTTCTATGCCTAATGATAAAAGTTTACTACCATAACCCTTTTTCCAATATTTAGGATTTATTCCATACCCAATATGGCCACCATATTTTAAAAGTTTATCTGTTAATCTTATTCGAATATGGATGACTCCAATAAAGTTATCATCATCTACTAGAAAGTAGTCATATGAAGGAACATATCCTGGTTTCAATTTTGTCTCATCTCTATGCTCTAAGCACTTTTTCACTACATCTACTTCTTTAATATCTTCAAACATTAAATCGTGCTTTTTTATATTACCTAATTTAATATGTTTTAATGACAACTCATAGGCCTCTTTATATTGTCCTAAATATTTTTTATTTGCATCTACAAGTTTTAACATTTTTATCACCAATATTAATTTTAACACTTATATCTTGGTAAAGTAAGAAGTGATGATATAATAATTTTATAAGGAGTGTATTTAACCATGAATAATAAAACTAGATATGAAGAACAACCATTAGGATATTGGGAAAAAGATTCCTATATGCAAGCTGTAGTAGAAACTATAAACCCACAAACAGTTGAACAAATGATTGAGAAAGTTGAAACTGTTGAAGGCGTAAAAGTTATTGCATCTAGAGAAATAAGTGAAGAAGCACCTGGAGGAATAAGACTAACATATAAAGGTGAAACATATGATTTATTTTACTACCCTAGCAATTTCACTTTTTATGAAACGTATGCTAGAGGTCCTTTTTTTCCAACTGAAGAAGAGAAAGTTAAACTACAAAGCGCTAATTTGGCAATAACTTTTTGTATGAAATTTGTTGGTTCACCAAAAACCTCATTCCATTTACAATTAAAACTAATCTATGCATTAGTTCCAAATCTTATTTGTTTAATTGATGAAAGCGCAGAAAAATTACTACCTAGGAATTGGTTAAAAATTGTTACAGCTTCTAAAGCAACACCTAGTGCAGATGATTTGTATACTATTCAAGCCGTAACTAACGAAGAAGGTAATGTTTGGTTGCATACTCATGGTCTTGCTAGATGTGGAATCCCTGAATTAGATATTTTAAACACTAGTAGAGAAAATTATAATGTACACTACAATTTATTAACTTCATACGCAAGTTATTTACTTGATGATGTAAGTAAAGATCCTTCCTATCTACCAATTCATTTGGGTTTCTTAAAAGAATCAATACCTTTAATTGTTACTAGTATTTCTTGGACTATTGGTATAAATGAATACGATAATTTATCACTTGGTGGATTTGAAGATAGACAAGAAGAGCACAACAGTAAAAGAAATGTTATCTTTATCTATAATAGCAAGCAAGATGAAGAAACTCACACTCTTACAAAACTAAATGATTACAACCATTATTGGAGTGAAAATCCTCTATTCTTTATAAGTAATGATGAAACTGAGATTAGATCAATTATTGCTAAAGAAAGATTTCATTATTTAAAAGAATTAGCTGAAGATCCAAGCAATGAAATTCTATTAAAAATAGCTCTACCTATTCCTAATTCTACCCAAAGAGAGCACATTTACTTTAGATTAGTTACATTCAAAGGAGATAAATTTGAAGCTGTATTATTGCAAGATCCATATTCTGACATTCCAATGAAACCTGGAGATAGTGCTATCTTCTCTCTTAGTGATGTTAGCGATTGGACTGTATATACAAGCGAAGGAACAATATCTCCATCAAGAGTTTACTTACTTGAAAAATAAGAGGATATTAATGTAAAAAGATTGCATGAATAAAGCATCTAAGGCATATGAAAAAGAACTTAATTGGATAAATAATAAGAGGAATGAAATAATCCAAACATATAAACAAATTCAAAATAAAAAGAATAATAAACAAAGAAAATAGAGTGCTTATTGCACTCTTTTATTATTTATTTTATTAAGAAATGTTAAATTTATCTTTAAATATTACAAATAAGGGTTTAGAATGGTACTAGAATTGGAGGGTTGCTTAGATGATGGATGTAAAAATTGATAGTGTGGAAGGAAAGTTCAAGTTTAGAGTTTGTGGTATTGTTAGAGTCAACAATAAATATCTAACAGTTAAAATTCAAAACAATGATTTCTATTGCTTACCTGGAGGTCATGTAGAACTTGGAGAGGACACTGATAGTGCAGTTTTAAGAGAGATGAAAGAAGAACTTGGGTATGAAGTTAAAATTGTAAGACTTGTATCAATAATTCAAAATTTCTTTAAAGCAAAAGATGGAAGAAACTTTCATGAACTTGGATACTATTACATAGTAGAACCTGTAAACATCGATGAAGTTAACTTAGAAGATTATATAAGAATGGAAAATGATAAAGGAGAGATGAAACGTTTAGAATTTAGATGGTTCACTCTTGAAGAATTAAAGAATACTAGATTCTTACCTGAAATATTAAAGAGTAAACTAGAAGGTAATACTCTAGAAAACATCATTACTAAAGACTAATGATAATCCCATTCATTTAAGAAATTTCAAAAATGGAGAGATAAAATCATTTGAAGTAAAATAAAAAGGGCACTAAGCCCTTTTTTATTTATTATTCATTCTTTCAATAATGCTTCTAGCAACACTTACACCATTAGCGCTTGCTTGCATTAATCCTCTAGTAGCAGCAGCACCATCTCCAATAGCTCTAAGACCTTTAATACTAGTTTCAAAGTTATTGTCTACAGTAACCTTATTTGAATAGAATTTAACCTCTACTCCATATAATAAAGTTTCATCACTTGCAATACCTGGACTAACCTTATCTAAAGCTTCAAGCATTTCAATAATATCCACCATAATTCTATGAGGGAAAACTAAAGATAAATCACCTGCAACTGCATCTTTTAATGTAGGAATAATATTATTTCTACATAATCTTTCTTCAGTAGTTCTTCTACCTCTTTTAAAATCACCAAATCTTTGTACTAATATCTTACCATCACATAATAAGTTACTTAATTCTGCAATCTTTCTACCATATTCAATCGGAGTGTGGAATGGCTTAGTAAATCTTTTAGATACAAGTAGAGCAAAGTTAGTATTATGAGTTTTAAATTCTTTTGATTTATATGCATGACCATTAACTACAGCCAAACCATTTTCATAATACTCACTAGCAACCTCTCCTGATGGATTAGAACAAAATGTTCTAACTTTATCATCAAATGTAGGAGTATGATAAACTAATTTTGCCTCATATAAGTTAGTGTTTAATTCTTCCATAATCTCATCTCTAACTTCTACTCTTACACCAACATCTACAGTACCAGGAGCAGTATCAATATTATGTTCTAGACACTTATTATAGAACCATTCAGCTCCCTCTCTACCTACAGCACTTACAACCTCATTAGAATAATAAGTTTCCTTATCAGTAGTTACTCCTTTTACCTCACCATTTTCAATAATGATATCTTTTACCATTGTATTAAAAATAATTTCTACTCCTTGGTTAAGTAAATATTCTTGAATCTTACTATAAATCTTATAACCTTCTTCAGTACCTAAATGTCTAATAGGGCACTCAATTAACTTAAGATTAGCGCCAATTGCTTTTCTTCTAATTTCTTCGATTTCTTTTTCTTTATCTATACCATAAATTTTAGTATCTGCACCAAAACTTAAATAAATCTCATCTACTTCTTTAATTAATCTAGTAGTTTCATCATATCCTAAAATTTCAGGAAGATTACCACCAACATCTGGAGATAATGATAACTTACCATCACTAAATGCTCCTGCTCCAGCAAAACCAGTAGTAATAGAACAAGGAACACAATTTACACACTTCTTAGTCTTTCTTTTAGGACACATTCTTTTTTCAATCGATCTACCTTTTTCAATTATTAAAACTTTCATATCTTTATTATGCTTTTTTAGTTCATAAGCACAAAATATACCAGATGGCCCTGCACCAATTATAATTACATCATAATTCATAATACTACCTTCTTTCCTTATCACAACAAATTAATACTATTATAAATACCATTCAAAGTCAAACATTAACCATTAGCAAAATATAAAAAATACCAGTTATAAACTGGTATTATTTATTTCTTCTTAAATATATCTTTTTTATGAATTTATCTAATCTATCTGCATACATTCTCTGACTTGAATAATCATTTTCTTCCAAACAATTACAACTGATGAAAATATCTCTTATCTTTATTAAATTTCCTCTTCCAATCTTCTTTATAAGTCCATCAATATTTCCATCAAACTTAGCGGATAAAAAATCTTGCCAATAAGGACTCTTCTCCAAAACTTCCACTAAAGGAAGCATGTTAGTGTAGGCACATCTATATGGAGAATGTTCATTATCACTATGATTACTTATAATATTTCCATCCAAATATTCTTGCGCCCTTAAAGCAAAATATTCAGTCATCGCTTCATTTATACCTCTATATGCCTTCCAAAAAGGTCTCTCTCCCTCATTTATCCTTTCAAGAGCATGAATGAACTCATGAGTAATAATCATATTTTGATGTGTTGTAGTCTTCTTTAATAACTCTATTGTATAAAAACAATGTTTTTGTTTTCCATCCCCATAATCATGATGACCACAAATACCAACAGCTCCAGGTAAAGACATTAACATACCTAAAACATGATCTAAATTTTCTCCATTATATTCATATCCATTTAAAACAAAGAAATCTCTAATATTAGAATTATCAAGTGCTTGCCTATACAAGTTAAAATTATATACTTGATTTATTTGTTCTTTTAAAGCTAAAGCAAACTCTTCATCCATCATATAATATTTATTGACACCAAATCTTTTTCTAAATGAATCCCTATTATCTTCAATAATTTTCCTTTGCTTATTGTCTAATTCTCTAGTATCTACAAAGAAAGAATCTATTTCTGTAGAAAGGGTTAATAAATCATCTAAAGTAGAAATCTTAAATCTTGTCTTTAAATCATCAAATTGCTTTCCAATTATTGGTATCTCTTTATTTTCTTTACTCTTACTAGAAAACTCTTGAATAAACTTAAATCTTTGATATTTATTAATTTCTCCAATTAAAGCCTCTAACTCATCAATCTTATTTTCATTATACAGTTGCTTGATTCTATCATAAGTCAAGCCAAATCTAGCATAACGCTTAGCATTCCTTTTATAAAACTCTACCACTTTGCTACTAGGATCATCAAAATATTTAGTTAATACAACCTTAGCTTCATAATCAATAAATGGTCTTGTATCATATCCTAAAAAATCACTAAGTTTTTCAATAGCAGCTCTTCTTTCAATCTTATATCTACTCTCAAAGCTTTTTAACTCTAAAAAGAATACTGTAGAACTATTCAAGTCGTTTAAAAATCTAGGATATATCTTCATAGCTTCTTCTTCATTTCCATTTGCAACACTCATAGAAATAGCAAAAGCTATTTTTTCTTTTTTACTATTTATATCATTTATTTCTATAGAGTAATTCATTTTGAATCACCTACTAACTTTGTTATATATCCCATAAACATTCCCCAATTACTAGGAGCTTTATCAAAAGAATATGTAACTTCTTTTTTATTTATAAAAGTAACTTGATAAGTGGGATCTTCAATATCCTCACTAACCCAACTCTTATTGCAAGCAAACAGACTAATTAAAGTATTAAATCTATCTTCATATTTACAATCAAATTCCAACTTATCATTTTCTTCAATATAAAAAACATTTTCATCTAAATAAATCTCCTTAGATGAATTCTCAGGCAAATTAAGTTTAATAATTATCTTCATAATAATCGCCTCAATTCAAATAAATAATACCATTTATACTCATATATGTAAATGAGAAAATAAAAAAGCATAATACTAGTATTATGCTCTATTTTCTAAATATTTCTCTTACTATATTAACCATTCTTTCTCTTTCATCATCACTTTTAAAGCTATGCTTAGAATCCTCAAAATAGTATATCTTATAATTACCATTACATCTATTTTCAAAGAATTCTTCATTATCTAAATAGTTAACAACCTCATCTTTTTTACCTTGAATAACATATAAAAATCTTGTGTTATTATCATATTTATTCATTAATCTATTCGCCACTAATTCGTTATAGAAATTCCAATCAATATTTATACTATCAATATTTATAATTTCATTTTTTAAATTTTCAAATTCATCATGTACAACCACATATTTAAATACTTTATCAATGTTTACAGCAGGAGCTCTTAAGATGATTTTATGATAATCATAATCTGTATCATTTAAAAAATTCAACAACAAATAACCACCATATGAAGTAGCAAAATAAGATATCTTATGTCCCTTATATGTCTCTTTTACATATTCATCTACTAATGAGACACACTCTATAGACTCCTTATAAGTAATAGGAATATTAGATATGTTATCACCATGCCTTGGCAAATCAAATGTGATGATTTCAAATCCCTCTTTATTTAATGCCTCCGCTAGTACTTTACAAGTAGAGCTATTTTTACTACCTGTAAAACCATGAATAACAACTAAAACATGTTTAATGTCTGTAAGTGAAGGAAATAATTTAGCTTTTATATCCTTGTTAATTATAAATTCTTTTGACATACTCAATCCTCCTCTTTTAATTCTTTTGCCTTGTAATATTCATTTACTAAACTTTTGTAATTACATTTTTTTAATTGCTCATACCTAATTCTATAATTAGCCTTATTGTGTCTTCCAGTAACTGCATATCTAATATACATTTGTAGATATTCATCAATTACTTTTAATCCTTCGCTAGTATTAATAAGTGGGAAAAACCATCTAGACCAAGTAAGATCATTTGGATTCTTTGTCTCAAAAAACTTATAATTAAATGTTTTAATCATTGTTTCCATTACCTGATCATCACTTAAACTCTTCCTTATCTTTCTACGATGAATAGTTCTAGCCTTCCTTCTTATCTTACCTTTAATCTTATCTATAGTAACATTAGATAAATCTATCTTTCTATTTAAATATTTAACACCTAAAAAGTTCCACTCTTCTCCCTTATTAAAAACAAACTCTTTATCGGTATTGATAGTTAATCCTTTACTATGAATTGTATTAATAATATACTCCTTATAAGTATTTAGCTCTTCAAGAGAATGGGCAAAAACGATTATATCATCTGAATATCTAGCATATAAAATGTTATTATCTTCAAAATATTTATCTAAATCCATTAAATAAACATTAGCCATAAATGGAGCAAAACTAACTCCTGCCATAGCACCTCTTTTTTCTTCTACTACCTCTCCATCAATAATACATTTATCAAGTAATAACAATTTCTTTAAAAACTCATATACTTTTGTATCATCAATAACATCCTTTAACATAACTAATAGTCTATCTACATCTATACTATTAAAATAGTTTTTAATATCCACTTTATAAGCATACATATCATCAATATTCTTAGTTCTAGTAATAGTATTTATAGCTTTTTTAACTCCCAATACTCTTCTAAAAGAATAACAATTGCTAGCCATTTTATAATCATATTTAAGAATATGATAAGTAATAAATTTTAGTATCATACTCTCTTCATTATTATAACAATAAACTACTCTTTTCTTCTCACTACCCATTTTATTAACTAGCGTTTTATATGGAGGATTAAAATTAAATTCTTTATCATTAATTCTAGATGCTATATCTAAATATTTTTCTTCCTTAATAAACTCTTTTAATTCTTTTTCTTCTCTTTTATTTAAATGTCCTTTTTCTATTTTATAATTATAAAATATTTCCCATTCTTCTTTATCTTTAATCAAATCTAATATGCTCATAATATTTTTCTCCAAAATAAAAGAAAGGAAAAATGCTTTGAACTAAGCAATGCTTAGTTATACAAGAGATAACACACACCGGTTACCTGCAAAACCATTTATTGGTATATGCTTACTCCCATCGCAGGTGCAATAACTTGCGTTTTCCTTTCCATAACTTTATACCCCAAAATTTAAAATTTGTCAATTACATAAGATTTCTGATTCTTCTTATAACATACTCTTTCTCATTTGGTAATTGCTCAAAGAAATGAATTACTTTAATTTTTCTTTTACGCATTTCTTCTAATAATTGTTTGTAATCTTTACTCTTTTCTCCATTATGACACAAAACAATAATTATCCATCTAATTTGATTTATATGATCAGAAATCACATAATTACACAAGAACCCATATTTTCTAGGATAGTCTGGGAAATATTTTGTTATATTTACATTTTTGTCTATAGTAAATACTTCAGAAAACACTTCTTCTACAGCCTCATCTATAGATGTTTTACACTTGAATCCCTTGTTAAATAAATCACTTAAAAATCCCATATTAACACCTCTTAACATGAGTATACCATGCAATTTATATCTTTTTCTTTGTTTTAAAGATCTTTTTATCTATAATTCAATTATGGAGATGATATTATGGATAAACCAATCTTAGACTTTTTTGATGAAGAAAGTCTTATTAACAAAGAAAGTTATACTCAAAACTCTAAAGACTTTTATAGACAATCATTATTGAAAGAATATAATATTGATTCAGCATTATTTATCTTTGTAAAAGAAGATATCTCAACTGTTTTAGACACTAGTAAATTAGAAGATTTCTATCTTTTCACTAATGGTAGCAATAGAAACCCTTGCTATATCTATGACAAAAAATTTGTTATTGCTATAACACCTCTTGGTGGACCTGCTGCGGGAGGCTTAATGGAAGAGTTAGGATTTATGGGTATCACTAACTTTTTTGCATGTGGAAGCGCAGGGCAAATCAATCATAATCTAGAATCTTCTCATTTTGTACTTGTTGATAAAGCTATTAGATGTGAGGGTACTTCATATAGTTATTTACCTCCATCTTTATACGCTTATACTGATGAAGAGTTGACTAACTACTTAGCTAACTATCTAAATGAAAATAACTACAAATATAGCAAAGCTGCTACTTGGACTACAGATTCTTTCTATAGAGAAACTCAAAGTGAATTAGAACTTAGAGTATCTCAAGGTGCTGTAAGTGTTGAGATGGAATGTGCAAGTTGGTGCGCTATTGCTAAATATAGAGGTTATAAATTCACCCAACTATTATATTTTTCAGATGCCTTGAAGCAAGAAGGATGGAAATGGAAAGTAGATAGAAAAGAGTTAAAAAAATCAATTATTAATTTAATGATTGATTGTGTAAGTAAATATAATAAATAAAAAGGGATTGTTACATCCCTTTTATTTTATCTATTCTCTTATTTATTCTCTCTATGCCTAGTAATCTAAGAATATCATATAAATCTGGAGTCATAGATTTACTAGTAACACAAACTCTAATAATCATAGAAAAATCGCCAATACTACCCTTATACTTACTAGGATTATTTTTATATTCTTTCATATTAGAAATATATCCTAGTGATTCAGCTGCTTCTTTCATTTTATTAAACCAAGTATCTTTATCATCACTTTCACTATAATATTCATTAAAATAGGTATTTAACACTAAAATAACATCGCTCATACTATATTTATCTAATCCATCATAACTTAAATCTTTTAAGTAAAATAATTCATCATACATATACCAAATATAATCTTTAATCTCACTATATGAAGCAAAATCTTTTCTAGGATTTTTCTTTTCCCTTTCAATATTCAAAATATTTATAGTATATTCTTTTTCTTTTTCAATAAGATTATAAAAATCCAAATCATATTCTTTAGACCACTCTAAAAGCCTACTATATACCTCACTAGCACTAATCCTAGATAAAAAGTTTTTAGATATATTAATTAACTTGTCTAAATCAAATATTGGACCACTTTTACTCATCTTATCAAAAGAAAATTTGAATTCACTATATTCTTTATCTAAGTTATTTAAATACCATTCTTCAAAATTAGAATTCATAATGCTAGCAAAGTATAATTTTGTTGCTTCAATTGGAATACCCCTTTTATGATAGAAAGCTACCGCTGCTTCAGGATCTTTTCTTTTACTAATCTTTCTAATTGTATTACCATCTTTAATATTAAGTGGTAATAAATGAGCAAATTCAGGAACCTTAAAGCCACATGCATCCCATAATTCTAAATGGAATGGAACTGAAGAAATATAGGAATCATCTCTAGTAACTGTAGTAACCCTCATAAAATGATCATCACAAACATGAGCCAAAGCATATGGAGGTATACCATCACTTTTAACTAAGACATGGTCAATATCATTCATAGGTAATATTATCTTTCCTTTTATTAAATCATTAAACTCTATACTCTTATTAAAATCTCCCATTGACTTTAATCTTAATACCCATTTTTCTCCATTATCTATCTTTTCTTTAATCTCATCATATGTTAAGTTTCTACATCTAGCATACTTACCATAATATCCTATTCTTTCTTTTCTTCTCTTTTGTTTATCTCTTAATTCTTCTAATTCTTCTTCCTTACAAAAACAAGGATAAGCCCTTCCAATAGAAACTAAATGTTTAGCTACTATATGATATATTTCTCTTCTTTTAGTTTGTATATAAGGACCATAATCTCCCCCATTTATTGGATCTTCATCTATCTTATAGTCATAATGTTTTAAATCATTTAGTATTAATTCAATACCATTATCAATCTTTCTTTTTGAATCAGTATCTTCTATTCTTAAAATAAATACACCATTACTACTCCTAGCCATAATTTCTGGAACAAAAGATGCATATAAATTTCCCATATGTACCCTTCCTGTAGGAGATGGAGCAAACCTAGTAACTTTGCTTCCTTTATTTATATCTCTTTCTTTAAATTCTTTTTCCAAATCCTCTATCGTCTTATTAATATGAGGATAGAGTAAATCTGCTATATCTTTATTATTCATATTATCATTCCTCTCTTTATCTTTTCTTAATTTCTTTTTTTATAAATTCAATAAAATCTTCTATTTTCATACTAATCTTTTCATCACTATTAAGTTTAGAAAAACTAACTAAATTATTATCTCTTTCATAATCTCCAATAATAATCATATATGGATTTTTCATCACATTGTTATTTCTAACCTTTTTAGCCATTCTTTGTTCACTATCATCATAACTAACTCTAACATCTTCTTCAATTAATAAGTCCTTCAAATTTTTACAATATTCATCATGATATTTAACATTAACTGGAATTATATTAACTTGTACTGGAGATAACCATACTGGTAATACACCCTTAAATTGTTCTAATAACAATACCATAAATCTCTCATATGAACCAAGTATTGCCCTATGTACCATAACAGGAACCTCTTTTTCACCATTTTCATTAATATAGAATAAATCAAATCTTTTAGGCGAAGCAAAGTCTAATTGCACTGTTGGTATTTGAATTTCTCTACCCAAGGCATCCTTAAACATAAAATCCAATTTAGGACCATATAAAGCAGCCTCTCCCTCACATTTAATTGCATTCAAACCAAGTTCATTACTTACCTCTTCTAAAATCCTTTCACACTCATCCCAATCCTCTTTATTACCTATATACTTTTCTGGATGATCATAATCTCTTAAAGACAAGGAAACCCAATGGTTATCCCATAATCCCATTCTCGAATAAAAGTCCTTTATTATATTACACATATTAATAATCTCTTGTTTAACCTGATCTTTTTTACAAAATGAATGACCATCCTCTACACTTATTGCATACACTCTAGATAAACCACCAACAGCCCCTTGCAGTTCTGCTCTATATTGCTTATCTGATTCCATATATCTAATTGGTAAATCTTTATGACTTCTTAATTTTGAAGCATATAATTGGCAATGATGAGGACACTGTACTGGCTTTAATACAAACTCATGCCCTTTAGGAGAATTCACCCTAAACAATTCATCATTAAACTTATATGCATGACCTGAAATTTGAAATAAAGAAATATCTGCCAAAGATGGACAACTAACCTTTTCAAATCCATATTTTCTACATATTTTTTCAACTTCTTTTTGAAGCTCATCTCTAATAATTACTCCTCTAGGACTATAAAGAGGTAATCCTGGACCCACATATTCTGAAAAACAAAATAAATCTAAATCTCTACCAATCTTTCTATGATCTCTTTCCTTGGCATTTTCTAAAAATACTAAATACTTCTCTAATTCTTCTTTACTATTAAAAGCCTTACCACTAATTCTATCTATCATCTCATTAGCTTTATTCCCTTTATAATAGACTCCACTAATTCTTAGTAATTTAATATAAATAGAACTATCCCTATTAAATAATTCCTTTTCAATATTTATAAAATCATTTTCACTAATCTTATCATTCATTTTAAACTCATAATAAAATTCATCATTGTTAAAACTAACATCCTCTAAACTTATATTTTTATAATTATCATTTATATATTTCTGTAATAACATTACACCTTTTTTATTTATCATATCTTTCTTCCTCCTTTAAACATAAAAAAAGCCTATCATTGATTTAATGATAGGCCTAAATACTTATAAAACTCTTATAATTAAGCATTATCAAAACAATCAATGTAATATTGATTAATACAAATATTGTTGGTTAACTGATTGTTTCTCATTTTCTTTTCCTCCCTACTTAATTAAAACTTTTAAAAATGTTTTCTTTCCTTTCTTTATAATTATTTCTTTATTATCTTTAACATTAATTACATCTTCAAGTTTAGCTCTACTACCATTTATTTCAACACCATTTTGTTCTAATACTCTTCTAGCTTCACTTTTAGAGGTAACAATTTTAGAAATAGCTAGTAAATCAATAACACTAATTACTTCCTTGTCTATTTCTATTTCAACACTTGGCATATTTAAATCACTTATTCCCTTATTAGTAAATAACTCTTCGCTTGTCTTTAAAACTTTCTTAGCCTCTTCTTGACCATGAACAAGTTTAGTAACTTCAAATGCCATTATTTTTTTAGCCTCTACTATGTTTTCTTTACACATAGTTTCAATTTCTTTTACCGGTAATTTAGTAAAAAACCTCAGTAATCTTTCTACATCTTCATCTAGACAATTAACAAAATGTTGAAAGAAATCAAACGAACTAGATTTTTCTCTACTAACCCATAATGTTCCTTTTTCTGTCTTACCCATCTTTACCCCGTTAGCATTCGTTAATAACGGGCAGGTTAGTCCCATCATCAAAGGTCTTTCTTCCCCATCTTTATTAGCCATCTTTCTAGATAAATCTACTCCAGCAATAATATTACCCCATTGATCACTACCACCAATTTCAAGCACACAACCAAATGTATCATTTAAATGAACAAAGTCAAATGCCTGCATAAGCATGTAGCCCATCTCAAAGAAAGTTAATCCACCTTCTTGTAACCTTTTCTTGTATGCATCAGCAGTTAACATTTGAGCAACATTGAAATGTCTACCAACATTCCTCATAAAATCAATAAAACTTTTATCTCTAATCCAATCTGCATTGTTTACTATAATAGCAGGATTATCTCCATCAACATCAATAAATCTATGCAATATACTACTTATTTCTCTAGCGTTTCTATCAACTTCTTCTTTTGTTAAAAGTTTCCTCATATCGCTTTTAAATGATGGGTCTCCAATCATTGCAGTAGCACCACCTACTAGCAAAATACCCCTATGCCCACAATCTTGTAAAATTTTAAACATCTGCAAGGCAAAGAAATGACCAATATGCAAATCATCTGCTGTAGGATCAATTCCTAAGTAAAAGGTTATAGGTCCTGTTTCTAATAATTTTTTAGTTTCTTCTAAATGCGTTGTTTGAAATACAAATCCTCTTTCAACTAATATATCAAACGCATTACTTTTAAATTCTTTCATATATTTCCTCTCTCTTTCTTTATTTATTTTTTAAATATTATCTTTTAACTTTTGCCCACAAGGGGCATACTTTTTAATCATTACAATAAACATAAAAATCACCTTTCTTAAATTTACTTAGGCAATTTTTGTAAATAAAAACTGCCACATAGACTATAGCTATATGGCAGATGTATATACGTTAAACAAAAAAATTCTTACGCAAAAACTCTACATATAGCTTCCAATGTAGCAATAATAATAGGTTTGTTGCGCAAATAATCTTTTCATCCTACTCACTCCTTATGCTTTCATTATATTCTTTATCTTCACTTTGTCAACCCTAAATATTATATAAAAAAGAGTGTTTACACACTCTATTTTATAATTCTCCATTAATTATCAAATTATAAGCATCAGCATAGAATTTTATTTCTCTATGAGTGATAGTAGCATACTTAATAATATTTTTTATTTTCTCTTTTAATGAAATATTAGTGATTAAACTATCTTTTAAAGATCTAATCTCCCTTACTTCTTCTAGAGCTAATCCATCATATTCAATAAAAGAATCCTTAATTAGATTATAGTAATATATAACTCTATCTTCACCTTGTAAAAATTTATCGTTTACCATGAATGATAAATCTTGGAATTTTTTTAATTCCTCTAAAGTATCTATTTTAGAATCTTCTAAAAAAGATACTAAAGAGTCTACTATATCTTTATTCTGACTGCTTTCATATTTTTTTAAATTAGTAATTAAGCTCATATTAATCACCTACTCACTATTTCTCTTTTTCTTTTTAAATTAGCTACATCTTCAAAGCAAATACCATTCTTTACTCCTAGTGATTTAGCATATAGTGGCAATAACTCTGTTGGATAACTAATATCTAATCCCATTGCAATTTGTAAGAATGTAATTTGTCTTCTTGACATCTTCATATATACATCATTTTTACTACCTTTAGATAAGTTAATTTTCACTTCATCGAGTTTGCTCTTGAAATATTTAGCAGTATCAAGATCATATTCTTCACTAGCAAATCTAGTAATATAATATTCAAGACCCATAACTGTTCTAAGGGCAAAGTCTTCTTCGCTCATCCTAGCATCACCAATAATTCTATTACTATTCTCTAAGGCAATAAGCTTCATTCCAAACATCTCAATGACCTCATTTTGCCATCCCTCATGAATAGAGGTAAATACTTTTTCTATTTCTTTAGTTGTAATATTAATCATATAAATCACCCCATCTTAACTTTCTTTTCAATACTTATAAGTTTTTTAACACCCTCATCACCAATGACTTTTCTTGCATGCTCTAGTTCTTTCCTAATAGTGGTATCATACATTCCATGACCATCGCTAGATATTACTATTGGAATATCATTATCTAGATAAAATTTGTATGGAATTTGATCATAACTATCAACATTTTTCAAAGCAAAGTTACTCGATGCATTAATTTCTACTACACACCCAAGTTCCTTTAATAACTTAATATATTCTTTGTTTTGTTTAATATGTATACCATGACCAATTCTTATCTTTGGTGGTGGTAATTTTATATTCTTCTTATCAGCAATATATTTAACTGCCTTTAGCATCTCAATTGTATTTTTCTCAGACTTTTTAGTTTCTCCCGAATGTAGTCTTAATGTAGTGTTTTCATATTCATTCAAAACCGTGATTATTGGTTGTAACTTTTTAACCATTGATGTTGGTGAATTGGGATCAATATCACTTCCTGACATTGGATCTTCAGATCCCATCACATCAAAACCAACACAACATCCATTATTCAATAATTTTTTTAAGTTTTTAGCAGACTGCTTAAAGTCATCTACCGAATTGATTCTATCAGTAGATAAAAGAAAATTAAATTTTATTTTTTCTAAAAGTTTAGGATTCACATTAGCAAGAGCATTACTAATTACCCTGTAGTTTGAATAGCTTATTTCAACGTATTCAACACCTTGGTCTATCAATTCTTTCAAGGCTAAACTAAGATAATTTCCATACACTTTTCCAGCCACTTTATCTTTATTAGAGATATCTTTTAAATCAATACCAAGCTTTTTACAACCAGCTGAAACAATAGATGAAACTGCTGCAGACCTATTACTATACAATGTAGGCATTTTATCATAATCAATTTTTTCTCCCTGAGGAATCATAAATTGTCTTTTTATATCAGGTCTATTTTTTATTTCCTTAGGTGAATAATACTTCACATCATCACTCATATAGTCAACCTTGCCATCTTTATTAATGGGAATTTTAACTCCATATTCTTCTAAAAAAAGCATAAACGCGTTGTAGGAGAGCATACCTAATAAATGCGTATGTAAATCTGTTGTTGTTTGCATTTGTTACCACCTACCGACTATACAAAGTTTAACATACTATTCTTATCTTTACAAACAAGTAATTCACTTTTCAACCCCTTATTTTTTAATTGACACAGCCCTATTACGCCTTTATAATTTCATTGGGTGATAACATGACATTACATGAACAATTAAATGATTGCAAAATTAAATTAATAAATGAAAAACAACTTCTTGTAGATCTTGAAGACAAACTTAAAATTGCAGAAAAAAACACAGATAAAGTAAGATATCCTATCCTTGGAGGTATTATAACTTCTTTTATATTTAATACATTAGGTCACATTATAATGTCTCCTTTTGTAGTACTTGCTTCCCTATTAGGTTTAGCACTATTAATACCAGCTTATATTAGATTCTATATCCTTGAAGGAAGAAGCGCTAAAATTGAAGAGCAAATAAAAGTTTGTAAAGAAAACATTGAAAAATATGAAGATGAATTAGAGTTACTAAATACTCGTTATGAAACTCAATCTCTAATCTTAGAAAGAAGTAATGTTCCTCAAACAAAAATGGAAGCATTACCTATTAGAATTAATAATCTAGACAAAAGAAACAACAAGATAAGGTAGAAATTCTACCTTTTTTTATTTATCTATATGAAACGGAGCAAAAACATGATAAACTCCAATCATGGAGTGATAATATGATATTTGAAAACTATGGATACAAATCTAGTTTAGATGAGACATGGAAAGAGTTAACAAGCGAGGAAAAAGAAAAATACAACATACCAAAAAATAATCTTAACTATCTAGTAAATGAAACTAAAAGAAGCGAATTTATGGTTGTTTATGATGGATTTAATCAAAATAAAGACGACATTGAAAACTTTTATACACTTTGCTCAAATACTCTAAAAGCTCATAATTTTAAAATCTTAGATGAAGAAACTTTTACTTGCAATAGCCAAATAAGTAATCAAAAAATAATTGCCAAGAAATGCTTGTCACTAACACCTAATGGTATATTTCAAGTTTCATATTTCATGAGACTATCTGGTCTTACTCCTCATGGATATATGTATGGTTGTTTAACAACTACAGTTAATGTTAATCATGACGATAATGAATCTAACTTAATCGAAGCAATTAGCAATTGGACATATTTAGATGTCAAATAATTATATTAAAAGAGGTAACAAATGAATAATCTACAATTTAAAGATGTAATTGACTATATAGTAAATAAAACTCCTTGGAAAGATGACACAAGTGAAGAAATAATAATCAAACAAGCTTACAAAGCGTATAAAGATATTAGTCAAAATAAAACTAAAGAAAAAGTTTTATATAGAATCTGTGGCCAAACAGGAAGTGGTAAAACAACTCAACTTCTGTATGCAATTGAAAACTATGTAAAAACAATAAATAAAGATCCTATAGTTTTGGGAGTACGTAGTTGTGCCACCTATCATCCTGATTATGATAATTTATTAAAAATACACGGAAGTAGTAATATTAGAGAAATAACTAATGGATTTGCCCTAAAATGTATGACTTATACTCTAAAACCATTAATAGAGAATGGATATATGATATTACTAGATATCACTCTTCTTGATTCAATATATGAAAATTATATACTAAATCTATTAAATGAAAACGGCTATACAATCAAATATCACCTAATGGGTGTAAGCAATGATGTCTCTACCTCATTTTTAAAGAAAAGAGAATTAGAAACAGGAAGAAAGGTAGCGTCTTACTCAAGTGAATACTTTAACTACATACTAGACGTTGGTTTTGATTTTTTATCTAATAATGATATAAAAAATAATGCCTGTATATGGAATGCTTTTGATTTAGATCCTGTATATGTTGGACCAATTAAGGATTCAAAAAACACCTTCTATACATGGAGAAATACAAAAAAAGAGTTCCAATATAGTGAAACTCAATTAAAAGAGGCAAAACTAAATTATTTATTAAATGAAAAAGAAGGATAATTTCCTTCTTTTTTTATTAAAACTTAATTTCTGGATGATGATTTCTCATATAAATCATGTAATGATATTCAACATGATTCCAAACTCCAATAATATCATCAACTTGCTTTTTTGTTATATTAAGATTAAATCTTTTGTTATATTCTTCTAGCATAATATCATAATAATCACTAGGAAGTCTTCCAATAAGTCTAGCCATATCATTTAAGTCACTAGTCAAAGAGACAAAAGCGAAATCTAAAATACCACAAACATTATGATTTTCATCTAATAAAATATTTCCTGGATTTAAATCAGCGTGAGATAAAGTTAATTCTCTCTTTTCAAGATCTGCTAAAGGATTTAACTTAGTTACATCATACTCTTGATCATCAACTTTACTTAAACCAACTAAAAACTCGCTAGTTGTTTCTAATTTATAATATAAATCACTAATATCTACATGTTGTAATTCATAGATAAAATCTGAAACTTGCTTAGCAATTCTTCTTTTATCTTCACTAGATAAACTAGGATACATTTCAGTCATATTATTTCCTGGAATCTCTTCATGCATAGTATAAGGTCTACCATTCTCAAACAATAATTTTAAATCTGTTGTATTAAAAGAAATCTTTCCTTTAATGAATTGGTTAAACGTTACCTCTTTATTTAAAACATTAGAAAAGAATGTATTTCTAGGAAATCTAAATACATATCTTTTATTACCCTTACTAACTTTATATACAAAATTAGTCCATCCAGTTGAGATAAGTGATATTGAATCTATATCACCTAAAACACTTTTTATTATACTTTCAAAATCATCTTTTGTTGTAAAAAATCTACTCATCTTATCACCACTTTACTATTATATTAAAATATCACAACAAATACAAATTAATTGCAAACAAAACAAGCAAATGAACTGGATAATATACATAAAAGAAATATTTGTTAAAAATATTCTTATTGCCATTTTTTCCATTATAAAGATATATCATAGGAATAGTTAAAAATAATCCAACATTCATAAGAGAATTTAATAAATGGCCTGCTATAGTTAAACTATTTGTTATACCAAGTATTATTGGAGACACAATAAATAATATTGGCAAATATACATATATATTCTTACTATCTTTAAAAAGATAAAAGAATAAAATATAGATTAATCCCACAATATGATAATCACACATAAATGAGAATGCAGTAATTCCTATTATTGCTATCGCCTTATATAATAATTTCATATCAAACTCTACTACCCAGATTAACAAAAATCCCAACAATAAAGTAAATATGGTATTATAATTCATTACTAACTCCCATGTTAAAAGTGTCTCATTATGAACTAAACACCATGGTATTTGTGCCACTATTGCTGCAATTAATAGTCTTGTAGCATACTTAGTCCTATCTTTACTATATTTAAACCCCTCAACCACAAAAAAACACATAATAGGCATTGTTATCCTACCAATTAAACTAAATAGAAATCCTATAGGTTTATCAATTCCTATAATATAGGCTGCTATATGGTCAAGTGTCATTGCTATAATAGCAATATATTTCAAAGCATTTCTATTCATAACTATAATATTGTTCTTAGTATTAGATATACAAGATAAATCAAATACATACTCATAAATACAATACTATGCTTTCTATCAAATTTACCAAGCAAGGCAAAAACAGTAAATACTATAGTAATTACAAACATAATTAAAAGATCAATAATAACTGCACTAGATATAGCAATTGGTATGATACTACCACTAACGCCAAGAACTAATATAATATTAAATATATTACTACCCACAACATTACCAATAGCCATATCATTTTGACCTTTTTTACTTGCTACAAATGTAGTAACAAGTTCAGGAAGTGAAGTGCCTACAGCGACAATTGTAAGCCCAATTAAGCTCTCTGCTAAATTCTTTTCTACAGATAAAGCAGTCGCAATATTTAAAGCCATCCCCCTAGCGCCATATACCACTAATTCTCCTCCAATAGCAATTCCTACAACTGAGCAAAAAACAAGCAACAAACACTTAGACAATTTTATATTATGTATCTCTTTCTCTTCCTTTTTACTATTCTTTATAACTTCTTTACTTGAAGCGATAATATAACAAAGATAAGCAAATGCTAATCCTAATAATATTATAGATTCCCATCTTTTTAATACATTATTACCTAATAATGAATTTTGTCCAAAAAATAAACAGAAAGCCACTAAAATACTAGTAACCCCCATTAAAATATATAATTCTTTTTTTGTTTCTTTTTTTACAATTATTGGGGTAAATAATGCTCCCAAAGAAATTACTAATAATATATTAGCAATATTACTTCCAACAACATTACCAAGAGCAATATTTGAATATCCTCCACCATTATTTAAAACTTGAATAGAATCACTAATAGAAACAGCAATCTCTGGAATACTAGTTCCCATTGCTACTATAGTAAGCCCAACAAGTAATGGAGGTATTCTAAATTTCTTAGCAATTAAAGAAGCGTTATCTATAAAAATATTACAAAAACCAATTAAAGCAACTGCCCCAATTACAAAGGCAATTATAAAAATAAGATATTGTACAAAACTTGGTAAATCATAAACAAACTCCAAATCCATTTTTATGCCTCCTTATTCTAATTCGAATTTTCCTGTATATAATTCGTAGTATTTGCCCTTCTTAGCAATCAAGTCTTCATGACTTCCTCTTTCAATAATTCTACCCTTTTCTAATACCATAATAACATCAGCATTTTGAATAGTAGATAATCTATGAGCAATTACAAAGACAGTTCTTCCATGCATTAATTTATCAGTACCTTGTTGTACTAATAATTCAGTTCTTGTATCAATTGATGAAGTAGCTTCATCAAGAATCATAACTGGTGCATTACATACTGCAGCTCTAGCTATAGACAATAATTGTCTTTGACCTTGAGATAAATTAGCACCATCACTAACTAACATTGTATTATAGCCTTCAGGTAATCTTGTAATAAAGTCATGTGCATTAGCTAGTTTTGCAGCTTCTATACATTCCTCATCACTAGCATCCAATTTACCATAACGAATATTATCCATTACAGTTCCTGTAAAAAGATTAGTATCTTGTAAAACAATACCCAAAGATCTTCTTAAATCTGCTTTTTTAATTTTATTAATATTAATACCATCATACTTAATCTTTCCATCAGCAATATCGTAAAATCTATTAATCAAATTAGTAATGGTTGTTTTACCTGCTCCTGTTGAACCAACAAATGCAATCTTTTGTCCTGGCTTAGCATACAAGCTAACATCATGAAGTACAATCTTACCTTCAATATAGCCAAAATCAACTTCATCCATAACTATATCCCCGCGAAGTAATTCATATGTCAATGTTCCATCTTTGTGTGGATGTTTCCATGCCCACACATTAGTTCTCTCTTCACATTCACTAACATTACCAAATTCATCAACCTTAGCATTAACCAAAGTGACATATCCATTATCAACTTCTTCTTCCATATCAATTAAAGTAAAGATTCTATCAGTGGCAGCAAGCGCCATAACAATAGAGTTATATTGTTGAGCTACTTGATTAACATTATTAGTAAATTGTCTAGCTAAAGTTAAAAAAGAAATAACTATTGGTAAGAATGTAAGTAATTCTATCTTATTAAGTCCTGTAAGTGATAAGTTGTATACGGTTACATCACCCAATGATAAAGCAAGTAATAAACCACCTAAAAACGCCAAACTAACATACATAATGTTACCAATATTCATCATGATAGGTCCCATTTTACTAGCATTAGATTCTGCAAAATATTGTGCTTCAAATAATTCGTTATTTATCTTATCAAACTTTTCTTTGGCCTCATTTTCATAAGAGAAAACTTGAACAACTTTTTGTCCATGCAACATTTCTTCAACAAAACCTTCAGTTTGTGCAATTTTCTTTTGTTGCATGATAAATCCTTTTGAAGACTTACCTCCAACTGTAGCAGTAACAAAAAACATTGCCCCAATTCCCGCTAAAACAATTATTGATAACCAAATAGAGAAAAATAGCATAATAGATAATAAACACACTAGCATAAACACTGATTGAACTAGTGCAGTTAAACTGTTAGATATAAGTTGTCTTAATGAATCGGTATCATTTGTATAATGTGACATAATGTCTCCATTATTATTTTGATCGAAATAACTTATAGGTAACTTTTCCATTTTGTTAAACATCATACATCTAACTTTCTTTAAAGAACCTTGAGTTACTTTAGCCATTATTCTTTTTTGGAAAAATGTAGCAATAACCGCTGTCATTCTTACACAAATCATTACGATTAATAAAGTAAATAAACTTCCTTTTATTGCCTCATACCCTTCAATAAGACCTTCTTCAATAATAATAGTGGTTTGTTGCAAGAAAATTGATGCACTAGCATTTGAAATAACCAAAATAATTAAAAAGATAAAAATTGCCACCCATGAAATAGGATAAAATCCAAATAGCATTTTTAATAATCTAAGCAAAGTCCCCTTCTTTGCTCTAACTCTTTTTTTAGCCATCTCCTTATTCATTTACATCACTCCCTTTCTTCTTTTTAGTATTTTGAGAGTAATATACTTCTTTATAAATTGCATTACTAGCAAGTAGTTCCTTATGAGTACCTATAGCATTAATAGTACCATTTTCCATAACAATTATCTTGTCTGCATCCTTAATTGAAGCTACTCTTTGAGCAATAATGATTTTTGTTGTTTCTGGAATGTATTCTTTAAGGCCTTTTCTAATAAGTGCATCTGTTTTAGTATCTACAGCACTTGTTGAATCATCAAGAATAAGAATCTTAGGTTTCTTTAATAACGCTCTAGCAATACATAATCTTTGCTTTTGACCACCACTTACATTAGTTCCACCTTGTTCAATATAAGTATCATAACCTTGAGAGAATTGACTTACAAAATCATGAGCTTGTGCTAATTTACATGCCTCGATCATTTCTTCATCACTTGCCTCTTTATTTCCCCATCTTAAATTTTCTTTAATAGTACCAGAGAAAAGTACATTCTTTTGAAGCACAACTGCTACTTGGTCTCTTAGAGTAGTTAAATCATATTCTTTAACATTAACTCCTCCAACTAAAACTTCTCCCTCTGTGCAATCATATAATCTAGATATAAGTTGAATTAGAGTTGATTTACTAGATCCAGTACCACCAAGTATACCGATTGTTTCTCCAGAATTAATAGTTAAATCAATATCACTAAGCGCATACTTTTGAGCACTTCTAGCATATTTGAATGATACATCTTTAAATGTTATATCACCACTTTTAACTTCATAAATAGGATTACTAGGATTTTTTATTGTAGACTCTTCATCTAAAACTTCTACAATTCTAGTAGCACTCTCAGTAGATATTGCAACAGTTAAAAACACCATTGAAAACATCATAAGTGAAGATAACATTTGCATTGTATAAGTAGTCAAACTAGTTAAATCACCAATATTAAGTTCACTAGTACCACTTTGAATAATAATCTTAGCTCCAAAGAATGAAACTAAAATCATACAAACATACATAGAAAACACCATTAAAGGGTTATTCATATTTACAATTCTTTCAGCTTTTGTAAAGTCTTTTTCAACCTCGCTACTAGCTTCATCAAATTTCTTTATTTCATAATCTTCTCTTACATAAGATTTTACAACTCTCATACCTCTTACATTTTCTTGAACAGTATTATTTAAAGTATCATATTTTTTGAATACTTTCTTAAATAATGGGTGAGCATTGATAAAAATCAAATATAATCCTAAACCTAGTATTGGCAAAACAGTTAAGAAGATTAATGGTAAGGTAGAATGATAACTAAATGAAATAATCATAGAAAAAATCAATAATAAAGGACTTCTAATAGCAGTTCTTATAATCATCATATATGAATGTCTAACATTACCAACATCGGTAGTCATTCTAGTAACCAAGCTAGGAGTAGAAAACTTATCTATATTAGAAAAACTATACTCTTGAACTTTATAATATAAATCATGTCTTAAATTTTTAGCAAAACCCGCACTAGCTCTACTTGCCATCTTTGCAGCCATAATACCACAAAATAAAGATATAAAAGCCATAACAACTAGTATAAGTCCATATATAATAATTTTCTTCATTAATTGACTAGCATCAGCATTAATAGAATTAAAATCTTGCAAAGTATTTATAAATTGAGCCACGATAAAAGGAATACTACATTCCATTATAACTTCAAATATGATAAATATCGGTGCTAAGATAGACTCTTTTTTATATTCTCTTACACTCTTTAAAAGTGTTTTAATAATATGCATATCATCACCTCAACTACAATTATATATTTTATTGTTATACAATAAAAAAGTCCATAAAAGCAAATAAAAAAGGGTATCTAAATACCCTTTTCAATCATTAAATTATTTTATCTTACTTATACTTAATTTCCATATCTAATAGAGTGTATGTAATCTCTTTAGTATCTCCACCACCATTAAGAACAGTAGTAACAATATTTTCTAATTTAACATTAGTAATTTTGTTATCACCATTGATAACAATAGTTTGACGATAATTTTCTCTTACTGCTACTCTATATTCAATAACGAAAGTAACTTCATTTTTGAATAATTTCTTTTTAGCAGATACTTCGATATTTTCAATTTTCAAATAATCATCTGTAGCCCTTTCAAGACCAATTAATTCTCTATATTTACCATTAGTCATTTCACCAAATGCATTGATAGGTTGATCTTTGAATGCATCATAAATCTCATTAACAAATTCTACATCTTCAGCATGACCTAATGTTTCTTCTCCTTCTTTAACACCATCTACATACACTGTAGCAAATGTCTTATCATTATTCATATCAGTATCGAATACATACTTATATTCTTTGCTATCTGAGTTTATAATTGCAGTCATTGTAAAATCTTGATACTCATCTGTTCCAAGACCATATACAACACTTGATTCAAGTGCTCTAACTCTCTCAACAATTTTCTCATCACTTAGTTTGCAAGAACATCCAGCACTTACAAATGTAACAGCAACAAGAAATGCAGCACCTAACATTTTAAATATTTTTTTCATACATAACACCTCGCTATTTAAATATTAACACAAATAAGATTGGTTAATCAATATTAATCATTCATCAATAGGTTAATATAGTTGACTAATTCTTCGATATTAGATTTATCTAAAGAACTTGTTAAAAAGATTTTAATATCTCCAACCTCTTTAAATACATCAACTATATTTTTCTTATAATCGCTTCTCATTTTTTGATTTAGTTTGTCAGCTTTTGTAGCAACAATAATAATTTCTTTATTTGCCTCAATTAAAGTATTGAAACAAGCAATATCATCTTCACTTAATTTATGTCTAGAATCAACAAGCAAAACAAAAGCTTCAACATTATTTCTTTCCTTAATGTACTCGTTCATCATTTTAGAAAATAGCCTATCTGCTTCTAATGAATTCTTGTGATATCCATAACCCGGAGCATCTACTAGACGAAACTTATTATCTACATCAAAAAAATTAATTAACTTTGTGCACCCTGGAGTTGAAGAAACTCTAGCCATCTTTTTATTATTGGTAATAGCATTAAGTAAACTAGATTTACCTACATTACTCTTCCCAATAAAGCAAATTTCTTTAACATCATCATCTGGCCAGTACTTCTTATTTGGAGCACTCAAAACAAAAGTAACATTATTTAGTGGCACTTTTAGCACCTTCTTTAACAAGAGCAACCTTTAAAACATCATCAACTTTACTAGCAAATAATATTTCCACGTTGTCCTTTACTATTTCAGGTATCTCATCTAAGTCTTTTTCATTATCTTTTGGAATAACGATAGTCTTAATTCCACTTCTATGTGCACTTATTGATTTTTCTTTTAAACCACCAATTGCAAGTACATTACCTCTTAAAGTAACTTCTCCAGTCATAGCAACATCGCATCTAACTGGGGTATTACTTAAAGCACTAACTAAAGCAGTAGTCATAGTAACTCCAGCACTTGGACCATCCTTAGGAATAGCACCCTCAGGTACATGAATATGAATATCAATCTTATCAAACATATTTTCATCTATCTTATATTTCTTAGCATTAGCCTTTACAAAGTCAAGAGCAATTTTAGCACTTTCCTTCATAACATCTCCTAGATTACCTGTCAAAATAAGATTTCCCTTACCTGCAAAATAGTTAACTTCGATAGGAATCAAATCCCCACCAAAATCAGTATATGCAAGACCATTAACTAGTCCAACTTCATCAGTTTTTTCTTTCTTTATATAATCATATTTTTCTTTTCCTAAGAATTCTTTTACCTTTTTAATATCTACCAAAGTAGCAATCTTTTTATTAGATTTCATATGATTAGAAATGATTTTCCTACATATTTCAGCAATTAATCTTTCAAGTTCTCTAACTCCACTTTCTCTAGTGTAGTATCTAATCATATGTAAAATTGCATCATCACTAAATACTACTTTTTTACCATCTAACTTGTGAGCTTTTAATTGCTTTACAACTAGATGATCTTTAGCAATATATAACTTTTCAACCTCTGTATATGAAGACAATTGAATTATTTCTAATCTATCTCTTAAAGGTCCTGGAATCTTAGACAAGTTATTAGCAGTAGCTATAAATAAAACTCTAGATAAATCATATGGTTCTTCAATATAGTTATCTACAAACATTGTGTTTTGTTCAGGATCTAAAACCTCTAACATAGCACTTGATGGATCACCATGATATGCATCTTGACTAAGCTTATCAATTTCATCTAAAACAAATACAGGATTAGTCACCTTAGCCTTTTTCATCCCTTGCATAATCTTTCCAGGTAATGCACCAATATAAGTTCTTCTATGCCCTCTAATTTCACTTTCATCATGAACTCCACCAAGACTCATCTTAACAAAGTTTCTATTTAATGCTCTAGCAATTGATAGGGCAAGAGAGGTCTTACCAACTCCTGGAGGACCTGCAAAACAAATAATTGGAGCCTTATCACTTTCTGTATATTTTTTTACAGATAAATACTCTAAAATTCTATTCTTAGGTTTTTCAAGACCATAGTGATCAGCATTTAAAACTTCTTCTACATGCTTGATTGTAAAATCATCTTCACTTACTTGATACCAAGGAGTATTAACCATTGTATCAATATAAGTTCTAATCATTGAATATTCAGGAGAAGCCGTTGGAGTTAACTCTAACTTTTTAATTTCTCCTAAAAGTTTTTCCTTAATATGCTCAGGATATGGATTGTTATTTAAAATTTCTCTTAAATTTTCAATATCTGTATCCTTATCAGCAATATCTCCAAGTTCTTCTTTAATAACTCTTAATTTTTCTTTTAAGATATATTCTTTTTGTCCCTTTTCTATTCTATCTCTAACTTTAGTATCAATCTCTTTTTCAAGCTCTTTAACCTTAGATTCATATGTCATCTTCTCAATAACAATTTCAATCTTTTCATTTACATCATCACACTCTAAAATATGTTGTTTAGTATTTCTATCAATATCTAAATAATACGCAACAACATTAACAAGGTAATTACTACTTACTCCTTTAGAGAAAGTAGTAATCACACTGCTTGGAATGTTTGTTAAAGTAGCTTGATTTTCTTGAATTATATTACATAATGTTCTAACTAAAGCAGCTTCCTTTACTTTATCACTACTAGTTTCATTACTAACTGTAGCATTAGCAAATAGACCTGCAACATTATCAGATATAACAGAATCAAGAACAACTCTATTAAGACCCTTGATGGTAATCTTACTAGAACCATCAGGATTCTTTCTATATGAAGTAATTTGACACAAACAACCAATCTTATAAATGTTATTAAAACTCACATCGTCACTTTTTGAATTAATAAGCGATGAAAGAATGATATAGCTATCATGATTGGCTTGTGCACTTTCTACTGCATGAGCACTATCTGCCCTTACAATATCAAGAGAAGCACTATTATATGGAAGCATAATAAAGCCTCTTGTTGCTATTAACGGCAATGAAACTTTATCAAAATTGTTCTCCATAAAATTCCTCCTTTATCTATTAAATATTATTCTCTTTTTTAAGGAAATCACTAACTTTTCTCATTAAGATATCACTAGCTAAAGAATCAACTCTATTTTCTAATGCTTTCTTAACATCTTCAACACTCATAGAGTATTGACTAGCCATTTCAGCATAAGCATTTTCTAAATCTGCTTCTTCAACTTTCAAGTTTTCTTTTCTAGCAACCTCATACATAGTGAAAGTATACTTTAAGTTCTTTAAACAATCTTCTTCTAATTTCTTATGTAAATCATCATAGCTCATATTTAACATACCTAGATAGTTATCTAAAGTTAACCCTTGAGCACTTAATCTAGATTCAATGTTATGAATATTGTGGTGAACTTCTTCTTCAACTAATTCATTAGCAATTTCATAAGTAGAAGAAGCAACAATTGTATCAACTAATTTAGTGTAAGTTGCATTATCGCTTTCAGCTTGCTTTCTAGTTTGAATTTGCTCTTTATAGTAAGCCTTTAATTGCTCTAAAGTTTCTACATTATCTAAATTAGCATCTAAAGCTAATTCATCATTAATTTCAGGTAATACCTTTGTTTTGATAGCCTTAACAGTTACTTTGAACACTGCAGGTTTTCCCTTTAAATTTTCTACATAATTTTCAGGGAAAGTAACATTGATATCTTTTGTTTCATTAGTATTCATACCAACGATTTGATCTTCAAATCCTGGAATAAATGTATTAGAACCAATTGTTAAATCATAATCAGTACCTTTACCACCCTCGAAAGCAACGCCATCAACAAATCCTTCAAAGTCAATAGTAGCGATATCTCCACTTACAACACTACCAGTTTCTTTAACTACGATTTCAGCACTTCTTTCTTGTAATTTTTTAACTTCTTCTTCGATTTCAGTTTCAGTTACACCAACTGGAGTCTTTTCAACCTTAAGTGCTTTGTATTCTCCAAGTTCAACCTTAGGCTCACCTACAACTGTAATATCACATTCAACTTCTTCCATGCTAACTTTTTTAACATCTACTCTAGGTTGAACGATTGGTTTTAAATTATTATCTGTAATAACTTTAGCATAATTTTCATTTAAGAAATAATTAATTGCCTCATTGAATACATCTTCTAATTTAATCTTACTTCTCACCATTTCTTTAGGTGCTTTACCTTTTCTAAATCCAGGTAAACTAATCTTAGTTTCAAGCTTACTATAAGCCTTTTCTATTTTGCTAGCCCACTCTTCATTGCTAGCCTTTAAAGTAACAATAGTTTTACAATTTTCTAATGTTTGAATGTTTGTTTCCATTTTTATATTTCTCCTTTACAACACATACCGCTTAATTATAACAAATAAAAACTGCAAGTTCAATTGTTTCAATTATATTGAACATGCAGTTTTAAGTAGATTTAATATTTCTTCTTCATTATTTTTATCTATTTTATAGATAATTGATAGTTTTTCATCTTCTTCTCCATACATTTTTAATGAATGTAAATGGATACAATAAGCGATAAATCCATACTCTTCTTCTTTAATCTTATTTGGATAAATTTCACTTAGATATAACATTAAATTTTCTAAAGCCAAATTCATCAAATTAGGATTTTGCTTACCAATATTATCCTCAAGAATCTTTTTTAGAATTGCATAATCTTCACATTCTAAAACATTCTCACTGTTAATAGGATTTATAAAGGATTTTTTACCCTCATTTATTAACTCAAATTCCCTATTTACACCTTGACTTCTCAAAGCATCAATTAGCATTACCTTAAATATATTTCTAATCCTTCTTTTAAAGAAAACTTGAATAGAATCCAAGAAGTCTCTAATGTTTAATTTACACATCTCAACAATAGCTAAAATGATAACATTTTTATCACTATTAGTCTCAAGTATTTCCCTTATCTTCTCTCTTGATAAAACAAACTCCTTAGCCTCTTTTTCTTTATATGCTAATTCGTTATATATATCTTTAAATCTATCTTCATATAATGCAGGAATATATGGCATAGATAATTCTTCTTTCACTATTTTCAAGGCCTTTTCTTTATTGTTTGCCTTGATTAGAGAGTATAAGTAGATGATCATAACATCATAAAACTTACTAGAAAAAGCAGATAACTTCTTTTCAATGTACAGAACACATTGTATATATTTGTGTTCGTTATACATCTTTTGGAATTCATCAAGTAAAGTATTTTCATCTAAGCAGCTTAAAATTTTTTCATCAAAAACAAACTCCATACTTCCTCCATATTTTTTCGTTATAATAAAAATGGCGTCAACGAAGGGATTCGAACCCATGACCTACGGCTTAGAAGGCCGTTGCTCTATCCAACTGAGCTACGTTGACACACGAGAAATATTATAACAACTTTTTTTTAAATTACAAGCAAAATTAATCAATATTTCCGTCAATATAGCTATCTAAGTCATTTGGAAAGCTTATAGTCACATCGTTTGAACCATAATTATTAAATTTATAACTTATTGTGGTAGTATCATTTTTACCATCAATAGTATAGTAAAGACTCAATACATTACCATCTCCACCAATAATTAATTTATAATCTAGCATTTCATTACCTTTACAATTTTCAAATGCAGGGCATGCAGCGCTAAATGTTGCAACAGCTTCCCCATCTATTTTTTCAATAACAAATCCATGCACATCATCAATACTAAAGATTGGTGCAAGATTAGTTTGAATACCTACCCTACATGAAGTAGTAGAACAATTATGAATATTGAAATAATCTTCATAACTTGTACTTTCTTTTATCCTCTCTTCTAGTACACCAGGTATTTGTTTTTTACTATATAATGTATTAGTAACATCCACATAATAATAATCATTTGAACTCACTTTAGTAGATAAAACATAATCGCTAATCTTATACTCTGCCTCCACTATATCTCCATTTTTATTACCATCAAAGATAAACTTAGCATCAATGATTGTTCTAGAATAAGAAGATGGATCAGCTTTACTAGTTACATTTTCAATTCTAGTAAAAGATATAGCATCTGTACTATTAAAATTATTTATCGCGTTATTATAAGTTGTTTCATTAACCCTTCCACAACTACACCCACAAAGTATAGCTACAATAGCAAGTGAAATTAATCCCTTAGTTTTCTTCATAATTTGCCTCCTTTTTTAATGCAATTTCAGCAAGAGCAAATGCAGAATCTGTAACTACCTTGATTTGGCTCCAAAGCTCTTCAGTATAGTAACTTTCGCTTACATACTCAAATTGAGTAATACCTCTTTTAACAATAGCAACATGTATCTTAGATAATCTAACTAAATCAATACCTAATTCCTCATAATAAGCCTTAGTATCTCCACTAGCCTTTTCCATACATCTTAGTGCTTCTAATAAAGTATAAGAAACCGCATCCATACATGCTCTATCATCACAAAATTCTCTAAACTCATCTACTTCACATCTTTGAAGGTGGTTATCCATTCTTTCAACATAATCAAGTAACATTAAAATATCCTTAATCATATTAACATTACCAACTTCAACATGAGCCGCTAATTTCTTTCTTGTAGTTTCAAGTGAAATACTACCATTAAAAGTAATACCTCTAATAATAGTCTTAAGTTTAGAATTAGCAAGAATATCTTCTTTTATATCACTTTGATATCCCAATATATCAGAGAACACCTTTTCCATGTTCTTCACAACTATATCATTAAATGGAATAAATGGCTTACTCTTAATTTTTCCTGGAGCAATAACAATAATTCCAAGACTTTGAAGTCCTTTAATATGAGATCCTGGTAATAAACTAAGTAGCTTTCTAATTTGCAAAATATTATTCAAACATGCATCATTGAAAGTAGGATCCTTACTTGCTCCCTCTTTAATTGACTCATAGCCAAATACATAGAGATAGCTTTTAATTTTTGTTAATAAGTCATTACATCTAGAAACTATAACCTTATCATCATAGCTCCAGTTTTCAAACATACCCTTTAAGTTTTTATCTTTTAATAGGTAATCATACAATTCTTCCATCACTATCTCTCCTCACTCAATAATTATAGCCAAAAAACGCTTTTATTAATAGCCTTTTAAATCTTTTTAATTACAAATAGATGTGGTGCTAAACCACCAGTTTCAGTATATATATCTTTAACTAATTTTAATTTTTTATTATCTTTTACAACCTTCTTTAATAAAGCTAGCTCAGTTGTAAGCAAAATAGCAACCCCACCATCATTTAAAAGACTAGGTAACTTTCTAACAAAAGCCTTATAAAGAATCTCATTTTCCTTATGGTTAGAAACCCTATTACCATATGGCATATTAGAGATAATCTCATCATAAAATCCTTCATGCTCTAAAACATCTTGATTAATTAAATTAACACTCAAACCTAATTTACCAGTATTTACTTTAGAATATTCAATAGCATCTTTATCAATATCTACTCCCGTTAAATTAACTCTAGAAATAAAACTTCTCTCTACAAGTACTGTAGAGGTACCACAAAACGGATCAAGTACATTTGCATCTTCTTTTAAATATTGTTTAACTTCCTCAAGCATCATATTAGCACTACTTGGATTAATCGAAGCAGGTAAATCCTTCACTCTATAATCATATCTAGCATCCTTAAAAGTACAAATCTTATACAAAACATCGCACTTTTCACCCTTATCAATAATTCTAATTTCAAATTCATAAAGTGAAGCATTATTAACATAGGCATCTCCATATCGATTATGAACAAAAGCATTTACTTTATCATACATATTAATCTTTTCTTGCTTATTTTTCTCGCTAATATATTCAACCCTATAACTAAATGCTCCCTCACCAATATGAGACTTTTCTAGTATCTTAGAATCTAAAAACTTAGCAATATTATTTAACATATCATCATTTGCTATATCAAATCCATTTATACTAATTAAAGCCTCATAAAAACATCTAACCTTAAATACCCTATTTAAATCATCACTAGTAATCAAAACTCCCTCTTCTAGTTTTCTAGCATTATTAAATAAAGATTTAATCTTAGCATATGAAGCATTTACAAGTGGTTTCATACAAGTAAGATATAAATCAACATCTCTATCTAATTTATTAAATTTATGATTTATAGCACCACTTGTTTTATTTAAAACCTTATTAACACTATTTAAAATCTCATTATAGTGAACTTCTAATAAATCCCCTTCATTGTATCTTTTATACAAAAATTCCAAATATTTATTTAATATTTCCTCAATATTTTTAATTTTATAATTACCTAAGCAAAGTACTAATGAAGAAATACAAAAATTAGTTTCTTCCTTCTTTAATTGCTTAATTAAATCAATAGCATAATCCTTATGTAAAAAGTTACCCATAAATACATAAGCATTCTTTCTTGTTTTACTATCCTCTGCATTTATAAGTATGTCAAAATGAGTTCTTTTGAACTTATCTTTTAAATAATCACACACTCTTTTTTTTCTTGAAAGTATATTTAAAAAATAAGCATTATTTCTAAGTTCTTTATATTGTAAAATATTAGATAAAACAATATCCACATACAATTTATAATCCTCAAGCATAACTGCAAGTAATTCATTTCTAATTTTTTCATCTTTTTCAAGATAATACTTAGCTAAAATCTCCATATAATCACCACACAATTATTCTATCATTACTTTATACTTTAGACCACATTTTCTTTAAAAAAGAAAATAGGAAGAATCTCTTCCTATATTTTTATTTCATTTATATTAACACGACTAACTTTTTCTTCACTATTATTATAACCATTCACCATGACAGCATCATCATTAACAAAAAAATTAACCTTATAATCTAAGTCATTGTAATAGAGAGTAACCACTATTAATTCATACACTCTACTATCGACCAAATTTTCTTCAACTAAATATGATTCATCAACTCTTATATTCATCTCATCATCTACTTTTTCAATTCCTTTTAGATCATCAATAAGATTTAACTTTTTAAATCCAGAAACAACACTAACATCTTTTTTATAAGCTTCAACGATGCTCACCTCACTACTTGACTCTACATATCTAGTGATTGGAACATAATAATCTCTATCCCCAACTCTTTTAGAATATACAACCACAACCTCTTTACAATTTAAACACTTATTTATTCTTTCTCCATATTTATTGATTCCAATACTCTTATCTAAAACTTCTGGTAGTTTTAATCCATTCAAAGGCATGCTCTTTAAAACATCCCCTTCTACACTTATAGTAAGCCCTTTTATCTCATCAAATTCCAAAACACTCCAAGTTAACGCCTCAATTATTTTTTCCTCTAAATCCTTATTATAAATCAAAAACTCCTTAGAAAAATCTATATTCAAAATCCCATCTTTTAATTCTATTTTATTAATTTTAATATCTTTTGCTAATACACTATTAAATCCTTTAACTTCTAAATCTCTTAATTTAGAAACAACTGTATATATTTCATCAATAAGATGATTTCCCTTATTAACCTTAATGGTCAATGGAAAAAGAGTATTAGAATCATCAAGCATATATACACTTCTATAATTAGATTCCTCAAATTCATAGACAAACTCACTATTTAAATTATTCTCTTTATTATTAATAAGACCCACACTAACCACACTTGTAATTATAACAAGTGGTAACCCTATAATATAAATCAATTTACTTTTAAACTTTTTCATTATTTTCACCCACTAATAAATCATATTATTTCAAAAATAAAATATGCAAAAAAAATAGCCCTTATAAGGCTATTTCTTCTAATTTAATTAATTCAATAATCGCTTGTGACCTACTAGTTACATCTAATTTTTGAATAACATTAGAAATGTGATTTCTAACTGTTTTTTCACTAATAGAAAGTAATGACGCTATATCACTTGTAGTCTTATTACATATTAACAAATTAAATATTTGTTTTTCCCTAGCAGTTAGAATAGACACTTCCTTTTACCTCCCTGCTAGTATATAGTATGCATTTAATTTTTAGTTGCCATTAAATTTTTCTTTAATTCTAACAGCAACAATTTCTGGGACATATTGGCTTAATTCTTCAACGCTTGCCTCTTTTATTTCCCCTAAAGAATTATATGCATTTAAAAGTGCATCTCTTCTTTTTTTACCAAGACCTTCTACATCATCAAGCAAGGATGCAGTAAGTGACTTACTTCTTTTATTTCTATGACTAGTTATAGCATAACGATGTACTTCATCTTGCATTCTAACAAGCAAATAAAATAAATCACTTTTCTTATCTATATCGATAAGATTAAAGTTATCATCTAATAATCCTCTAGTACTATGCTTATCATCTTTTACTAAAGAGCATAAAGCTATATCCAGATTTAATTCTTTTACAACCTCTTTTGCCACTTTCATTTGGTTCTCTCCACCATCTAATATAATTAAATCTGGTGTATAATCATTATCACTTAAAATCTTAAATAATCTCCTATATAATACTTCCCTCATACTAGATAAATCATCTTTTTTATTATCGCTTTGAATTAAATATTTACGATATAGTTTTTTATTAGAAACACCATTTTCAAAACATACCTTAACTCCAATGGCACTTTCTCCTTGAAGATGTGAGTTATCAAATAAATCTATTCTTCTAGGATATAGTTTTAGATTTAATTTAACTTGCAATTCAGTTAATAGAGCATTGTTATTTGTATCCTTTAAAAAATATTCCTCCATTGCTTTTCTTGCGTTACTTGCAGCCATCTCTAAAATATTTTTCTTGCTACCCTTTAAAGAATATATTACATTTGTATTTAAAATTTCTGACAACAATGGGGCGTTGATATAACTTGGTACAACAATATACTTGGGTACTAGATGATGATTATAATAATCTATTATAAGTGATTCATATCCCTCTTCATTGTTAAGTGACTCTATAACCTTTTTATTTAATGCAATAAGAACCCCATTTCTATATATTAAATTGGCCATTGCAACATAATCCTCTTTAAAAGAAAAAGCAAAGAAATCACAATTTAAGTTATTTTTTAGTTCCACATCTTGTTTCACAAGTATATGATCTAAATACTCAATTAAATCTCTACACTCTTTTGCATTTTCAAAATCTAATTTATCCGAATATTCTTTCATCTTCTTAACTAGATCTTTTTTGACATTACTTGCATTCCCATTATAAAAAGCTTCAACATTTTTAATAATTTCACTAGTTTGCTCTTCGCTTATATTTTTATGAATACATGGAGCCAAACACATTCCTAAATGATAATATAAACATTCCTTTTTAGGTATATTCTTACACTTTCTCAAATTATATAATTGGTTAAGTAAATGTATAGAATTATATGCCGCACTAGAATCAGAAAAAGGGCCAAAATATATAGCCTTTTTATCTTTTAAATTTCTAGCGATTTCTAAATATGGATATGGTTTTTTCACTAGTTTCACATAGGGATATCTTTTATCATCTTTAAGTAAAATATTAAATCTAGGATTATACTTTTTAATTAAGTTATTTTCTAGTAACAAAGCTTCTTTTTCACTACTTGTAATAATAGTATCAAACTTAACTACATTACTAACCATTAATCTAGTTTTACCTGTATGCTCTTTTAAAAAATATTGAGATACTCTATTTTTTAAACTCTTAGCTTTACCAACATAAATAATCTCATTATTTTTATCATACATTAAATAACAACCAGGTTTATCTTCAAGTAAACTTAGCTTTTCTTTAATCATACATTAGTCCTCTTTTTTAGATACACCATAGTAGCACCACCACTACCACTTCCAAAACCAGCCAAAGTATAAGATTCTACAAAATCACATTTTTTAAGATATTCATCTACAGCTCTTCTAAGGATTCCCTCTCCAAAACCATGAATAATTCTAACCGGGCTTAAATTAATAACTCTTGCCTTATCTAAAAATTGTTTCATTTCATAAATAGCTTCTTCTTTAGTCATACCAATCAAATTAACTTCATTAGTCATCTTAGTTAATTTAACTTTATTGCTAACTACAACTTTGGCTTTACTCTTAGACTTAACTTTCTTTTCCAAATCTTTATTTTTAACATTAATAGTCATTTTACCTAAATTAACACTATAAACATCTTTGTTTCTCTTAGTTATAGTACCATAACTATTAAAACTAGTAACATATACATAATCTCCAACTTGAAATACTGCATTAGATCTTTCTTCTTCCTCTTTTAAAGTTAACTCTTCAAGTTCTTTTTTTGCCTTAAGTGCCTCATGCATCTTAAGATTATCCTTATTTCTTATCTCATATAAAATATCTTCAATTTTTTCTATACTCTCTTTGATAATTCTCTCTTTTTCTTCTTCAGCCTTATCTTGAACATCTTTAATTAAAGCATTTAAATTATTTTCTTTTTGCTTATTAACTTCGATTTGCTCATTTAATTGTTTTTTCAATAACTCGTTTTCTTCTTTTAAAACTTCATATTTATCCATTTCTTCTTCTAATTTCTTCAAAGCTCTTTCATTTACATTAGAATACTTCTCTTTATATTCATCTGCTCTTACAATAATCTTATCGCTAATTCCATATAATTTAGCAATTTCAAAAGCATATGATTTACCAATAGTATTTTCAATAAGTTTATAAGTAGGCTTTAATGTAATCTTATCAAAATCCATTGCACATACTTTAATATAATTTGTCTCTAAAGCATACGTTTTTAAGTTATCATAGTGAGTTGTAATCATCAAATATGATTCTAATTCATGAAATTCTTCAATTAAGGAAATAGCTAAAGCTTCTCCTTGTTTTGGGTCAGTCCCTGCACCAACTTCATCCAATAAAACCAAACTATTTTTTGTGGCATTATTAAGAATTGAAGATATATTTAAAATATGACTAGAAAAAGTAGATAAGGAAGAAACAATTGATTGGTTATCTCCTAAATCTAAATATATCTCATCAAATATTGGAAGTATAGCATCTCTATCTACACTAACAAGTAAACCACATTGATTCATATACGCCAAAAGTCCCAAAGTCTTCAATGCAACACTTTTACCACCAGTATTAGGACCACTAATAACAATTATCTTTTGACTTTTATCATTCATAACAAAAGTATTACTAACAACTTTATTTTTATCAATCAAAGGATGTCTAGCACCAACAAGCTTTATTTCATCGCCAATAGTTGCTCTTTTTGCATCTAATCTATTTCCATATTTAGCCTTTGCAAACAAATAATCAAGTTCCAATAAGGATGCAAAATTCGCATTAATTTCTTCTTTATAACTAACTACATATTGAGACAAATAAGTTAAAATTCTCTCAATTTCTTCTTGTTCTTCTTGCTTTAAAACATTAATTCTAGATGTAAGCTTATATACCTCTTCTGGTTCAACATAGCTAGTAGCACCACTACTTGACTCATCTACCACTATTCCACCTAAGCTATATTTATATGATGAATTGACTGCTAATACTTGTTTACCATTACGATAGATAATATCTGTATTAGTTAATATCTTCATATTATTAGCTATTATTTTCTTCAATTTATTAGTGATATCAGCCTCACAATTACTGATTTCATTTCTGATCTTTTTCAGTTTAATTGAAGCACTATCTAGTATAGTCATATCATTTGATATAGACTTTAATAATTCTCTATATAAATTATCTACAAAAGTCAAATTGTTAATAATCTTATAATATTCTATATATTCACTCTTACTTATATTTAAATTATATTTTTCTAATTCAAGAATCAATTTGAAAGATGAAAGAATATTGTATAACTCTCTTATACTTAAAATAGCTTTCTTACTAGCTCTATCTACACTATGAAAAATATCACCAAGTTCCACTAATTCAATATTACCAAATTTAATTAAAATTCTACTTACTTCATCTACTTGCCTTAACATTGATTCTACATGATCCTTATCGTTTGACATAGTAAGATTAATAAGTCTTTCCTTATTAATTTCCATTTTAGCAATACTACTAAGTGTCTCTTTAATTATATTAAATTCTAAAACTTCACTAGTTTCCATACCTTCACCTTCTTATCAACCTTATTATATCACTTATTTTTAAATATTTTAACCAAATAATATCTATCTTATATCAATGTTATCATTTATAAAATTAGTCTTTTTTTAAAATAAAAATATGTTTCATAAAAGATTTTATGTGATAAAATAAAAGTGTGGTGATAACGATGCAAAATAAAACAATTACATTATCTTTAGATGATAGTGCTATTGAAAAGATAGTATCGTTTTATAATGATTATCTTGTAGAAAACTCTAATGAATATGTTTATAAGCAATTTAAAGCTGAAAAAGTAACAATAACTATATACACTTCTAAAAAAGTTGTTTTCCAAGGTGAAAATGCAACTTATGAAGCTAGTATTTGGGACAACTCATTACTTAGTGAGCTCTCTTTAGAGGAAGAAAAACCAATTGAGACAAAAAAAGAAAAGAAAGCAAGCATCAAAGAGCCAAGACAATGGTTCTATACAAAAGAACACATTGGTACAGATGAAGTAGGTACAGGAGATTATTTTGGGCCAATGTGTGTTTGTGCTGCTCTAGTTAAACAAAGCGACATTGAGTTTTTAAATGAATTAGGCATTGATGACTCTAAAAAATTAACAGATGATACTATCAGAAAAATAGCACCAAAGTTATTAAAAAGAATCCCTTACTCTCAAATGAGTGTGGATCCTAAAAAATATAACGCATTGATTAAGCAAGGATATAATCAAGCCAAAATTAAATCTATGCTTCATAATCAAGTAATTCATAATCTAAGGGAAAAAACCAATAAAAAAGCAGTATTCACAATAATCGATCAATTTATTAGTGAAGCAAGATACTACGACTACATAAAATTTTCTCCTTATGTTGAGGGTCATATAAAGTTTGAAACTAAAGCAGAAAGTAAATATCCTGCAGTGGCAGTAGCCTCAATTATTGCTAGATATTCATTTTTAGTTAAAATGAAGGCTCTTGGAGAGACAATAGGTCAAGAAATACCAAAAGGTGCAGGCAAAGATGTAGATATATTTGCTAAAGAATTGGTAGCTAAACAAGGTGAAGATATCTTAATTGAAGTGGCTAAAGTACATTTTGCCAACACAAAAAAAATATTTGAACAATAAAAAAACCTAGTTATAAGACTAGGTTTTTATTTTATTCAAATGGATATGCTTCTCCAACATATAATCCTGATAAAAGGTCTTTAAACTTATTGTATTGATCATCGTTATATGTATCTATTGTTCCCATATAAGCATCTATATATACGCCCTCTTTTACATAGACACTAAGTGGAGTATAATAGCTAATTTCCCTATCTTCTGGAACAGCTAGAATAACTTGAGTATATAGTTCTATTACACCTGTTGAATCTTCTTGATCAACATATACATAATACCAATCATTTCCCTCTTGAAGATATCTATGAATTGTAGATTCAAATGTCATACAATGCCCACATGTGGTTTGCCCAATAGTAAAGATAAATTCCTCACCACTTTGTATTTTTTCAATTAGTTCTTCCAAGGTCAATATTGTTTTTCTTTTAACATATTGTCCTTCAACAATCTTTTTAAATTCTTCATACTCTTCTGTATCCGATACTTTTACATGCCCTTGATATGCATCTTTAAAAATACCATCCTCTACAAATATAGTAGTAGGAGTAAGTAATAATGTTATTCCTCTCTCTTTAGGTAACTCTACAAGTTTCTTTTTTATTGTAGAAATAGCTTTATCTAGATGAATATCATTTTCATTATCTGCATAAAAATAATATACCACTCTTCCATCACTAGTATATTCTCTTAATGTATCATTGAATAATTGACATGCAGAACAATCATATTGCCCTACAACCAAAATAAAATCTTCCTTGTGAGAAATCTTTTCTTCCAAAGTAGAAGCATCAATTACAGTAGTACCATTTGGTCTATTATCTCTAATACACTTAGTCACTAGAACAACACTACAAGCAATTATAGCAAGAAATAAAATCCCATAAACAATTACTAATTTCCAATTCTTTTTAACAAAATCCATAATAACTACTCCTTATTATTCAATAGCTTTTCAAGAGTAAGTTCATAATTGAATTCTGATTTTAAATTTTCTAAATCTTGTTTAGCTTTTTTCATATTGATATTTCTATCTCTTTTTATTGCTCTTATCAATATATTTTTAGGAGTATGTTCCATGTCAATAAACTCTAATAATTGAGTTTTATATCCTTCAATTTGAAGCAATTTAGCTCTAGTAACATCTGTCATCAAGGCAGACATTCTCTCTTTTACAATTCCAAACTCAGTTAGTGCACTTAATGTATTTGATTTAATTTGATTATTAAGTTCATGTTGGCAACAAGGAACTGAAAGAATAACCTTCGCATTCCATCTTATGGCATTATAAAGTGCATAATCAGTAGCTATATCACAAGCATGAAGCGTTACAACCATATCCACTTTTTCTTCCTTATAATCTTTAATATCACCAATTTGGAATCTAATTCCTTTCATATTATATTTAGCAACAATTTTATTGCATTCCTTAATAACATTTTCTTTTAAATCAAGTCCCACAATATTAACTTTAAGTTTTTTAACCTCTGTTAAATAATAATGAATTGCAAATGTAAGATATGATTTACCACAACCAAAATCAATAATAGAAATTGTCTTTTTAGGATCAAATTCATCCACTATATCATCTACAAACTCAATAAATCTATTAATTTGTCTAAACTTATCATATTTATCATTTAATACTTTACCTGCTATGTTCATTACCCCAAGTTCTACAAGGAAAGGAACTATTGTATTATCTTTAATAATATATTGCTTTTCCTTATTATGAGATAAAGTAGTTAACTTTTTATTCTCTATATTTCTTTTTATGATAGTAACCTTTCCACTCTTATTACTTAAAAGATGATATTCATGCTCTTTACAAGTAACTAATGCTTGCTTAAAAATTGAAGTAATTAATGTTGTTGTTTCATTAATTGCATCATCTTTATTTAAATTTGAATGTACCACCTTATTTTCAAAGAAATATGAAAATTGATATTCCATTTTACCATCATGAATAAATGGTGATAATTGAACTTTACTAAATGAATCTTTATTTTTTTTATATGGAGAAGAAAATATAATTCTAAGAAGTGAATCATTAGAAAATATATCATTCATTAAATTTTCTACATTTGACAAGGTCATCATCCTATACTTCCCTCCATTTCAAGTTTTATAAGGTTATTAAGTTCCACTGCATATTCCATTGGAAGTTCTTTTGCAAATGGTTCAATAAATCCCATTACAATCATTTGTGCAGCTTTCTTTTTATCTAACCCTCTAGACATAAGATAAAATAGTTCATCATCACTTATCTTACTTACACTAGCTTCATGTTCTAATATTGAAGAGTTATTACTTACAATATTTGTAGGAATAGTATCACTAGTAGAAATATCATCAATTAATAATGTATCACACTCTACTTTACTTCTAGAATTACTAGCACCTTTGGTAATCTTAACAAGCCCTCTATAATCCACACTACCACCTTGTTTACCAATTGATTTAGAAATAATTGTAGAACTAGTTCTTTTACCAATATGTATCATCTTTGCTCCAGCATCTTGAATTTGATCTTTTCCTGCTACAGCAATAGATATACATACTCCCTTAGAGTTATCTCCTTTTAAGACACATGCTGGATATTTCATATTGATATGACTACCAATATTACCATCAATCCACTCCATTAATCCTTCCTTCTCTACTAATGCTCTTTTAGTAACTAAATTAATAATATTAGTAGACCAGTTTTGAATAGTAGAATACCTACATTTCGCACCATCTTTAACTATAATTTCAACAACTGCTGCATGCAGAGAATCTTTTGAATATATTGGAGCACTACACCCTTCAACATAATGGACATCACTACCCTCATCCACAACAATAAGCGTTCTTTCAAATTGTCCCATAGATTGAGAATTAATTCTAAAGTATGATTGAAGCGGCTTATCTAAATGTGTATTTTTAGGTACATAAATAAAAGTACCACCACTCCATACTGCGCTATTTAAAGCAGCAAATTTATTATCAGTATATGGTACTACTGTAGAAAAATATTCTTTAAAGATTTCTGGATATTGTTTTAAAGCACTATCAGTATCTAAAAATATAATTCCCTTTTCTTCAACCTCTTTTAGCATTGAATGATATACAACTTCACTCTCATATTGAGTAGAAACTCCAGATAAAAACTTTTGCTCAGCTTCTTTAATTCCAAGTTTATCAAAAGTATCTTTAATATTTTCAGGAACTTCTTCCCAACTATTTTCAACTTTATCAGTTGCTTTTACAAAATATGTAAAATCATTAAAATCGATTTCTTCTAAAGAAGGTCCAAAACTAGGTAATGGTGTATTAACAAAATGATTATAGGCTTTAAGTCTATACTCTAGCATCCACTCTGGCTCATTTTTGCTTTTAGATATAAATCTAATAACATCTTCATTTAATCCTTTTCCAGAATTAACACCTGCCATAATATCCCTCCTTTATTTATCTAATATATCTTTTAATCCAACCCAAGATAAGGTTGCACATTTTATTCTATTCGCTTGCTTTCCTGTATTCACAAAAGCATTTGCTTCTTCAAGTAAATCTTCATCATATTCATTACCATGAAGCATGGCAATATAGTTATCTATAATAACTCTAGCTTCTTCAATTGTTTTATCTTTTAATAATTCACTCATAATTGAAGTTGAAGCAGTAGAAATAGTACAAGCTACTCCATCAAAGCAAATATCTTTAATTATTCCATCTTCTACTTTAACTTCTAAATCAATATTATCTATACATGATTCACTATCTAAGTTAACTTTAGTATAACTAGGATCATTTTTTAATTTTTTATTTCTAGGATACTCATAGTGATCCATAATCACTTCTCTAATAAGTGCAGGATTATCTTTAAAAGTAGGCATCTAAAAAGTCACTTCCTTTACTAGCAGTTTCAATAAACTTATCTATTTCTTCTTCAGTGTTATAAAAATATAAACTACATCTAAGAGATGCATATGTTCCCATAACTCCATCAATTAGCTTAGCACAATGTTGACCAGCTCTTAGACAAATATCATACTTTCCAAATAAACTAGCCGCATCTTGAGCAAATACATCTTTAACATTAAATGAGATTGTATAGGCATCTGGGTCATCATTGTAGAGAATTATATTATCTAGTTTTCTAAGTCCCTCTAGAGCTCTAAGTCTTAATTTTCTTTCTACTTCTTCAATGTAGTCCATACCTATATTGTTTAAATAATTAACTATTGCTCTAAATCCAAATATACCTTCAATATTAGGTGTGCCAGCCTCAAATTTTCTAACCGAATTATAAGGGTCATATTTAGTATCTTTACTAAACTTCTTATTCATACCACCACCCAAATTATAAGGATCAGTATTTGCTAAGTGTTCTTCTTTTCCATATAAGGCCCCAATTCCTGTAGGACCACCTAGTTTATGAGCACTAAAGACATAGAAGTCACAATCAATATCTTTTACATCTACTTTTATATGTGGAGTAGATTGAGCTCCATCTAAGATAAATATAATATTATGTTCATGAGCAATTTTAGCAATCTCTTTAGCATCAATTTTATATCCCAAAACATTTGAAATATAGGCAAGAGAAATAACCTTAGTTTTATCTGTAATAGATTTTCTTACAGCATCTATTGTAATTTTATCTCCTTCAAGCTCAACATATTTAACTTTAGCATTCTTTTGATGAGCAATCTTAAACCATGGCAACACATTAGAAGCATGCTCAAGTTCACTAATAAGAATTTCATCACCTTCATTAATGATGTTTGAAACAAACCCATTAGCTATTATATTAAGTCCTTCCGTAGTACCAGAGATAAATGCCACTTCATTATCGTTTGCCCCAATAAAGGAAGCTACATCTTTTCTAGCTTCTGCAATTTCTTTATCAACTAAATATGACAAATGATAATCTCCTCTATGAGCATTACAAGAAAGATTAGAATAGTAATATGTAACTGCATCAATAACACATTGTGGTTTTAAAGCTGTTGCAGCATTATCAAAAAATATAGTATTAGGATTATTTTTAAAAAACGGATAATCTAATCTATAATCTTTCATAATTTCACATCCTCTCTAACAATTCTTCTCTTATTTTTTTATCATTTATTTTTTCTATCATGTAACTAATCTTACCCATACTAACTAAATTTCTAGCTACACTCTCTTCAATACCTCTACTTGTTAAGTAAAATAATGTTTCCTCATCAATCATTCCAATACTTGATCCATGATTTGCCTTAACATCATTTTCTTCAATCTCTAGAATTGGATTATTAATCCCAACGCTTTCCTTATCAAATAACAATATCTTACTATTTTGATTCACTACACTTCTTTTTGCTCCTTGTTTGATATAAGAAGTAATATCATATTTTAATTTTGAAGTATCCTCAACTATACCAAAACAATCTATTTTAACACCTGTATCTCCTGTAATATTTTCACTTCTTATAAAGTAATCCTTATTAACATTCTTTTTAGAAATACAAGCCACACTAAAATCAATCTCATCTTTATAACCTTTTGTTATAAGATTATATATTTCAGAGCCATTATTACTTTCTAAATCAATAACTCTAATGACACACTTTCCATTTTCAGTAGTAATTACATTTTTTCCCTCATGAGCTAATCCCTTTACATATGAGTACTCTAATTCCCCATTAACTATATTAATTGTTTTAGATGAACATGAAGTATCCGTAATAATAGCTCTACAATTATTTATATTAATTTGGATATCGTTTGCTTGTGAAGATATCACAAGTTCTGTATCTTTTTCTATATTAATTACTTCCATTGCTGATACTTTCCTTTACTGCACAAGTTCCCAAAACAACTCTTGGCTTGTCTTCTTTTTTGCTAATACTAACACCAAATTCTTTTTCAACCCAACTATATCCATTAGCATCTACTTTTTCAATAAGAGAATAATCACCACTAGTAACAATTCTTCCATCCACTATTATATGAACATGAGTGGGTTTAACTTCTTTATATAATTTAGAATAGTGAGAAATAATTAAAGCACTGAATTCATCATTTTTACTATTATTTAACGCATTAGATACCATATTTAATCCATCTACATCTAAACCAGAATCAATTTCATCAATTAAAGCAAGTGATGGATTTAATAACTTCATTTGAAGTATTTCATTTCTCTTCTTTTCTCCCCCTGAGAATCCCTCATTTAGATTTCTATGAATCAAATTAGAATCAAATCCAACTTCTTCACTAGCAACCTCAACTTCTTTTATAAATTTATATAAACTTACAGGCTTATCCATTCTTGCATTAATTGCACTCTTTAAGAAATCAATATTTTTAACTCCACTAATTTCAAGTGGGTGTTGCATAGCAAAAAAGATTCCTTTTTTACTTCTAGTATCAACGCTTAAAGATAATAAGTCTTCATCATTATATGTAATACTCCCAGAATCAACAACATATCTAGGGTGCCCCATAATAACATTTAAAAGAGTTGACTTACCATGACCATTAGGTCCAATAAGAGCATGTATCTCTCCTTTATTAATTTCAAGATTAACACCTTTTAATATTTTTTTATCATCAACACTTACTTCTAAGTCCTTAATTACAAGTTTATTCACAAACATCTTCCTTCCAACTCTACTATTGTACCCTCTTTTAATCAAAATTACAATTATCTATATAATATAGAATTATATAGATTTATCTAGTTTTACTATTATTAGCAGTTAGTTTCCTATATCTTTGTAGGCAACACTTACAAACATATCCCTCACCATGTTCTTTCAAAAACTCTTCTATATCATAATTTTCAAAAGCTCTAGTATCTTGAATATGCTTATTACACAAACTTTTATTATTAACATAGCAGTGTAATTTTGCATTATACCTTATGTAATCATTATTAGTTAAATTACTCTGATGAGTTGGTAATTGCCAAAAATAATTACTTTTCATTAATCTTCACCTCAACTAATTTTTCTTCACTAAATAAATCATAACTCCTGTATACTCCATCTTCAATGATAGCATAACTATAATGCCCATCTTTTGGTATAGACAAAGACCCCAAATTAATACAAGTTATATTTCCATAAACATTAACTTCATTCACATGATAATGTCCATAAAGCATGTAATAGTCTTGCCTATCCAAGGAAACATTGCTCTTGTTATAAATATGTCCATGAGTTATCAAAAACTTAACTCCATCAATATTCATCCACAAATGATTCTCTATTTTAAAATCTAGAACCATCAAATCAACATCAGCATCACAATTACCTCTAACAGCAATGATTTTTTCTTTATTTTCATTCAAAATTGTAATAACTTCTTTAGGATTATATTCATTTGGCAAATCATTTCTAGGTCCATGATATAATATATCTCCTAAGATAATAAGTTTATCATAAACATTAACTTTATTTAAAACTTGTTTTAAATATTTACTACTACCATGTATATCTGTCAAAACTAAATATTTCATTTATATCACCACTTAAAATATATCATAAAATGTGTTATCATTAAACATAGGTGAGATAAATGTTTAAGTATTCAAACACAAATAAAAGATATCATACCTTTGATTACTACCTTAAGCAAAAATACGGGAGTAAAGTTTTTAAAGTATCCTTGAACGCAGGTTTTTCTTGTCCAAATAGAGATGGTAGAAAAGGTGTTAGAGGTTGTGCCTTTTGCTCTAGTTTTGGTGGTGGAGAAAATGGAGGCAATGTTGAAGAAAACTTAAATACTCAATTTGAAAACATTAAAAAAATCATGCAATTAAAATGGCCTAATGGAAAATGTATTGCTTACTTTCAAGCCTTTTCTAACACATATGCTCCTATTGAAAAACTCAAAGAAATTTATGATCCTTTTTTCAATAGAGATGATATTGTAGCTATCTCTATTGCTACTAGAGCAGATTGCTTGGATGATCATATAATTGATTATTTATCTTCATTAAACAAAAAGAAGGAACTTTGGATAGAAATTGGTCTTCAAACATTCAACGAGGAGAGTGCAAAAAGATTTAATAGAGGCTACGACAATGCCTTATTTATCGATAGAGTAAATATGCTTAGAAAGCATAATATAAATGTCACTATACATATCATAAATGGATTAAAAGGCGAAACTGAGCAAGATATGATAAACACTTGTATAGAATTAAATAAATTAGACATTCAAGGAATAAAAATTCATTCCTTAAATATTGTGAAAGGCTCTATTTGGGGAGATGAATATTTAACCAATCCCTTCCCTATTATAACTAGAGAAGAATACATTAATACAGTAATAAAACAACTCGAAGTACTAAGGGAAGAAATAGTTATTCAAAGACTAACTTCAGATCCTATAATGGATGAATTAATAGCGCCTTTATGGAATAATAATAAAACTCAACTTTTAAATGATATAGATAAAGAAATGGTAAAAAGAAATACCTATCAAGGTATAAAAAAAGAGTTCTAACTTGAACTCTTTTATTTTTTATTATCTTAATTGTGCTCCACAGTTATTACACTTTTTAGTGCCTGGTTCATGAATTGTTCCACAATATTTACATGAACTAGAACTTGAAGGAATTGGACCACTTGTTGAAGTTGATGAAGTTGTAGATGTTGAAGACTTCTTAGAACTTTTTACAACAATCACAATTACTAATACAATAAGAACTCCTGATATAGTTAAGCAAACAAATGAAGCTGTCTTTAAAGATGAAGTATCTCCATCTGTAATAACATATAATGAGAATTCTTCTAATTCAACATTTTTAAACGCAACATCAATAGATTCAATTTCATTTACATATCTAACATCAAATTTTCTATCTAGAGCTAACTCTATAGGTCCACCATTTTGTAAAGCCATTGCCTCTTCATAAGTATATACTGAGAATGTTTCATACTTTAATCCACCTGGAACTAATCTATATTCAATATAGTACTTATCAACTTCATTGTCATAATATTTATTTACTACAATACCTTCATGAATATATCCTTTTTCTTCGGCATTCTCAATCAAATCTTGATAGTAGTTATAATCTTGAATTGCTTCATCAACCCACTCTTGTTCTTGAGCAATATTACCACGAAGTCCAAGACCAGCAATTCCTAAGAAAATAGCAAAGAAAATCATTACCGCAATCAATCCAGATAGTGGGCTAGAACTTCCACCATATCCATATCCACCATAATAGTGATGATGATGTCTTCTAGGTCCTATATATACTGTATGACTATGGTGATGATGTCCACCAAATCCACCACGTGAACTTCCACCGAATGATGATCTACTAGAACGTCCTCCTCCAGAAAAACCTCCACCACGGCTGCCGCCTCCGCCGCCACCGCTTCTAAATCCTCTTCCCATATTAATTACCTCCTACATAATTATCTACCAATTATTATACATTTATAATTATACATTGTAATTATAAAATTCCCCTCTACTTTTACATTAATTTTTTTGTTTTTTATTCTTATTTGTATAATCTTTTAATAAAGGTAAATAATATTAATGTACAACTTAATTTGTACAAGGGGTATTTTTAAATGAAAAGGGTCCATAAGGACCCTGCTTTTTTATTTCTTAATTATTCTTTTAACTAGCTTATATACTTCTATCATTGCAACAACTGAAAAAGCAAATCCTAATGAAACTAGTAAAGGCACAATACCTAAAGCTTCAAGTTTAAATACGTTATTTAATCCAGGAGTATATATAACAATAAATTGAAGTGACATACCTACAATAAAGGCAATATTTAACATCTTATTATTAAATGTTTCTTTACTAAATATAGTTCCTTCACTCTTTACATTAAATGCATGGAATAATTGCGCTGATGACAAAGTCATAAATGCCATAGTTTGAGCAAGAGATAACTCTCCTAGCAATAAATCTCCAACTAGATAACTAGCTAAAGTAATACCACCTACAAATAAACCTTCAACAGCAATATGGAATCCAAGCCTATTTGCAAAGAATCCTTCATCCTTATTTCTTGGCTTATCTTTCATCACACTATCATTAGCTTTTTCCATACCAAGACCAAATGCTGGTAGACTATCAGTAATCAAGTTAATCCATAATAAGTGAATTGGTAAAAGAGGTAATCCTAAAGAAGCACTACTAACTACTGAAAGTAAACTAGCGACAAAAATAGTAATAACTTCACCAATGTTACTTGCAAGTAAGTATTTAACACATTTTTTAACGTTACTATAAATTCCTCTTCCCTCTTTAACAGCTTCAACGATAGTGTTAAAGTTATCATCCATTAAAATCATATCACTAGCTTCTTTACTAACATCAGTTCCTGTAATACCCATTGCACAACCAATATCAGCAAGTTTTAATGCTGGAGCATCATTTACTCCATCACCAGTCATTGCAACTGTCTTTCCTTTTTTCTTCCAAGCCTTAACAATTCTAACCTTATCACTTGGAGCAACACGAGCATATACACAATATTTTTCAATATTAGCATCTAACTCTTCTTCACTTAATTCATTTAATTCAAGAGAAGTAATAACCTTATCTTCCTCACTTGATATAATTCCTAAATCTCTAGCAATTGCTGCAGCGGTAGTCTTATGGTCACCTGTAATCATAATAGTTCTAATACCTGCCCCCTTAGCAATTCTAATAGAGTCTTTTACTTCTTCTCTACTTGGATCTATCATTCCAACAAATCCAACAATTTCCAAATCATTTTCATCTTCTAAACTTAAATCTTTTACTTTATCAAGTTTTTTAATACCTATAGCCAATACTCTTAAAGCTTCATTAGCCATAATTTCACTAGCCTCAATATATTTTTCTTTTTGCTTTTTAGTCAATGTGCTTCTTTCAAGAATAATATCGAAAGCACCTTTTGTAATAAGTAAGTTTTCTTTTTTATACTTTACAAGTACACTCATTAACTTTCTATCACTATCAAAAGGTAATTCTTTTAATTCCTCAATTTGACTAATATCAAGTCCATAAGCATTATTTACATCTAATAGTGCTAATTCAGTTGGATCACCAATTCTTTTATCTCCCTCAATTTTTGCACTACAACATAAAGCAAAATATGCTAGCATCTCTTTTTCTTTATCATTTGCTTCACTAGGATTTTTAACTTCATCAACATATAATCTAGTAACTGTCATTTTGTTTTGAGTCAATGTACCAGTTTTATCACTACAAATAATTTGAGTTGAACCCAAAGTTTCTACAGCAGGTAACTTTTTAACAATAGCATTTCTTTTTGCCATCTTTTCTACTCCTAGAGCCAAAACAACAGTAACAACTGTAGCAAGTCCCTCTGGAATTGCAGCAACAGCTAAAGCAACTGCACTCTTAAATGCCTCTAAAGCAACCATGCCATCGAATGTCTTAAATGGTTGCATATTAGTTCCTGAAATATATTCTAAAGCAAATACTATCAAGCATATAAAGATACACATAATACCAATTGTTTTACCAACTTGAGTAAGTTTATCTTGAAGTGGTGTAGTATTCTTTTCTGAAGTTGATAGCATTGAAGCAATGTGACCAATTTCAGTATCCATACCAATACTTGTAACTAAACATTTAGCATTACCATTAGTAATATAGCAAGAAGAGAATAACATATTATGTCTATCTCCAATAGGAACGTTTTCTTCATTAATAACTTTATTATTCTTCTCAACAGGTAAACTTTCACCTGTTAAACTAGCCTCATCTACAGTTAAATTGTTACATTCTATAATTCTACAATCACTAGGAACAATATCTCCAGCCTCTAATACAAGTAAATCACCAACTGTAATATCTTCACTAGCCACAACAGTAATTTTACCATTTCTTATAACTTTACAGTTAGGTGAAGACATTTTCTTTAATGCCTCAAGTGATTTCTCAGCCTTATTTTCTTGAACAACACCCAAAATAGCATTAATTAATACAACAACTAAAATAATCAAACTCTCTACCCACTCTTCAGGATCCAAAATAATAGATATAACTGCCGCAGCAATAAGGATAAGAATTAAAACATCTTTAAATTGAAGTAAAAATTTAACAAATAAACTTACTTTTTTTCCTTCTTTTAAAGCATTTTTTCCATATTTTTCTTGATTAACGCTCACCTTTATATCATCTAATCCAGTTTGCGTATTAGTTTCTAAAATACTTGCAACTTCTTCAATTGATTTATTAAACATTATAATCACCTTTTCCTATTATACTAAATCTTATTAATCATAGTAACAAAAGAATAAAAAATCTTATAGATATTCTATAAGATCATTTATTAACTATTGAAAAACTTAATCCTTCTTCTCCCAAGCATAGATTAAGGAAAGAATCTGCTTTAATAATTTGCACATCTATATTACTACATTTCCTTTTTAGAGATTTCTTTATCGCTTCTGCTTTTTCCCTATTCTCAACATAATGAATAATAACCATATTCTCCTTAGTATTAGATATATTATCAACAATATTATCTTCTAGAATACTATAACCAACATCTAATTTTGATGAATTAAAACTAACTTTAGTATCTCCATTTAAAAGATTCATAATTGGATATCTATCCTTATATGTTAAATACTTACATCTTAAATCTTTGCAAATATCTTGAGAATAAAGAAACGGAAAATTAGCAATAACATATGTTGATTTAATTTCTCTTTTTACTATTTCTAAATAATTATACGTTTGCTTAAACCCAAATCCTTCATCAATTTTCTCAAGAGCCAGCATTACAAGTAGTGTTAATCCACTACCGACATTTAAACTATCAACTACTTTAAAAGCAAATGAAGACAACTCATTTCTAAGTTTTTCTATTTCTTCATATTCCTTAGATAACTTAGAACTAATAGTAATATATAAAACATCATCGCCTTGATTTATATATTTTAAAACAGTTTCTCTTACTTGTAAGATATCTGGTTTATGGATGTTTAGAGAAAAAGGAACTTCTCCAGCCACATTCGACTCTACTAGTTCCATTTTTCTTCCATCTTGTAATTCAATATTTAATGGCACTACACATACATCTTTTCTTTTAACTACCGCACTAGGCAAACTAGCACCATTATCTACTATAACTACTATACTCATATTTTCCCCTAGAAGTCGTCTCCTAATAAATCTAAGATAGATATCTTTTCATAATTTTCGGTTTCTACTTCTTCTTTCTCTTTAACTTCACTTCTATTATCTAACTTTTCTTGTACGAAATTTGTCGTATTTTGATATGTTTTAATATTTTCATCAATTATATCAATTACTAAGTTAGATGAACTAACAACTCTATCCTTACCCTTTAATTCAAGATTATTCTTCATATTCTTATCAAAAGGTTGTCCTCTCTCACTTACATCAATTTCCATTACATTTGCATTATTTAATAGTACAAACGCCTTCTTTTCTTCATTTACAAATAAGCTCGATACAGCAAGATGTGGATCTGATTTAAAACATTTAAATACAGGAGTAGCTTTATTTGTCCTTAAAGTTAAATTGATATTTCTAGGGTTAATTACTTTGCTTCCACCCTTGTCGGTAACTAGATACATTAATTTTGTAGATTCATTAGTTAATACTTCCATACCTACTAATTCACCAGTCTTGTCAACACCACTTACAGCCTTAACTCCACCAGATTTAATTCCCACTAAACTAATACCCGATTCACTATAACGTAGTGCATTACCCTTATCTGTTATAACTACAACTTCACTATCTCCATCACTATAACCAACGCCAATAACAGCATCTTCACTTAATAATCTCATACACTTAATTGGCTTAGTATATCTTTCTACCTTAAATTCATCTAAGCTTGTTCTCTTTATTATTCCAAGTTTTGTAGCAATAATAATATTTACATTCTTATTGAATTCTTTAACGCAAATAACTTTAACAATAGATTCATCACCATTCATAGTAACAATACTATTCAAGTGAATTCCCTCATCTTTCCACTTATTTTCAGTTAACTCATATACAGGAATATATAAGTAATTGCCCTTGCTTGTAAATGCAAGTAAAGTATCTGTAGTCATACACTTACCTATACCAACAAGAATATCTCCACTCTTAATCGAAGGTAAAGCCCCATCACTTGCCCCATATGATTTAAGTGAAGATCTCTTAGCGTAACCTTTTTTAGATACACTAACCATTACTTCTTCTTTGCTAACCATTGCAAGTTTATCAATTACAAGTTCTTCTACTTCATCAACAATTACACTAACTCTATCATGAGCATACTTTTTCTTCACTTCAGTTAACTCTTTAATAACAAGTTTTTTCATCTTATTGTCATCTTCTAATAAAGAATTAAGTTCCAAACACAATTCTTCTAAACTAGCCTTTTCATCTTTAACCATATTAATATCAGTAGATGATAATCTATATAATTGCATTGTAACAATACTTTCAGCTTGCTTATCACTAATATTAAATCTAGTAATTAAACTTTCTTTACATCCAGCTTTATCTTTACTATTTCTAATAAGTCTAATAACCTCATCAATATGATTAAGGGCAACAACAAGACCCTCTAAAATGTGAAGTCTAGCCTTAGCTTTATTAAGCTCAAATATAGTTCTTTTTGTATCAACATCAATTTGATGAGCGTTATATGCATCTAAAATACCCAAAAGTGGCATTTGTACAGGTCTTTTATTAGATATAACAACCATATTAAAGTTGTAATTTATTTGAAGTTCTGTTTGCTTAAATAAATAGTTTAAGATAACTTGAGGATTTGCATCTTTTTTAAGATCTATTGCAATTCTTAACCCTTCTTTATCAGTCTCATCTCTAACTTCAATTATTCCATCAACTTTCTTATCAAAAGCAAGTTGATCTATACTTTTTACCAAATCGCTTTTTACAACCTCAAAAGGTATTTCACTAATAATGATTTGATTCATATTCTTTAATTCAACTATTTCTGTCTTACTCTTAACAACGCATTTTCCCTTACCTGTTTCATAAGCTGCTTTTATTCCTTCTTTCCCTTGAATAATAGCTCCTGTTGGAAAATCTGGTCCTTTAATAAATTCTAAAACATCGTCTAAAGAACACTTAGGATTTCTAAGTCTATAAATAGCAGCATCAATAACTTCACCTAGATTGTGTGGAGGTATTTCTGTTGCATAACCTGCAGCAATACCCTTACTACCATTAACAAGTAAGTTAGGAAATCTTGCTGGCAATACTGTTGGCTCCATGATAGTATCATCAAAGTTAGGAGCAGTAGATACTGTTTCTTTATCTAAATCTTTTAATAATTCTCCTGATATTTCACTTAATCTAGCCTCAGTGTAACGCATCGCAGCAGGTCCATCACCATCGATAGAACCATTATTACCATGCATATCAATTAACACTTCATTTTGTTTCCACCATTGTGACATTCTAACCATTGCATCATATACACTACTATCTCCATGAGGGTGATAATTACCAATAACTACACCAACAGTTTTAGCACTCTTTCTATGTGGCTTATCATAAGTATTTCTCTCCCCATTCATAGCAACTAAGATTCTTCTTTGAACAGGTTTTAATCCATCTCTTACATCTGGTAGGGCTCTCTCTTGAATAATATATTTTGAATATCTAGCAAATCTATCACCAAATATATCCTCTAAAGGTGAAATTTCTATTCTCTCATCCATTAGAAATCACCTCCAACTTTGAAGTTATCTTCTAAAGTAAACTTAACATTATCCTCAATCCATTTTCTTCTAATATCAGCTTTATCACCCATTAGTACACTAACTCTTCTTTCAGCAGCCATCGCATCATCAATTGTAACTTCAATTAGTGTTCTAGTTTTAGGATCCATTGTAGTTTCCCATAATTGACTATAGTTCATTTCTCCAAGACCCTTATATCTTTGAATTTCACATTTACCATTTTCTCCTGCAACTTCCTTTTTAGCAGTTTCTAAATCCTCATCATTCCAAACATATTTAAATTTCTCACTTTTTCCTGAAGATTTGCTGACTTTGTATAAAGGAGGACAAGCAATAAATACTCTATGATTTTCAATTAATGGCCTCATAAATCTATAGATAAATGTTAATATTAATACTTGAATATGTGCTCCATCGGTATCAGCATCGGTCATAATAATAAGTTTTCCATAGTTAGCATCTTTGATATTAAAATCTTGTCCAACACCTGCACCCATAGTATAGATGATTGTAGATATTTCTTCATTCTTCATCAAATCTGCCAACTTAGTTTTTTCACTATTTATAACCTTACCTCTAAGAGGCAATATAGCTTGGAATCTTCTATCTCTTCCTTGCTTTGCACTACCTCCAGCAGAGTCTCCCTCAACCAAAAATAACTCATTCTTTAATTTATCCTTACCTTGAGCTGGGGTTAACTTACCACTAATAATTCTTTCAACTTTAGCTTTCTTTATTCCTCTTGCTTCATCCCTAGCTTTTCTAGCAGCTTCTCTTGCTTGATATGCTTTCATTGCCTTTTTAATAAGATTTTGAGCAGTTTCTTTATTCTCATCCAAGAAAATAGTTAACTTCTCATAAACCATATTTTCTACAGCAGTTTTAGCTTCACTAGTTCCTAATTTAGATTTTGTTTGACCTTCAAATTGAAGCAATTTTTCAGGAACTTTAACAGATATAACAGCAGTTAATCCCTCTCTTATATCATTACCCTCAAGATTCTTATCCTTCTCTTTTAACAATCCTGTATTTCTAGCATAATCATTTACTGCTTTAGTAAATCCACTTCTAAATCCAGTTTCATGAGTACCACCATCTTGAGTTCTTACATTATTAACAAATGACAAGATAGTTTCATCATATGCATCGCAATATTGGAATGCAACATCAATACCCATACCATCACTAGTTACTTGTTCAAAACTAATTGGTTGAGTAATAACATCTTTTGTCTCATTTAAAAACTCTACAAAAGCAAGCATACCATTTTCATAATGATATACTTCTTGTTTATCATTTCTTAAATCAACCAAATTCAACTCTAATCCTTTAAGTAAGAAAGCATTTTGTCTTAATCTTTCGCTTATAGTATGAAAATTGAATTCTGTAGTTGAAAATATTTTGTCATCTGGCAAAAAATGTACCATTGTACCATGTCTATATGTATTGCCAATTACCTCTAATGGAGTTACTAATTTACCACCATTTTCAAATCTAATGTGATGAATTTTTCCATCTCTATAAATAGTAACATCCATATATTTACTAAGTGCATTAACAACTGAGGCACCAACACCATGAAGACCACTACTAGTTTTATATCCACCCTCTTGTCCAAACTTGCCTCCGGCATGCAACACAGTATAAACAACTTCTGGTGTAGACTTACCTGTTGAGTGTACTCCTGTAGGAACACCTCTTCCTTCATCTAAAACTGAAACTGAATTGTCTTTATATATAGTGACTGTAATTTTATTTCCATATCCAGCCATTGATTCATCGATTGCATTATCTACAATTTCCCAAATAAGATGGTGTAAACCTCTATGATCTGTAGAACCGATATACATACCTGGTCTTTTTCTAACGGCTTCCAATCCCTCTAGGATTTGTATACTACTCTCATCGTATTTATTTGCCATGAACCACAACTCCTTCCATGCTTAACATATTTATTATACTAAAATAACTTTTAAAATAGAATATCTTAATATATAATAAATTTCGAGGTGAATTTATGGTAGTTACAATATTTTCGCTAGCACTACTTATATTATTGAGTTATTTAATGGGTTCTATACCATTTTCATTAGTAGTCGGCAAACTATTTTTTAAAAAAGATATCAGAAACTATGGAAGTGGAAATTTAGGGGGCACCAATACTGGTAGAGTTCTTGGAAAAGGTGCAGGACTAGCAGTAATGATACTTGATCAACTAAAAGCAGTATTAGCAATCCTTATAACAACACTAGTAATGAAAAGAATTGATCCAAACTTCCTAAATGTAGGAATATATATGTCTTCCATAGCAGTAGTACTTGGACATTGTTACCCTATATTTGCTAAGTTTAAAGGTGGCAAAGCTGTTGCATGTGCATTTGGAATATTGTTTATAACAAATATATATATTTACTTAATCACATTGGCAATCTATGCAATACTATTAAAACTAACAAAATATGTTTCTCTAGGATCGATTATTGTATTCTTCATTTCTGGACTATTAACATTTATAGAATTCTTTAGAACTTCTCCATTATTACAAGTTAAATTAGATATCTTTTATCCAATACTAATATTATTTATCGCTACATTTATAGTGATTAAACATAGATCTAATATAACTAGATTACAACAAGGAACTGAAAATAAAATTAAATGGATGGGTTAAAAAAAGCTCTAGTAAAAACTAGAGTTTTTTATTTTAAAAGCAAAAAAAGGGTACCACTTAGTGATACCCTTTTATATTTCTTATTTTCCTCTTTTATCCTTGTTGCTATTTCTCATTATAGCCATAGCTCTTTTTGTTTCATATTCATCTTTAGTAATCATTCCTTCTTTAAGAAGTTGCTTTAATTCATCAAGTTCCTTTTGAAGATCTTTGCTATTACCAACTTTAATTTTTCCTTGAACTCCATCTATAGCTTTAAATGAAGATAAATAACATTGAGTTCCAACCTTAGCTAAATTATGCTTGATTAACATTTGTGTATCAATTTCGCAATATGGAACATATCCTTTTTTAAACAATCTCTTTATATAAGCTCTATTAGCTACAAATACCATCAATACATGAACTACTACAAGTACTCCAACTAACCACCAATATAACTCTTTAACATGTGTCATCCAGTCAATATACATTCCTGGTACATGACCATTTAATAAAGCGTGTAATAAATCAAATAGTCCATACCATAAGATTGCTACATAAGCCAACAATAGTAAGATTCCTCTAAGAATCATACCTCTAGCAAGCATGTAAAATGGTCCGAACAATAAGTAGCCGAAGCTAATTTTTATGCCAACTTCCTTAGCATTTCCTTCTGTGTTTGCAAGTGTTACTCTTTTCATAATTCATTACTCCTTTCAATTATACTGCGTAAGTGAATACATTACTGTGTCCATCAGTTGTGCTATATTCCATATAGAAATACAATTCTTTATGTGCACCACTAATTGTTACACTTGATGGATTTGATATTGTTGCTCTAGTAATAAAGTCTTCATTTGCTTTGCTTGAAGATATACGTTCTGCACTGAAAATATACTCATTTGTTCCATCCCAATAATACTCTACAACATTTTCATCATTTGAGACAATACTTTTAGGCGTATATCCAATCACTGCACTATCTGAAATCAAATAAGTCATACCATTGTGTCTTACAGCATACCAAGCTCCTGGACTGCTAATAAATTTTTGATAAATTTCCGACTCTAGTGTTTCAAGAGTTTTCTCTTCGCCAATAAACTCAGGTATCGTAGAAATTTGGTGCCAATCATTTGATGTTTCTTTCTTGTTATATGCAATCATTGGATCTATTTCAAATTTATATGTATTTGCCGCTTCTTTTACTAACTTTTTAGATGTTTCTTTGTATTCATCAAGGAAGTTCACCGTTATTGCATTGCTAGCATCAAGTGCTCCTACATATGGCATTTTCAAATCAATATAATTAGGATGAGTAACAAAATTTGGGAACCATCCTTCACATGTTGGTGTTTCAGAAGTTGAAGCACAATATCTTAATCCTAAAGCTGGTTGCGCTGCACTAAATGTCAAGTTCATTCCAGCCAATGTATTAGATGAGCCTAATGTGAAGATGTTACCAAGTTGAGTCAAGCCCCAACTAAATACCATTTCTCTTATAAGGGCAGTTGTCACTCTACCATGTAAGTCATCTACTTTTACCCCATTTACAAATAGTAGTAAGCTAGGTGATCCATAGAATCCTCCAACAATTTCTCTAACAACCTTTACTTCGCACCTATCAGCATAATTGTATTCTTGAGCCATACTTCCTGCAACTACAGAAATAAGACCAGCAGCTACTCCAACCTTAACACTTTGAGTAAAGCATGTAGTAGGACTCTTATCATAATATTCTTTTAATACAGGGTCCATAGTTCCATTTCTATACTTAGTTAGGTTTCCAGCAGTTAATTCTCCACCAAGAGGTTTGTAATCTCCAAATGAACTAATTTTATATGAATATACAGGAACATTAATTTCGAAATCATTTAATGCCGCTGTCATAATCTTACAATATTTATCTCCAGTAATACCATTTGAATCTGCAAGCATATCACCAACTGCTTCATTTGCAAACCAACCAATAATACCACCAAGAACCACACCAACAGCTGTACCAATACCTGGGAATATCATTGAACCAATAGCAGCTCCAAGCGCTGCTCCTGCACCAACTGCCATAAGTGTTTCTAATGCGGCAGCCAAGAAGTTTTTAAATCCATCAGTTTCAACAGCACAGTTATCGTTAAATGAGGAGGCTGTATTAAGTAGTAATATAATATTATTAACCGCATAGTCTAATGCACTCGTTTTATCTTTTAGGTTAACTCCATTCTTTGCATCTTGAACTGTATCATATGCCCAGTTATTACCAATCTTATCCTCTAAGAATCCTTCAGTTGTAATAAGTAATAAGTAATCATGTATTCCCTCATATTCTCCTCTTCCTTCAACTAGGTTAATAAGAGAATCTAAAGTGTATAGTTGTTCAATAGTTCTAGTTGTTGCTGAAATAGTTGAATCTGCAGTTGTATCCTTTACTGTTACTAATGTTTTCATCATTGTAGACATTGACTCATAATATCCTAAATAGTTACCACCATCTTTGATAACATTATCATGATAGATACTACTATTTAAACTTCCTGTAGGATCAAGTTGAGCATCAGTTACCATTCCAGCATAATCTCCATTATGGAACAAAAGAATCATCGCATGTCCAACTACCTCAGAATATCCTTTCTCATCTAGCTCTTTAGCATATTTACAGATGAGAGCATCGCTTCCAGTACCACAAGTATTTCTTAATACACTTTCACTTCTATTAAAGTCACTTTGCTCAGAATCACTAAATGTAGGACTCAAGTAAGTAAGCCAGTTTCCATTATCATTACCTTTACCAAAACTCATAAATGAATCAGCAGAAGCATAATACATTAAAACATTCTTATCACTAGATGTACCTGTAAACTTAGTAGCTTTTAATCCATATTTAATTAATAGTTGCCCCATCGCAGAAGCACAACCAATATTTTCATCATTTTGACAATTACCTTTGTTATTATCATAATTGTATTGCAAGTTATCAACTAAGATTGCAAAGTCTCTTTGCGCACCTAAATAACCAATATATAATTCCTCTGACATTTCTCTATACGTTACAGTCGCTGGTGCTGTAGTCAAATTTGCAACAGCAGCAGGTGGACGAATATCACTTGCAGTATTTCCTAAACAACCACTACAAGTAAGAATAGTTATTGCAACAGTTAGCATCCATGTAATATGTTTGAAAAATTTACGCATACATTTCACACTCCTACTCATATACCATAATTTTACTATTAATTGAATGAATATTCAATAAGTATCAGTCATCATTGTTGACTCTTAATAAAAAATCTTCTCCTTTAAGAACTTCTTTTCTAGATAAACTTAAATAATTTTGTTGTCTTAATATTTCATAAGTAACAATTGCTACGCAATTAGATAAATTTAAACTCCTTGCATCTTCTACCATTGGTAATCTATAACATCTATCTAGTTCACCTTTTAGAATCTTTTTAGGAATACCAGTACTTTCTTTTCCAAACATAACAAAAGTATCTTGGTTAACATTGCTAAAATCAACCTCACTAGGTGCTTTAAATCCATATCTAGTAATAAAATGAACTATAGGAAATCCATTTTTTTCTAAAAATTCTTCATAGCTATTATAGTATTCAAATTCAAATCCCACTAAATAATCCATTCCAGCACGTTGAAGCCCTTTATCATCAATTTGATAAGTAAGCGGTCCTATTATATGTAACTTACTTCCTGTAGCCTTACATGTTCTCATTATATTTCCTGTATTCATTGGTTTTTCTGGTTGATATAAAACAATATTAATCATAAAAATACACCTCGAAATAATGATAATACTTTTTCTCTATTTTGGGAATAAAAAAGATGAGCATACTCGCCCATCTTAAAGTCCACAACCACTTAATTTATCCGGGTTATAAAAACAATGGTTTTTATATCGTCCAGATAATTTTCCCCAAAATCTTTGTTTACATGACTTACCTCTACCAGGATTTTGAAAATATAAGGCTTTCTTGGCAGGATCTCCCCTCCAATAATCTAAACCCTTCTTAGCTAATCCTTTGATTTTACCATTAACTGGAGCATTAAATAATTTTGTATTAACTCCTTCAAAATTTCCTTTTTGATAAACCATTTTGTGAACGCTAGTAATATTTTTAAAAGGCATACATTTATATACAATTCTGTTAACGCCAGTATTAGCCACTAATAGCATACCCGTATTACCCTCTCCTAAAGCTTCGCTTTTTATAAGCCTTCCCAAAGTATCAATATCCTTTGTATTATATTTAACTCTTGCCATATTTACACCTCAATTATAAATATGCATTTTCTTAATATTAGTCACAAAAAAAGAGGGCTCACGCCCTCCTAAAATGTTTAAAATGTTTTATTATCTTCTACCTGAAGTAGATGGTTTTTTAGGTTGTGGAGTTTCTTGTTGCTCTGTTGCAACTCTAAATCTCTCTAGACCTGCTTCTGCTAATTTTTCATCGCCTTCTTTAACAGCTTCTGCTGCTCTAGTAGATCTTCTACCATTTCTAACGAAGTCATCAAAGATTTCTCTCTCTGTTTCACTTAATGAGTTCTTTCCATCACGTGCTTCTGCAGCAACTTTAGTTTTAGCATTTCTAAATGCTCTATCTTCCATCTTTCTTACTCTCTCACGTAAAGCCATTTTTTCTGCAAGTTCTTGTTGAACTTCTGGAGTTTGCTCCTTAGCTCTTAATGCCTTAATTTGTTTAGTTAAGTCATCTCTTTGTTTGCTATAAATTTGTTGTAAAGCCAACCACTCTCTTGCACTTAAATTTGCATCAAATAAACTCTTACTAGTGATTCTTCTATAAATATCATCATTAGTTGTTGTTGTAGTTGTTGTAGTTGTTGTAGTTGTTGTTTGTTTATTTTCTTGCTCTTCAGAACGATTTCTTCTAAATAATCTTCTAAAGAATGCAAATAAACCATTTTGTTTTTCTTGAGTTTTTTCTGGAACATTAGTTTTTCCATGCTCTGCAGCATATTTTAAATGGTTAATTAATTCAACAGGATTTTCCTTATTGAATTTCTTTCCTAATCTCTTAAGCATTTTTGCCCATTTAGGGTTTTGTAATGCAGCAATTAAAGTTTTTTGTTGTTCTGGAGTAAGAGTATGATTCTTTCCTCTAGTTAACTCTCTTGATAATTTCTTTAATAAAGCCTTTTGATTTAAGTTCTCTTTATACTTTGGATTTACAGCTCTAACGATTGCACTAACGCCAGCAACAACGCCACCCATAGCAACAGCAGCTAAACCTACACCTCCTGTTGTTAATGTTGCAGCTGCAAAAGTAAATGCAGCAGCAGTAGCATATGGTAATGTACTAGCAGCAACAATTGCAGCAGCACCATAAGTTACTCCAGTAATTGCAGCAGCACCAACACCTGCTCTAACTCCATTTCTAAAGAAACCACCCATTCTACTCCATAAGCTAACCTTTAATGGAGTATAGTTTTTTTGTTGTTCAACTTCTTGAGTTGAGCCAACTTGTACGCCACCTTCCTCTATTTCTACTGTGTCATCTTGCATTCTAGAACGAGATGAAGAACTAGTAGTAGTTGTAGTGGTTGTAGTTGTTTGTTTCACCTTAGCCATTTTAAACACATCCTCTCATACGACAACTATATTCTAACAATAAAACCGCTGACATTCAAGTTTTTTTTAATTTTACTAACATTGTAAGCGATTATTTTGTGTAAAACTTCCAAAAAAAGCATTTTTTTCAATTCTATATTAATTTTTTTATTGTAAGGCACCTGTGGAAAATCCTACATTTTTGCTCATTTTTTCCACATTTTGGTCTTTTTTTTGCCTTTTTATACCTCTAATGTTAGAGTAAATGGCCCATGATTAACTAAGCTTACAATCATTTCTTCTCCAAACATTCCCTCTTTAACTATTAGCTCATATTTTCTTAATTCTTCATTAAATAAATTATATAACCTTATAGCCTCATCTCTTGGAGCAGCATAACAAAAATCAGGCCTATTTGTTCCAACAGTGTTAGCACATAAAGTAAATTGTGATATTGATAGAATTTCTCCCTCTACTGCATATATATTCAAATTTGTTTTCCCATTTTCATCTTTAAAAACACGTAATTTAGAAATTTTGGCAGCCATTTCTTTTACTTTCTCATCACTATCGCCCTTATTTATACCAACTAATAATAAATATCCCTTATTTATAGAGTTATGAAGTTTTCCCTCTACCTCAACACTTGCTTTATCTACAACTTGTAGCACCACTTTCATTAACATCATTCCTTTTTTTATTTAACTCTTACAATATTATCATAACTTGGTTATAATGTAAAAAGGATGTGATAATTAATGAATAAGGAACCACTAGCATACAGACTAAGGCCAACAACTATAAACGAAGTATATGGGCAAGATCATTTGACTAAAGAAAATGGATTTATTAAAAAGTGTATTGAGTCTAATTCTGTATTTTCTATGATACTTTATGGTAACCCTGGTTGTGGCAAAACTACTATAGCTACTATTTTGGCTAACACGCTTGGATTACACTATAGAATACTAAATGCCACTACAAGTAACAAAAAAGATATGGAAGTTATAATCGAAGAGGCCAAAATGTATGGACACCTATTGGTTATCATTGATGAAGTTCACAGGCTTAATAAAGATAAACAAGATTTCTTATTATCATATTTAGAAAGTGGATTAATTACTCTTATAGGAGCAACAACTAGTAATCCATACCATTCAATTAATCCAGCGATTAGATCTCGTTGTCATATTTTAAAACTTAATGATTTAAAATCAGAAAACATTATAGAAGCCCTAAACAACGCACTTGTTAGTGAAAAAGGATTAAATAATATTTATACTTGCCAAGATAAAGTTATCGAAACCTTAGCTAAATTAAGCAATGGCGATGTTAGATTTGCTCTAAATAATTTAGAACTATTAGCACTAACATCTACAAATAACACTATTACTTTGGATGACCTAAAAGAAAAAGTTCACGGAGGAAACTTAATTTTTGATAAAGGCGAAGATGGCTATTATAATTCACTTAGTGCATTTCAAAAATCAATTAGAGGAAGCGATGTCAACGCAAGTTTATATTACCTTGCTAGACTAATTGAAGCTGGAGATTTAGAGAGTATAGCCAGAAGACTTTTAGTAACAGCATATGAAGATGTAGGACTTGGCAACCCTAATGCCGTAGATAGAACTTTCCATGCAATTGAGACAGCAAAAATGGTTGGATTTCCAGAAGCTAGAATACCACTATCTTTTGCAGTTATTGATTTAGCCTTATCTCCAAAAAGCAAATCAGCAGAAGCAAGTATTGATAAAGCAATTTCAAAATACAAAGAGCATCCATTAGATGTTCCTAAATATCTTCAACTAACTCCAGAAGATAAAAATGAATCTTATCCTTATGATAGAAGTGATATTTGGAGAAAGCTAGGTTATCTTCCTAAACAATTAAAAGGAGAAACCTTCTATGACTATTCCTTAAATAGCAATTATGAAAAAGCTCTAGTAGAAAATTATAAAAATATTGAAAAGTATCCCAGAGAATATGATTTAAAAAAACTATTAGAGAAATAAATAAAAACCCCTTCGCGGGGTTTTTTATTTATCTTGATTTACGCTTATTATTTTTAGGTGTTTCTACTATTGGGCGCATTAATTCTTTCATGTAGACCTCTAGTCTATAAAATTGATCTGTACCTTTTCCAAACTGGCTCAAATTTTCATAAGCATCAGTTAAAAGATTTATTAAATGCTTATCTTCGGTCTTATCTTTTAAGTAACTAAGATAATCCATTGTAAAACGACTACTATATATGTAGAAAGTCAAAAGTTCTTCATCTTTTAATTGCTTATTGAATCTTTCTAAAGCTATTTCTTGATCGGTTATTAATTCAAGTTCATAATTTACATCTTTTTTAGTAAGAAATTTTTCTAATCCTATCAATAGTTTTATTTGTCTAAAAAAATATTTATCATCATAATACAAATATTTAGGAGAAGATTCTATATAGCAAAGTTTTTCTCTGTTTCTATCTCCTGTTTCATAATTTCTAATTTTAACAATTGCAACTACTTCTTTAGAATTCATACTTAACACCTACTTACATGCTACATTTTAATTCAATATAAATTCCATTTCAATATTTAATTTTATTCACTTACTGCTACCTCTTATTACAACTTTGTAAAGTTGTTTGAAATCAAATGGGAATAACGGGTATAAATATGGGACATCGAATAGTTTTATATAGGCAAGGTACATAACAAATAAATATATTCCAATTATAAAACCAGCACCTCCAAATAGCCCTACCATTAATATAAGCAATAATTTAACTATTTTATTAGCAAGTGATAATTCATAAGAAGGGGTAGCAAATCCTCCTATCGATGAAATTGAGCAAAACAATAAGACTTCACTAGCAAACCAACCAATCTCCACTGCCATTTGCCCTAAAATTAAAGTAGCAATTAGCCCCATTGCACTAGTTAGTTGGTTGGGAGTGTGAATAGTTGCAATTCTTAATACTTCAATAGTAATTTCAACTAATAATATTTGTAAAAGTATAGGTATATTATTATCACTTTCTATTTTCACAAAAATATGGCTAACAAAATTATCATTGTTAAGAGTTAACATCCAAATTGGAACTAAAAACAAGGATATTAAAATAGCTAAATATCTAATTATTCTGATAAAAGTTCCAACTATACTAACCTGTCTATACTCTTCTATGTGCTTAGTATGTTCAAAAATAGTGGTAGGAACAATGATAACACTACTCGAAGTATCTACAATAATAGCAATATGCCCTTTTAATAATTGCGTTGCAACAATATCAGGCCTTTCGCTATATCTAACTAGAGGAAATGGGTTGAACCCTTGATAAAACATTTCTTCTTCTAATTTTCTATCAGACATAGTTAAATGATCAACTCTTAAATCTTGTAAATGTTTTTCTACCTGCCTTAAAGTATTTCTGTTAACTCTATCATTTATAGCACATACAACAACATCACATTTACTTCCTTTTCCTATTTGATATATTTTGCAACAAAATTGATCACTTTTTATTCTCCTTCTAATAAGACCCACATTAACAATTATATTTTCACTAAACCCATCTTTACTACCTCTAATTGTTTTTTCAGTGTCGGGTTCACCAATACTCCTTGAAGGATAGTTTCTTGTTTCTACTATATACATTTTTTCTAAATATATAATAAGCGACATTCCACTACTCACACTAAAAAAAGCCTTGTTAATGTCATTGCATTCATTTATAGAACCGTTTAATATTTGCCTTTCAATATTATTATCTTTTACATTCATATATGAATATGCAAGTTCAAAGACGCTTTTTGAATCAGAAAGGGAACTCAAAAAATAGATTATGGCTTTTCTATCTATCCCAATTTCTTTTCTTACAACATCAAAATTAACATTTGCATTTAAAAGATAATACATTTTTTCATCTATTGTATTATAAAAATTCATGATTTAGGTTTAAATGTAATGGCAACAATAAATGCAAATAATATAGCGCTTGTAATACCAATGCTTGTCATATTAAATAATCCTCCAGCTATCCCAATTAAACCTTTTTCACTAACCCCATTCATCGCTGAATGCATTAAAGAATGTCCAAAACTAGTAATAGGTAAACTAGCACCAACTTTAGAAATTTCTAATATCTTATCATATATTCCAAATGCATCAAGCAAAGCACCTATAACCACAAATAAGGAAGTAATATGTCCTGGGGTCAATTTTGTATTATCATATAAAACTTGTCCAATCAAGCAAATAGCACCACACACTAAAGCAGCAAGCAAATAATTCATCCATTCACCTCCAAAGATATGGCATGAGCAATCGAGGGAATATTATCTTTTTGCCCTATACTGGTGGTAGATAGTAAGGCTCCTGTAGAGACAATTAATACTTTATTTAATTCTCCATCTAACATTTTTTGTTTTATATATCCAAGCGTAACTAATGCACTACAAGCACAGCCACTACCGCCAGCAAATACCTTCTGTCTTTCTCTATTGTAAATAATAAATCCACAATCCTCATAATTATTAATTTCTATATTTTCTCTTTTAAATAGTTCTAATAAAGTGGTTTTTCCATAAAGAGATAAATCACCTGTCAAAATCAAGTCATAATATGAATAATCTATATTAAGATCTTTAAAATGCTCTTTAATCGTATTATAAGCACTGATTGCCATAATATTTCCCATGTCATTTGGATTTTTAAGACCACTATCTATAACCTTTCCAATGGTAAATGAACTAACTTTTATTTTTCTAACTTTGTTAGTAAGCAGAGCACAGGATGCTCCTGTTACAGTATAGGTTGATGTTTCTTTCTTTTGCACACCATATTCTAATGGATATCTAAACTGTCTTTCTGCAGTAGCTTGATTAGATGAGGTGAAAGCAATGGCGTTATCAACATAGCCCCCACTAATATAACTAGCCGCAAGTCCCATAGTAAGAGCAAAACTAGAACATGCAGAAAAAGTCCCAACAAAAGGAATATCATAAAAAGAAGATATATAAGTAGAACTAGTAATTTGATTTAATAAATCTCCACCAAACATTACACCTATATCTTTTTCTTTAAACTCACTTTTTTTAAAAGTCAATGCAAAAGCATCTTTTAACATATGTAGTTCTCCCTTTTCATATGTTCTTTCATTACAATATAAATCATCATATGTTAAATCATAATATTCACTAAGTGGCCCCTCCTTTTCCATTTTAGAAGCCACAATTGAGCTACTATCTAAATATACATTATCAAATCTTAAAGTAGGCATTACAATACACCTCCCACAAGCATAATGAAATAACGAATAATTCCAAATAAGTAGGCACTTACAATTCCATAAGTAATAACACTACCAGCAAGCTTAAACATATTAGATCCAATGCCATATATTAATCCCTCTGCCTTACTTTCTAAAGCAGCACTAGTAAGAGAATTGGAAAACCCCGATATAGGGACAAAAGTGCCCGCCCCAAATATTTGCGCTATTTTATCAAAAATACCAAAGCCAGTTAAAAGTGCACTAATAAAAATAATGGTAACAAGCATCAAAGAAAGAGCATTATCACTATCAAGACTAAAAACCATAAAATATAAATCATATATTCCCTGACCAATACCTGCAATAATAGCTCCTCCCAAAAAAGCTAAAGATGCTCTTTTTATTTTTCCTTTACTTTCTACTTTATCAACTATGTTTTTATAAGATAATTTGTTCATATAAAAAAACTCCTCATTTCAAATTTATTATTTGCAAATTTGGAGTTTTTATTATTATTTAATTAATTTAGATAGTTCTCCCACACTATACAAACTTAATTCATGCATCGCTCTAGAACATGCTATGTATAAGTAATTAGTATCAATAACACTATTATAATTATTATCACTTGCATCAACTACGATAACCCTTTCAAATTCTAATCCTTTAGTTAAAAAGATACACCCTATAACAATTCCTCTTTTTATATCCTTACCATTATAATTTAACATATTAACCATACATTTATCTTTAAGTTTATTATATAGCTTTTTACTATCTTTAAAGCTTTTTGTAACAATCCCTAAACTCTTTCCTTTATAGTTTTTGATTTCCTCAACAAGCTTATCTATCATATTGTTTTCTGAATCAAACTCTAATATTTCCACTTCTTTACCAATTCTATTAACGGTATTAATTCCTTTGTTATCAATAATCTTATTTAAAAAATCAAATATTTGCTTACTACTTCTATATGAATTATTAAGCGTTATTATATCTCCTTCAAATTTATCATTATAGTTTTGTAAAAATAAACCTTGATTTCTATCTCCCAAAAATGTTTTAGAACAACTAAATAATTTAGCAATAACTTGTCTTTCGAAAATATTTAAATCTTGATATTCATCAACAAGTAAATGATTATACTTATCAAAAATAGCACAATCTTTAAAGAATAATCTAATGTAGATAAGTGGATAGATATTTTCATACTTCAAATATCCTTTAGATAAGACATTTGTATCATATCCATATCGTGATAAGAACTCTTGATATAAATCATAATAATTAACCTCTGGAAGTATCTTATCCATAAACATATCAATACTTCTTATAGCTTCTTGGGTAAGTTTGCTATTAGTAGAAACCCTATCCATTAAAAATTCTTTTATAAGTTTCTTCCTTTTATAATAATTTCTTCTAGAAAACTTATTAAAATATAGTTCTTTAAATACTTGCTTAGTAAACGTTAATCCTCTTATTTTAAGACCCAATCTAGAGTCGTATAACTCTTCCATTTTAATATTTAAATATTCATTTAAATCCATATAAAACTTATCATAATCAAATACTAACTTATGATCTATAACTCTTTCAAAGTATTCTTCTTTACTCTCTAGTCTAATCTTTAATTTATATAATTCTCCCTTTAACATTAAATGCGCAATTTGATTCAATGTTAAATTAACAACATTATCTTCACCAAGCTCAGGTAACACATTATCTATATAGTTATAAAAAATATTATTAGGAGTAATAAAGCACACTTTATTAGCACTATATTTTAAAGCATTTTTATACATAAGATATGCAATTCTATGAAGTGCAATAGAAGTTTTACCTCCTCCTGCCACACCTAAAACCATAACATTTTTATCATCTAAATATCTAATAACTTTATTTTGTTCTTTTTGAATTGTATTAACGATATTTTTCATGACCATGTCATTGCTATTTTTCAAAGTATCAAGTAATAATTCATCGCTTATATTACTAACCATATCAGTATAGTAAACTAATTCTCTATTTTTAAATTTATATTGTCTTTTTAAAGTTACCTCTCCATTTACAATACCATTTGGAGATTCATAACTAGCCTTCCCCATAATGGAATCATAATACAAATTAGCCACTGGACTCCTCCAGTCATAAACAATAATATCATCTTCATCCATTAAAGTTTCAATACCAAAATAATATGGTATTTCACCCCAATTATTTTTGAAATCTAATCTTCCAAAATAAGGCTTATCTATCATCATTAAATATCTAGATAGCTGCCTATTGGCTATCGAAGAAATATATTTAGAGTAATTTATGTCATCAATCATAGCAAGTTTATCGCCATAGTCTTTAGTTTCTCCTTTTGAATTATAAAAACTATCTAAGCTTTCAATAATTGCCTTAGATTTTTCATCAAGTATAGATTCATTTTCATGAATTTTCTTATTTATTAGCTCAATGACATATCTAGCTCTTTCTTCCTCAGACATTGTTATACTCCTTTAGTATATTTTCAAATTTAACTTTTCCCTCTCTTAACAAAACTAAGTCTCCATTTTCTTTTATTTCTATTATTGTAGACTCACTATTTTTACACTTGCCATCTAAAAACGCACAATCAATATAGCCATCAAATAAATCAATTAATTCAACAGGATCTACAACATTCGGCTCATTAGATATATTAGCACTAGTTAGACAAAGTGGTGAATTTACACTCTCTATAATTTTATTAACAAGTGGAACATTAATCATCCTTACTGCTATAGTTTTAGCATTAAAATAATCAAAAGTTTCTCTCCTTTTTGAAACAATTGTAATCGGACCTGGAAAATATTTTGACAGTTTCTTTATCTTTTCCATATCCACATCTATTACTTCTTCCAACATTTCAAATGTGTTTACAAGCAAAGGAAGAGGCTTATCCTTAACCCTTTTTTTCATCTCATAAATTCTATCAATAGCAACTTTGCTATTATATAAACACGCAAGTCCATAGACTGTATCTGTAGGTAAAATTATTACACCATCATTCAACAATGACTCTTTTGCATCACTTATTGCACTCTCATAATACTTCTCTAACATAAAATTTCTTCCCCACTATATTTTTATTACCATTCAAATAATCTCTAGCTTCCATAACTTTTTTACCAGCAGGTTGAAGAGTTTGAATCTTGTAAACTCCGTCTACACATCTAACATAAATTCCCTCTTTGTTAGCCTTTACAACCTCACCGATTTCACCATCTATAACATCATCAACTTCTTCACCTTTAAAAATCTTAATATTAGTATCATCAAGCATTGTATAGGCAATTGGTGTTGGATTAAAAGCTCTTACTTTATTATGAATATTCCTTTTTGTCTCATTCCAATCAATAAGTTCATCTTCTCTTTTAATCATCTTAGAAAATGTCACTTCATTTTCATCTTGTTCTACACCAACTACTTTTCCTTCAACAAAGTCATCAAGGAAAGATATCACTGTTTTTTTCACTTGAACTAGTAATTTATCAAAAACATCTCCTGATGTGTCATTATTATCAATCACAACAGATTCTTTTAGATACATTGCTCCAGCATCCATCTTTTTAACCATTTCCATATAAGTGATGCCAGTTTCTTTTTCATCATTTAAAATAGAATATTGAATAGGAGCAGCTCCTCTATATTTAGGAAGTAATGATCCATGAATATTAATACACTTATATTTAGGAATATCTAAAACTCCTTGTGGCACAATTTGACCATAAGCACATGTCAAAATTATATCTGGTTGCTTACTTTCAATAAAAGTATAATCATTTTTAATACTTACAGGTTGAAATACCTCAATACCATATTTTAAAGCCACTTCTTTAACTGGAGTATTTTCCAATTTATTTTTTCTACCCACTTGTTTATCAGGTTGACTAACAACTCCAACAACATTTACTTTTTGTTCAATTAAAAATTCTAGTATTTTGCTTGAGAACTCACTAGTTCCCATATAAACAATTTTAATATTATTTCTCATACTATCACCTCACTATAGTTTATAACAAACATAAAGCAATAGTATATATTTTTTTAATAAAATAAAAAAAGAGATTTATTATCTCTTTTTGCGACTGTTTTGTTTTGGAGTGTTAGTTTCTACTAACAACTTGTTATATTTATCAAGCATTCCTCTAAGTAGATCGGCTTTATATTTTTTATTTCCATGAATAATTATATATTCAGGTGACATAGATTCTTTTCCGTGTCCCAAATAAAATTCATATTGATTGGTAAGACTAGACAATATGTCTTCACTAGCTTTAAGTGCAGACTTAATGGACATTAAAAATGCTTTTAATTTATTAAAATCATCATTAGCTCTCAAATTATATTTGCTAGTTAATTCTTCTATTTCTTGATCTAATAACCCCATAAATTTTTCTTTATCAAAATATTCAATTTCTAGTATCTCAGATAATTCGATATTATGACAAAGTTTTTCCTCTATTTCTAACCCTTCAATAAGACGAATTTCCTCTTCTGTTAATCCATTAAAAAGTGACTGTAATGGAATATGACTTTTCTTAGAATTTTTTATTGTCTTTAGCATCTTAACTAAAATATCATTTTGTCTAACATAAGTGTTATCCTCTAAATCATAGATATTATCTGAAAACATACTAACGATGGAAACTAAATCATTGATTTGTGATGACAATATGTATATTGCAAGATATTTATTTACAAGTAAATTTCCCACTCTAATCACTCCAGTTGGAATTATCTTAACATAGTTAAGAGGTGATTTCAACCATTAATTGGCAATACCACTCATAATTTTCACCATGATTTTTAATCCCAAATTTAGAGTCTTAACAACCATATTAGAAATCCCTGCAACAATAGATGAAATAAGATTAGATGTGTCTTCTTTTTCTACCTTTATGTTAGTTAAATTACCATCATTTACTTCCTCATTTGATTCTACTTTCTCTTCAAAAGCATTTACCTCTTGATTACTAATAGAATTAGCATCAATGTCGCTTACAATCCCCACACCAATAATAATAAATAAAAAAATAATAGCCGCTTCTAAAATATACTTTTTCATTTACTCACCAATAAAAGTTTATTACTTTTATATGAAAATTATTGTCGGATTATAGACTATCTACATTTAAATGAACCGACTCATTTATAGCATTCCCTATTATATATGAAATATTTTTAATATCTTCATCAATTTGTTTTGGAGTAACAATCATTTCAAGTCCCTTATCTTCTAAAATATTAGAAATTATTTGGTAACGATTTTCTTCTTTTAATGGACTGTAAATAGATGGCAACTCTCCATATATTTTTTCTATTAAACTAATCGTTTCATAAACTATACTACTTACCCCAACAACTGTTGCAACACCTATACAAATACACTCGCACCCCAAATATTCTTTATCAAGTGATTTGCGATTATTGCCAATACCACTTCCTGGAGATATTCCCGTATCAGTAACTTGTATAACTTTATTAATTCTATTCATGCTACGCGTAGCCAAAGCATCTATAAAAATAACTAATTTGGGCTTATAAAAGTCACAAACCGATTTAACTATATCAGCCGTTTCTAATCCCGTTTGCCCCATAACCCCTGGCACAATTAATGATACTGGACGAGTTCCTTTTTTCATTTCAAAGTCTTCAATAGTAAAAAGATGATTTGTTACTATCACTTCCTTTGAAGCCATTGGGCCCAATGAATCAGCGCTAAAATCTTCATTACCTAACCCAACCACCAAAATTCCATCTTCTTCACTAAGATTATATTTTTTAATTATTTCTTTTAGGTTTTCCACTAAAACATCCTTAATATCTTCTTTGGCTTTTTTGTCTTCTAAATTATCAAAAGTGATAGATATATACCTACCAACTTTCTTATTCAAACTATTATCTTCTTTTAAAATTGAAATCCTACTAATAGTTATATCTCCATATTTTCTATTTTCGACCTCATATTCACCTTTATTTGTTTTATCAATCAACTCATCTGCTAAGTCACTACGAAAAGAATTGTTCAAATCATTCACCTCAAGAATTATTATTCCCGAAGCAATAATTTTAATTAGACATTTTTAAAATAAATAATTCTAATCCAACAAACCTATCTATATCACCTGTTTTAATTTGAATATCTAACTTAGATAATTCATCTAATAATTCTTCAAGTTCATACTCGCTATAATGTCTCACTTTTTCCATGCCCATTCTTACTCTAAAAGGATGTGCTGATAATTCATTAGCTATATTAGACTCATTATATCCCTTATTAGACAACACTAAAATTTGATACAAAAATCTAACTTGAGTAGCAATAATAGACACTAGACTAACAGGTTCATTTCCAAGAGACTTTAAATCATTATATATTCTAAAAGCCTTATTAGAATTCTTTTTAAACATCGCATCAATCATATCAAAAATATTATCATCCATCTTTTTAGGTGTTAAAGCTTCTACATCATGTAAATATATCTTATTAGAATATGTAGACAACTTATCTACTTCATTACTTATTTGATACATGTCAATATCTACTCTAGATAATAATTCATGTAATGCATCATCTGTAATTTCAACATTACGCTTAGTAAACATTTGCTTTACTATCTTCGGCAAATCTTTTTTATTTACGCCATCAACCTCTACCACTTTAGCTACTTTTCTAAGTCTTTTAACTAATGTTCTTTTCTCATCCAATTTAGTAGCACTAACACTAATTATAAATGTAGTATCTTGTGTTTCGTTTTCTAAATACTTTTCTATGAGTTCACTCTCATATGGTCCTTGTGTATTGTTGTTTGTTAAAAAATAACTATTAGTTAAACTGACAACTTTCTTATCACTAGAAAAACAAAATGATTCTAATTCGTTTATCACATAGCTTGCATCATTTTTATATGCATCTAAAACAATATAATTAAATTCATCAATATCTTTTAAAGTATCTTTAGCAATTTTATCTATCATCTTATTAACCAATAATTCTTGCTCACCATATACTAAATAAATCATCAACTATCACCTAAAGAAAATTATACCATATCTTTTTCTTTTTCAATAATTAATGAGTTAGTAAATATACTTTTATATATAACAATATTGCCACACATATCTGTCCTATAAATTTCAACTCCAAAATCGCTTAAAATTTCTAATGTTTCTTCATGAGGATGATGATAACGATTGTTTTTCCCAACACCTATAAGAGCAATTTTAGGTTTTATTCGCTTTACAAATTCCTCACTTGTAGAATCTTTTGAACCATGATGACTAACTTTTAAAACATCTACTCTCAGATCATTTTTGCTAATTATGCTTTCCTCTATTTCACTTGAAATATCTCCTGTAAATAAATAATTTATTTCTCCCCACATTCCATATAAAACAACACTTCCATCATTATCTCTAGAATCGTTTATATTTAGATTTTTGAATTCTTTATCACCTATCATTATCGAAGAAAAAGAAGAATTTTCAACTATATTTTCTACTTTAAAATTTCTTTTTAAGCTTTCAATAGCACCATTATGATCATAGTCATCATGACTAATAATTATATTATCAATACAATTGATCCCCTTTTCCTTAAGAAAAGGGATAATATCTTTTTGCCCCACATCCCTATTTTTATTGCCTCCTGTATCAATTAATACCACACTTTTTGAATTTGGAAGTTTAAGAGCTATACAATCTCCTTGACCAACATCTATAAAATATACCATTTCTCTTGAATCAATAATTGGTAAACAATATTGAAATGATAAAAGCAAAAAATAACTAAAAAACGATATGATTGCAGCCTTCTTCATCTTGCTTTGATGAAAATATAACAACAAAAATAATGATAAATACAAGAAAATAACAATTATACTTGATGGCTTACCAAATATTAAATTTATGCTAATTCTATCAATGCCAGATAATACAATCTCCATCACAAATATATACAATTTATATAGCAAATAAAACTTATCAAAAAAAAGATACAAAAGAGAAAATATAAAAAGTATTGATATAGGCCACTCAAAAAATATTGTCATCACAAAAGAAGCTATATTTATTTCAAAATTAGATATTAAAACTAAGGGAACACTTATCATGAAAATAATCGTTTTAGTTAGCACTTTACTTTTTATTCCTCTAGAAGATATTGTGTTATTTATAAGATCGATACTAAATGAAAATACAAACGTATATATAAATCCCAAATTAAAACAATAACTAGGATTAATAAACAAAAAAGAAATTAAAATCAGCGATAATAAATCCATATTATTAAATGATAAATCTAGTTTTTTATTTATTCTTTTTAATACATAATATATAAAAGCTTTTAAACTAGAAACAGACAAATTTAATAAGAGTAAATACCCACATATAAATAGATACTTGCCTAATCCAAATTTTTTTAATAATTTGAACAATAAATTGACATGAAATCCTGATATCACAATTAAAAAACTAAGTGAAAATTCTTCAAATAATCTATAAAATTCCATATTTGTTTCATCTTTTATATTAAACAATATAAGTCTCAATATTTTTGAATTTTCTTCATCTTTGCCCTTTAAAAGGTGATTAATTACTTTGACTTCAAAAGCTAAATTATTATCATTTTCTCTAACTTCTCCATCCAAAAAATAAAATACTTTTTGCTTATTTAAATATTCATTAAATTCACTACTATTATCCAACCTTATCAAATCACCATTAACTCGTATCTTATTTCCTTTAGAAAGGGTATTATCATCATAAAATAGAACTTTATTTCCATTATTTTCTAAAATTACATATCCATTATTATCTTCCCTTACTACAAACTCATCACTAAAATTTCCTGCATGAGAAAATGTAAAATAGTTAAATCTAAAAATACAAAAGGAAAATAAAATAATATTGGATATAATAAATATCCCCTTGCTATTTCTTTTGTACAAAGCAAATAAACAAAACAATACTAAAATCAAATAAAAATAGCTGTGGAAGTAAAAAAATAAAATAACAAATATGAAAGAAAGAGCTAAAAAAAGCATATTATAAACAAATCAAATCTTTGATTTGTTCAAACAATGAATCTCCAATACCATTTACATTTTTTAAATCTTCTAAAGTAGCAAAAGGTCCATTAGTATTTCTATAGCTAACTATTCTATTGGCTATTACACTTCCAATTCCTGGTAATGTATCAAGAGAAGCAATAGTTGCACTATTAATAGACACTTTATCATTGTTATTACTCTCATATGCAATATAATAGGTAACACCATTTTCTAAAATAACATTTAAATTATACGCTCTCTCATCTGCCTCTTCTTTTAATCCTCCTGCCAAAGATATCAAATATGATAGTTTGTCCCCTTTTGAAACCGTATAACTGCCAGGGTTATTTACTGCACCTGTTATTGATACAGTATATAAATTTGCATCACTTTCCACCGATATTGTCTCACTTTCAAAATTTATAGTTTCGAGTTTTTTGTTTATTAAATCCATCCCAACCATATAAATAATTGAAAAAATAATCATCCCTATAAAAACTTTCATTTTCATCCCCTCCTAATAACTTACATACTAACTTAATAAAAAAAATCCCCTTATTAATTAAAAAAATATGCATTTTATCTATAATTTAGATAAAAGGAAGTTGAAAGAATGAAAAAATTACTAAAATTATTTGTAATGTTTTTTAAAATTGGTTTATTTACCTTTGGTGGAGGATATGCAATGATTTCCCTTATCGAAGATGAATGCGTGAATAAAAATAAATTTATTTCAAAAGATGAGATGAATGAAATTGTTATTTTGAGCGAATCCACTCCTGGACCAATTGCGGTAAATGCTGCAACATTTGTTGGATACAAAACTAGCAAAGTACTAGGGAGTATTTTCTCTACTCTAGGTGTTGTTCTACCTTCATTTATTATAATCACTATAATATCAATATTCTTAAATTTCTTTAAAGATAATGTTGTAGTAGAAATCTTATTTGAAGCAATTAGAGCTAGCGTTACAATTCTTATGGTACAAGCTTTTTTAAACTTAACAAAAAACGCAAAAAAGAATATTGAATTTTATTCTCTTTTGATAACTTCATTTATCCTTAATTTTATCTTTTCTGTCAAAGCAATCTATATAATATTGTTTGCGTTTCTATATACATTTATCCTTTTATTAATAAAGAAAATCAAAAAGGAGGAAATAAACAATGCTTAATTTATTTTTTACCTTCTTTAAAATTGGACTATTTACTTTTGGTGGGGGATATTCAATGATTCCTCTTATAAGCGAAGAAGCAACAAAACTTGGAATATCAATGGATGAATTAACAAACTTTATTGCGATTTCAGAATCTACTCCAGGTCCTTTTGCCATCAATATTGCAACATTCATTGGATACACTAATTATGGAGTGCTAGGATCAATTTTAGCTACACTAGGTGTAATACTGCCGTCATTTATTATAATGTTAGTACTTGCGATGATAGTTAATAAAATAAGAGATTCTAAATTCTTTAAAACATTTATGAGAGTAACAATCCCTGTAGTATCAGGATTAATCCTATCTTCACTAACTAAAATAACATTACAAAACTTATTTAATATATCTTCACTTAATACAATTGTTAGTGATTTTAAATTCAATGTTATAACCTGTATGTCTTTTGTAATTTTATTAAGTATAACTATCACTTATTTCTTTGTAAAAAAGAAAAAGCTATCACCCTTTATAGTGATTGCTTCTTCACTAGTAATCGGAGTAATAGCTAATATTATTAATCTTTTTTAGTTTTAAATAAGAAGTAAGTCAATATCGATAAACCTACTATCAAGATTAAAAATGGTAAAGTCATAAAATCAAAACTAATAAATGTAGTTACATTACCACTTTTAATAGGAAATAAACTAGTAACAAAACATACCTCTAATAAAGCAACTGAGGCCAATAGGCAAACAAGAGAAGTCTTTAATAGCAAAGACTTTTTTTGTTTATAGACATACGCCCCTATCATTCCCATAATTGAAAGTGCAAGAATTGCTAATGATATAATAACTATCACTCTAGCAAAAGTCACTTGATGATCTATATACAAAATTTCATATACTGACACTTTAGTAGCATCTTTTGTAGATATATCATTTAATATACTTTTAGAAACATATAGCCCAAACACTTTTATTAAATAAAATAATCCAACCACAACAGGTGAAACTAAAACTAAACCGTTAATAATTTTATTCTTCATATAAATCCCCTATAAAATTACATATAACAATATACTTAGATATTGAAGAATTGTTCCCATTAAAACAAACAAATGCCATACTGAATGAATATACTTTGCTTTTTTACCCATAAGATAGAAAATTGCTCCAATTGTATAGGCAACTCCTCCAAATAAAAGAAGTAAGAAACCACCAGTAGCAAGATTAGAAATAAGCGTATCAATCTCTAAAATAACACACCATCCCATAGCAATATAGGCAACCATGCTAAGTACTTTTATAACTGGATGATGCATATTTATTGCGTTACCAACAACACCTAATACTGCGCATCCCCAAACAATGCCAAATAATACCCAACCAATAACTGGATTCACTTCTCTTAATGTTATAAGACAATAAGGAGTATATGTTCCCGCTATCAAAAAGAAAATACTACAATGGTCAAAAATTCTGAAAACTTTTTTAGCACGATTAATATGCAAAAAATGATATATCGCACTCATGCAGTACATGATAATCATTGATATACCATATACAAGCATACTAGCGATTCCATATCCATCACTATATATACAAGCAAGTACAAGACCCACTACAAAACCAGCTATGGCAATACCTCCACCAGCCATATGAGAAATTCCACTAAATCTCTCTTCCCCTCTAGTATAAGAAGGTAATTCTTTACTATATTCCATTTTAATCACCTGGGTAAATTATAGCAAAAAAATGCAAAAAGGCAAAAAAAATAGATAATATTATAAATATTATCTACTTTCTTCTTCCCATTTTCACTAAACTTTTATTAGCTTTATCTATTAACTCTTCAATAACACTAACATATTGTCTAGCTCTATTATACTCAACAAGCATTGGAGTAGCTCTAGGTAATTTTAATGCCATTTTATAGCAATCCGTAGCTATTTTATTTTGTTTTTTGTGCTCTTTTAAAAGTTCTTCAATTAAAGCTTGAGTATAATAACCACCCTTAAGAGTTTCCCTTGCTCTAGAATAACTGATACCAAGATTACTTGCTACCCTTGCTAATATAACTACTTCTATATCTTCTTTTTTCATGTCTATCACCGGTTACATTTTAATATAAGACATGGTATATTTCAATAAAAAAGTTAGTCACCACAATGACTAACTCTCCTTGTTTGCTCTATCTACAATTTTCTTTATATATTCCTCATCATATTTTTCTAAAATATTTTCTTCTTTTTTTGTTAGAGTATGCAAAGCATATAAATCAGGTCTATTTTTCTTAGTTATAAGTAAACTTTGTTTAATATTATATTCCTCTATAGCCTTATGATTTCCAGTAAAGTAGATGTCAGGAATATTCTTATTATTGTATGTTCTAGGTAATGTATATTGAGGATATTCCAATAGATAATTATCGAATGTTTCTACCTCTAGGGACCCTTTATTTATTACATTATCAATTAATCTAATAACAGAATCACTCACAACTTGGCTTGCAAGCTCTCCACCAGTAAGAATATAATCACCAATCGATAAAGTATAATCAACTTCATCTACTATTCTTTCATCAATTCCCTCAAAATGAGGACACACAAATATTAATTCTTCCTCTTTTGCTAGCTTTCTAGCTATATCTTGATTAAATAAAGTTCCCTTTGGAGTAAGTAAAATAACTTTACTATTTTTACTTTTATATTTATTTAATGTGTCACTTACTACATCATATCTAATAAGATTTCCATTTCCTCCACCAACTATTTTAGAATCTACTCTTCCATCTTTCACTTCTTTTTTTAAATCAATAACATCTATATCAACAATTCCTTTGGCTATTGCATTTTTTATTATCGAAGTGTTTTTAAATTCATTATAGTAATTTTCAAATAATGTTATATATTTAATTTTCATAAAAAACCCCAATATTTGTTAATACTATAGTCTTATTTTCTCTATCAACACTTACAATAAAATCATTTAAAAAAGGAACTAAAAATGTTTTTATACCAGTATCTATTCTTAATAAATCTTGTCTACCATTACTTTCAATATTAATAACTTTTCCAATTACTTTATCATTAAACACAACATCCATATCCTTTAAAGTCAAATAATGATATACATCCTTAGATTCATTTAATTTTTCATCTTCACAAAAAATATAATATTCTCGATAAAGATTAGCTTCATCAATATCATTAATACCCTCAAGAGTTAAGTATATGAAACCCTTAGTATATGAATACTTAACTATTGTTTTAGACACAAACGTTTCTTCATCTTTACTTAAATAAACTATATTACCCGGCTTATATCTATCTTTAATAAAACTAGATCTATTGTCAACTTTCATCTCACCCTTAAGTCCACGAGTATTAATTATTTTACCAATAATAAGTTTTCCCATACTTTACCTCCTTACTAGTCAATTAAAAAGGAGTTATCCTTTTAATTCATCATGAATCTTTTTTAACTCCTTAACAAATATATCAATTTCTTCTTTACTAGTCAAATAAGAAAATGAAACCCTTAAACTGTTTTTACTAATAAATTCATCATGAGTAAGAGCATATACACTTTTAGAGTAATCTTTACTATAAGAGCTACATGCACTCTTACTAGATATATAAATCCCCTTATTACTCAAAGCATTAACAATTACTTCTCCTCTTTTATTTTTGAATGCAAAATTCAATATGTATGGAGTAGAATTATCTGAACTATTAACAATTAAATCTTCAAAAGTATCTTTTAATATTGCTAATAAATAATCATGAATTTCCCTTACATGTTCATGTTCACTTTTAAAGTTTTCTAAAGAAAGTCTTAATGCCTTTGAACACATAACATGATTATGCCAATTAGTAGTACCTCCTCTTAATCCTTGCTCTTGTTGACCACCACTAATTAATGGCACTAATCTTACTTTTTCTCTTTTTACTAGCACACCACTACCCTTTAGGGAATAAATTTTATGTCCTGAAAAATTATACAGATCAACGTAACTATAATCTATATTTTCCTTTCCCATTGCTTGAGTTGCATCGCTATGAAAAAGCGCATTTGAATTCTCTTTTACATATTTAGAAAGAGTATATATATCATTTATTGATCCTAGTTCATTATTAACAGCCATAATACTAACTAAAATAGTATCTTTTCTAAGTGCACTTTTTAATGTTTCTAAATCAATTTTCCCTTCACTATTAACATCAAGATATGTAACTTCGAATCCCAAATGTTCTTCTAACCATTTGCATGAATCCAATAATGAAGGATGCTCAATGCTTGTTGTGATGATATGATTCCCTCTACCCTTATAAGCCATTGCAACACCTTTGATTACTAGATTATTAGACTCACTTGAGCCACTAGTAAAAATAACTTCTTTTTCTTTAACATTTAATAAGCTTGCAATTTGCTTTCTAGCAGCAGTCAAATACTTATTTGCTTCACTTCCAAAAGCATGTATAGAATCACTATTTGCATATGACAAATCTAGTAATTTTTTATATGCATCTAATATTTCTTTTCTGACTGGAGTTGTAGCAGCATAATCTAAATATATATTATTCATCTACTTCAGTCCTATATTTAGCCATATCTGCATATGCCTTAGGGTGTACTTGTTGTAATATTTCACTTACTCTATCAATAGCAAACTCAAACTCTCCATTTTCAAAATGAACTTGAGCACTATTTAAAACTTCATTAACCACATTAAAACTGCTTCTATATTTATTTGTATATACAATTATGCTTGTTGCATTATTGTGTAGTTTAATACTCTCCTTCATATCCTTTAAAAGCGTAGTTGCTTTAGTTTTGAATTCTTTCAACTCTGTATTAATCTTTTCTACATATATAGGCTTTGTAGTAAGCGCTTTATTAATGTTATCAATCATTGATGTTGCTTCTTCATATCTATCTGAATATGTAGCTTCAAGAGCCTTGTGATGTAAACTTAAAATTAAATCATAATAGTAGGTAATAGCAACAGAGGCATCATTTACATATTTATAAGCATAATTACTATCATCTTTTAATGAATAAATGTAAGTTTGGAAAGATTCTACTTTACTATTTATAGAATCACTAAATTCAGTAATATCTACTAATTTAGAATTAAGTAAAGAATATGGAGATTTAGTTGGAGCATGAATATAATTATTAAGTTCAATCTTTGCTCTGCTAAGGCTTGCTAATTCATTCTCAATAAATAAAAGTTCATCCTCTTTATTTTTATCTATCAAATAAACACCATTAATTGAATAAAAATCTCTTTTTGCCTTTAAAAATTTCTTATTAACTTCATCAATAAATGCATAGATTCTATCATTATTTTCTTCAAAATCTTCTCTTGCTTCTCTTTCATTAGTTAATAAAACATCAAGATCATTAATCTTATAAGTTAAAGTTTTAATATCTTCTTTAACCTCTAAATATCTAAGTTCATAAAAAGCTTGTTTAATAGTTTCAAATAATGAATTTATTTCTTCTTTAGTTGGGTTCATTTTAATAGAGGTTAAAACATATCCCTCATTCTTCATTGCTTCATAATCATTAAGAACATTTTCATATCTTTCTGGCAATACCTTGAAAGTAAAATCCACCATTTTAGGCATAGCAATAATATGATTATAATACTCATCTAATGTTGTCTTAAAAACATTTAAAACTTCCTTAGCTTCTTTATACTCTCCAGACCCTAAATACTTATCAATCAAATTAAGATTATCCTCCATAGAGTCAATTGCATCCTTAAACAAACAAGCACAATCAGCTAAATCAGTATAACACTCACTATATTTAGCAGTAAAATCTCTATATTTTTCCTTTAGCGGCATTAACTCATCTCTAATTTGATTTTCTTGTTCAAACATTGTTGAGATTTGATTCACTATTTGTTCTTGCTCATAACAAGCCTTATCTAACTTGTCACTAATAGTTTTAACCTCTGCTTTAAAGATTTTAGCATCAGTTGTATTCTTGATTGTTTCTAATCTATTAATTGATGACTCTATATCTAGATAGTAGTCATTGATCAAACTATTGTAATTAGCCTCAATTGCAGTATATAACTCCTTATACTCTACATTGTTATAACTAATAAGCTTTAACTTAGCCATTTTTGTATCTAAATTTGAATCCTTAAGAGTTGAATACCTCTTGTTCAAATCAGCAATCCACTTATTAAATTTTCCTTTTCCAAATAAAAACATAAACTTCACCTACCATAATGTTATTATAACATTACATTTTATTTTTCGAATAAAACCTCCTTCTTTTTTTATATAAAACTAGTCATTATTAACTTAATATCAATTTATCTTAAATAAATCCTATTATTATTTCTAAAGAAATATAATTTTAGTTGACAAACCTATCAAAACACTTTATTATAAACACGCATGTACTTGCAGCAGACAATCACTTTCTGTATTGGAGTTATTACCTAAAAGGATTAAAGTAGTCTTAGCTGAGAGATGAAATAACAATAATAACAACCCAGGAAAAGGAGTTTGTCCCTAATGTAAGTTTTGCAAAAAAACTGACAAAGGAGGAAATTATTAATGTCACGTTATACAGGACCAAAATGGAAAATCTCAAGAAGAACTGGATTTTCAATTCTTGAAACTGGTGATGAGTTAGCAAAAAGACCATATGCACCAGGACCTCAAGGAGCTTTAAAGAAAAAGAAATTATCAGAATATGGTAAGCAATTACAAGAAAAACAAAAGGTAAGATACATGTATGGTGTTAATGAAAGACAATTCCGTAACACATTCGAACACGCTAAGAAATGTGATGGAGTTACAGGTGCTTCATTCTTATTCTTATTAGAATCAAGATTAGACAACATCGTATACAGAATGGGTCTTTCTAGAACAAGAAGTGGTTCTAGACAATTAGTTAACCATGGTCATATCCTAGTTGATGGAAACAAAGTTGATATCCCATCATACAGAGTAAAACCAGGACAAGTTATTTCAGTTAAAGAAACTTCTAGAAGTTTAAAGGTAATTAAAGAGTCTTTAGAAACTCTTCACACAATTCCTGCATATGTAACTTTCGATAACGAAAAGTTAGAAGGTACTTATGTAAGATTACCTGAAAGAAGCGAATTATCTAGCGAAATCGATGAGTCATTAATCGTTGAATACTACAACAGATTAGACTAATCAAAATTTATATCAGCATTTAAAAAAGTGGAGCAATCCACTTTTTTTATTTTCCTTAATTATAATAAAAAAAAGAGGCATTAGCCTCTTGCTTTTATTTTATTCTTTGCTTGTTTATGAATATCTATATGCACACTAGAAGCAAATGCTTGAGAAGCAACATAATTATATGTAATATCCCCAATAATTACATTTTCTAGCATAAAATTACTTTCTTGTCCTGTTGGTTTAACTGTTATCACACTTTCATTAAGTGGATCTAAATAAAATTCACATTTACCATCTCTATTTATTTGATAGTCATAGGCTTGAACAAGTAATACTCCAATTGCATCATGAGAAAATACAACACAAGTTTTGTTATCTTTCCATTTATTAGAATTTCTAGCAATAAAGCGAAGAAGATTATCTTTTGAATCAATAAAATACGCCACTGCTTCAGCGTTTCCAAAAACGGTTTTCTTATTACTAATTATTTCTTTAATCATCTCTAACACCTCGATGAAATTTTAACACAGTCATATTCTCATTACAATAAAAAAATAGTGCTAGACATTAGTCTAACACTACTTTTAAGAAGTTCTTTTTACCTTTCTTTAATAAAGCGTATCCATCGTTAAAGAAACTTTCATCAATAGATAAACTTATATTATCCACCTTTTCACCATTAATATTTAATCCACCTTGGCTGATTAATCTTCTAGCTTCGCTCTTAGATGGTAAAAATCCACTATTAACACATAAATCCATAACATTAATTCCAAGATCTCCTCTTGCCATAGTATAAGTTGGAACATTATCCAAATTTAAACTTCCACTGAATAATGCTTTAGCAGCTTCACTAGCATTGTCAGCTTTTTCTTTACCATGTACTAAGTTAGTTAATTCATAAGCAAGTATTTCTTTAGCTTTATTTAGTTCTTCTCCTTGCCAAGATTCCATCTTTTTAATTTCTTCAAGAGGAATAAAAGTTAACATTTTTATACATTTTAATACATCAGCATCATCTACATTTCTCCAATATTGATAAAAATCAAATGGTGTTGTCTTATTTTCATCTAGCCATACTGCTCCACCACTAGTTTTACCCATCTTAGTACCATCACTCTTCAATAGTAAGTTGATAGTCATAGCCTCTGCATCTTTAGATAACTTTCTTCTAATTAACTCAGTACCACCAAGCATATTAGACCATTGGTCATCTCCACCAAATTGCAAATTACAATCATAGTGTTGATATAGATGATAGAAGTCATAAGATTGCATAATCATATAGTTGAACTCTAAAAATGATAATCCCTTTTCCATTCTTTGCTTATAGCACTCTGCAGTTAGCATTTTATTAACAGAGAAACATGCTCCAACCTCTCTTAATAAATCCACATAATTAAGATTCAATAGCCAGTCTGCATTATTAAGTAATATAGCCTTATCATCACTAAAATCTATAAATCTAGACATTTGCTTTTTAAAGCACTCAATATTATGATTTATATCTTCCTTAGTTAACATTTTTCTCATATCGCTTCTACCACTAGGATCACCAATCATTGCAGTTCCCCCACCAACTAAAGCAATTGGTTTATTGCCAGCAAGTTGTAGTCTCTTCATCAAACAAAGCGCCATAAAGTGTCCTACATGTAAGCTATCAGCAGTAGGGTCAAATCCAATATAAAATGTTGCTTTTCCCGCATTAACTAACTCTCTAATCTTATTTTCATCAGTAACTTGAGCAAGCAAACCTCTTTCTATTAATTCTTCATAAATTCCCATTTTATTTCCTCCCTTTCAAATAAAAAAACGTTCCACTTAGGAACGTTATATAACGCGGTACCATCCTAATTCATAGATATTATCCATGCACTTAATTGCTTTAACGCAGCTAACGTTCTTACTTTGCATAAGAAAGCTCATAGGTGTACTTCATTAGTCTCATTTATTAGCTTGCACCAACCGCTAACTCTCTTAAAAATAAATACTAATTACTCTTCTAATCAACGCACGCAATTAGTATATCATACACACAAAATAAATCAACCTTTATAAATATCTAATTCTCTTTTCTTATAGTTATTAAGAATCATTTGTTTTTGTCTGTCTATATTATTTGCAACTAAAAGTGCCAATCTTTCTTTTTGAAGCGGGGTATATCCTGGTTTATTATAAATTTCCTTTATATATACTTTAGATATTTGCTCAAATAACATAACTTCCATTGGATACTCATTCCCTTTTACGTCTTTTGTCATAAGATAATACCCTTCTCTATTAACAGTATCCGGTGTTTTTAATTCATATTTTGTGAAATCAATATTACATGTAGTATCCATTTCAACACAAATTTTAGTATGCGTACCAAGCAAGACTTCTTTTCGTTCTACCTCTGTCATACCTTTGTATTGATTTTGTAATATCCCATATGAATTTTCTCCAATTTGATTATAAACAACACTATCCCTAGTTTCTTTTATAGAATCTAAAATATTGTTAAGATCTTCTTGTAAATCTATTTCTGCTTCTTGCTCTTTTTCCTCTTCTTCAATTCTATCCATTTGCTTGTTTGCAATCTCTTCTGCTTCTTCTTTTAACTTATCATATTCATCTTTATCAATTTCATTTTGCTGATATAGTTCTTCTAAAATATCAAAATATTTTTGAACATCTTCTTTATATTCCTCACTATCTTTTCTAATATATGAAATTTCATTATTTTCATTTTCAACTATTTTAAAAGGATAAAGAAGTTCAACCTCAAGATTATATTTATCATTAAGATCATAAAATTCTTTATGATCATCATAAAAAAACAATTCATTTCTAACTTGCTTTAATTTCTCTCTTTTTTCCTTCTTTTCTTCCTCATTAGCAAACATATCAATTTCTAATGCCTCTAAATCTTCTATTAAAGCAAAATAAGTTGTAGCCATCTCTTCAATCTTCATAATATCACCGCTACAACTAGTATATAATTTTAGATACAACTTAACAATGAATGGCGATGTTTATATATTTCTTTGTTAACTATATGACAATAAATTTGTTTTTAAGTTTTCTAAACTATCCAATATATTTTCTACCATCTCACTACCAGCATCTTTTATATCCTTTATAGTAAGATTATCTATTTTAGTTTTTAATTTATTGTATTCTTTAACTAAATTATCTTTATATTTTTTTAAACCATCTTCGTCTAAATTAGAAAAAAAATCATCCATTTTTTTAGTTATCTTTTTTCCTTTTCTTTTGATTGAACTCATACAATTACTATTCTTTAATGCACAAGCAACTACACTAACACTTCCAATAATTAGAGCCCAACCCAGAACTTTTTTACATCCCATAATATCATCCTTTATATTTCAATATCTTCTCTTTAACTTCTTCCATATTTTTTGAACTCATCATTAAATAAATAACATTCTTTTTTTTAGATACTCTAGAATAAACATTTTCATTTAGCTCCTCTAAGTTATATTCTTGGATAAACTTATTATAAGAATCAATTTCTTCATCTGTATTATTTAAAAATGGCACCACATAAAACTCATTTGCCCTTTTTAGGCTTGATACAAAATCGAAAGCAAAATAATTTAATCTAGATACTCTATCAGGCCTAAAGAAGGCAATTATCTCTCTATCTTTATATTTTTGTTTTACGGCATTTATAATTGCATTAATTTTACTTGGATGATGAGCATAATCATCTATATAAACATCGCCATTTATTATTGTTTCCTTAAATCTTCTTTTTACACCATTAAATTTTTTTAATCCGTTTTTAATACTTTCCATGTTTACCCCTAATGATAAACAAACGCTAATACAAGCAAGAGTATTATAAACCATATGCTCTCCATACATTTCTAAATTAATATCTGTGATATAATTATTTTTATAAAACAAATCATATCTTATTCCATTATCATAACTAATATTTTTAGCCCTTATCATACACTTATCGCTAGTACCATAAGTTGTCACATTATTTACTTTTTCTAAATTTTCATCATCCCCATTAACTATGACAATATTTTGAGCTTGATTGATAAATTTATAAAAAGCCTTGATGTAGCTACTCTCATTTTTATAATAGTCTACATGATCATAGTCAACATTGTTAACTAACACAATATTAGGCTCATATATTAAAAAATGTTCTTTATGTTCACATGCTTCAAACACAAAATATTTTCCATTTCCACCTCTTCCTTCTCCACATCCAATAAGGTAGGAAGTATCATCAATCTCCTTGAGTACACTTGCAATCAAAGCTGTGACAGTAGTTTTTCCTGCACTTCCTGCTATTGCAATACTATAATAAGCTTTTAGTAAGTTGGCAACAGCCTTATGATATTCAACCATGACTAGTCCTCTTTTTAAGGCTTCTTTAACCTCCACATTATCACTATCAATAAAATTATGTCCCACAACAACAATATCCACACCATTTAAAGAATTAGCATCAAAAGTTTTCACTTCTATCCCTTTATTTATCAAATCTTCTTGTGTGAATATATATGATGAATAATCACTTCCAGACACTTCATGTCCCAAATCTTTTAAGATGATAGCAAGTGCACTCATCCCACTCCCTCTAGGAATGTCAGGTTGACTGGCATAATAAAAAGATTAGAGCGTTTTGATACTCTAATCCATAAATAGGAATTTATCTATTTAATCAATGCTTCAACAACATTCTTTTCAATAAATTCTACTCTATCAAAAATCATAGGTTTGAAATATCCTGTTACTGAAACAACTATATTATGATTTTTGTTAATATAAATAACATTTCCTC
>JBGVCT010000011.1:0-2312 GCA_045118975.1 Bacilli bacterium
TAAATACAATATTAAAAGAAGGATAAAACAAATAAAAAAGGAGCTATACCATCCCTCAAGGTATAGCTCCTTTTTCTCCTCACTGCCCTATAGTGAGAATCAGAACATTTTTATTATACCATAATTTGTCAATAAATAAAAATAAATATTTTGAAAAAAATTTTAATTTTAATCACACATTAAGTACCAGTTGCATATTATATAGTATAGAACATAAAAAACTAAATAAAAAATTCTTGGAGGTAATGTTATGAAAGAATCAACTATAAAATTATTATCTATGGATCAAGCTTATTATTTATCAAGAGTATTAGCAGCTAGAGATACTTTTAAAGCTAGAGGTAAAAATTTCGTATCAGTTGAGAAAGATATAGATGGACATTACAAAGTTTTCTTATTAGAACACTTAGAAAGAGGAACTTTTGATGGTGAGATAGTTGAATATATAGAATTATAAATAAAAAAATACCAGGGTAGGCATCCCTGGTATTTCTTTGTTGATTTTACAAATGGCTATTAGTTGCCAACTGTAACAGTAGTTGATGCTGTTACTCATTTTTTAATCACTGAAATTGGTTAATATAATTGTAGCACAATTACTTCTTATATATATCTATAAAACAATTTTTTATTCCTTTTTCTTCAAGTAGCTTTAGTTGAGCTTCTGCATTTTCTCTATTAGAATAACTACCAGCTACTACTCTGAAATATACTATTGATGGACTAGCTTCTTTATATGTTATTTTATAGAAGTTGCATATTCCCTTACATATAGCTTTAGCACAAGTTCTCCTGTAACCATCCTGTTTTAATAACTTAGCTTCTTCTTTATTATCCATGAATCCACATTCAACTAATATAGATGGCATTTTACTTTCCCTGGTAATATGAAGATTATTATACTTAACCCCTCTGTTTCTTAGTTTAGTAGCTGCTATTAATTCCTTTTGGACCTCTTGAGCTACTTGATCTCCTATAGTTTTAGCTTTATATGCAAAAGTTTCTATACCATTTGCAGTACTCCATGTATTACCAGCAGCATTAGCATGGATAGATATTAATAAATTAGCATTAGCTTTATTAGCTTTATTTGTTCTATCTCTTAAAGCAGTATCTTCTTTTGTATCTGATACCATATATGTCTTAAATCCTTGATATTCCAATTCTTCTTTAAGATATTTTGCTACAGAATAGTTAAATTCCCATTCTCTCATTGAGCCATCTGGAACTCTTTTACCTGGAGTATTATAACCATGTCCATTATCTATAGCTATAAGTTCTGCCATGTTCTCACCCTATTTCTTTTCTTTTTCTTTTTTTCTTCTGTACTAGGTTCGTGGTTAAAATTTGGTTTTTCTTGCATTTGTTTTTCAAGTTCTCTTAATCTATGATCTTCTAAATCAGTTACCATTTTTATGATCTCATGTGCATCTACCCACTTTTTCATAAAATCACTCCATTTTTAAGGATACCTATTATACCTTTTATAAAATTGAAGCACCTTAGAATTGATTTAAATAGGTCGTTTTTAATTAAAATTTTTTTCTAATACTTTATCTAGCTTTTCTTCTATTCTTTCAGTATTATCCTCTACATTTTCAACTCTAGTAGTCAATTTATTAATAGAATCAACATATTCTTTTGATATTTTAGTGAAGTTGTCTACAGATTGCTTAAACATTTCTCTATCTTCTTTTCTTTCTTCTTGTTGAATACGTCTATCCTCTTTGCTATCATCTAAATATTTTTTTAGTAGAACATATCCTATACAACCAATTACACCTAGACTGGAAAATTGTGATATAAATTCCTCCACATTTATCACCACCTTGTATAAAAAAGACTATAGAATAGTCTATAGTCTTATTTTTGTATTAACTTATTAACTAGATCCTCTAACATAGCTACTTTATTTTGTAGCATAGTAACTACATTGCCTATACCCTTTTTAACTTTTAAAGTTACTTTAGGGTTTAAAACACCACTTTTAACTAGTAGATTAGTTTCATTTTGATAAGTTATTAAATCTAAATTAGTACATTCATATACTTTTTCTTCTGCTAATTGATATACTACTGTAACAGGGTTAGATTGTAACCATGTTTTAAAACTTGTTGTATCTTGTGTAGATAGTTTAGTATTTGATATTTTTATATTTATTTGGTTAGAACTGCTATGCACCCCTATACCTTCAATATCTGTATTCATAACATCATAGTGACTTATCTCGCTAAAAATAGTGCATATTAAGTTATTTTTAGATGTAGAATTTGCTGTAGGTTTAACTGTTTTTTCATTTAATAAAAATCTAG
>JBGVCT010000012.1:0-14430 GCA_045118975.1 Bacilli bacterium
CAATAAAAGATTACGTTCACTATTTTAACAATGATAGGCCTGCATATTCTTTAAAATATAAAACTCCAACTCAGTTTAAAACCAAATTGGAGTTAAATTGTGCTTTTTTATAAATTGTCTACTTTTTCTTGACTAGTTCAATATTGGGCTATTTTTATTATCTTTTTCTCCAAGTTCTTGGGCTAAATAACACAAGTACTGGAAGCACTTCTAAACGTCCTACAATCATTGTAATAGATAGTAAGATTTTTGAAAAATTACTATACCCCACAAAACTTGAATATGGTCCAACCGCTCCAAATCCAGGTCCTATGTTTGAGAAACAAGATAGCGCTGCTGTGAAGTTAGCAGTAAAATCATGTTCCACATAATATGTACCTGCACCTTGTTCTGAAACTACTTCTACCATTGTTCCATTAATAGGATCAAATGAAAGAAGAAATATTACCACAATAAGTAAGAAGAAATAAATTGTTAAATAAGAAAATACATCATTAATTACACTTTCTTCAAGTGGCTTTCCTTCTATTTTACTTTTAGGAACATATCTAGGATTTATAAGTTTCCTCATATTTCTTAGTGTTCCTTTTATGCTTATTACTAATCTAGAAATCTTAAATCCTCCAGCAGTACTACCTGCCATAGCACCTGTAAACATTAATATAATAAGCACCATTTTAGCTGCCATAGGCCACAAATTGTAATCAGTTGATGAGAATCCAGTTGTGGTAATAATTGAAGCAACTTGAAAATAACTATGCCTAAATGCTTCTTCTAAAGAATAGACTCTAAATAAATCTTCTGCTCTAGTAATCAAACTAACAAAAATAATTACCGTTGCAGACACAAAAATTATTCCATATGTTTTTAATTCTTCACTCTTTAAAACTTCTTTTATTTTTCCTAAGAAGATTAAATAATATAAACTGAAATTAATACCAAATAAAACTAGGAATGTGGCTATAACATATTGTGAATATGGAGATAATAGTTCCATGCTTCCAGCAATAAATCCAAATCCTCCAGTACCAGCAGAACCAAATGCAGTTAATAAACTAAAGAAGAAATGGTCTGATTCATATCCTGGAATTGGCCTAGCAAATAACAAGAAGATGACTTCCAAGATTGTCAAACCAAGGTATATAGAATACAAAATCCTTGTAGTAACTTTCATCTTTGTGACAAGCTTACCTACTTGTGGCCCAGTACTCTCTGCTTTTAAAAGATGAAGAGAAGAACCATCATCACTTTCAGGAATAAAAATAAGAACAAACACTAATATTCCCATACCACCAATCCAATGGGTGAAACTTCTCCAAAATAAGGAGCTATGAGAAAGACGAGTAATATCTGTAATTATAGTTGCTCCAGTTGTAGTAAGACCAGATGCCGTTTCAAAAAACGCATTGATAAAGTTTGGTATATCCCCATTTATTACAAATGGTACTGCACCAAATAAGGCCATGATAAACCAAGTAAGCGCAACAAGAGCAAATCCTTCTTTTTGATATAATGAGTTTCTTTTTGGTTTTAGTAATTGCAACAAGAATCCACCAGCAATTAAACAAACAACAGGAATAAGAAACGCTAATACATAAATAAGTGATTCTTTATAAATTAGAGAAACTATTAATGGAGCAATCATTAACACTCCCTCTAGAATCATTATTTTTCCTAATATTCTAAATAATTTTTTAAAATTCATTTATAACACCTCACTACTCAAATGCATCTGTAAGGTCTTCAAAATCTTTATGATTAGTAACAACAATTACTCCATCACCTAATTTAATAAAATCATTACCATCAGGAATAATTACTTTGTTATCTCTTATAATACAAGCAATAAGTGTATTATCTGTCATATTTAAATCTTTTAAAGGTATGTCATAAATATTTGAATCTTTTTTAGCTATAAATTCTAATGCTTCTACATTATCATAAACAAGACGATACAAAGTAATAACATTACTTCCTCTTCTATTAGATAAAGCTCTTACATAACTAATAATTTTAGTTGCTACTGCATTTTTAGGAGATACAGTATTTATAATATCAAGATTACCCACAATTCCTAGTAATCCTGGTCTTTTAACTTTAGCAATAACTTTTTTAACCTTTAACTTTTTAGCATACATAGATACTATAATATTTTCTTCATCTACATCTGTTAAAGATACAAAAGCATCCATAGATTCTATACCCTCTTCTAATAAAACATCATGATCAGTTCCATCCCCATGTATAACACTTGTTTTAGGTAATAATTCAGCCATTTCTTCAGCAATATCTTTTTCTCTAACAATAATTTTTACATCACGCTTTTTATTAGAAATCTCATTACCTAAATAGTATGATGTTTTATTACCATCTACTATCATAATATTTTTAAGTGGCACTTTAATTAGATTAAGTTCAGAAATAAAACTATTTAAAGAACTAGTATCTGCAGTAACGTTAATTTTATCTCCCTCTTCAATTACAAACTTACCTGAAGGGATAATAACTTCTTCTCCTCTTTGTACAGCACAAATAAGTACCTTAGTCTCTAATTTTTTACGTATAGAAATAAGACTTTCTCCAATAAGAGGGCTACCTGCTTCAACAAGAATTTCTACTAAAGTAACTTTCCCACCAGCAAATCTTTCTATCTTACTAACAGAGGGAAGGTTAATCATATTCGCTATCTCAATTGCAGTTTCATGCTCTGGATTAACTATCATATCAATTCCTAATTCGTCTTTTAATATTGCTCTTTGCTTATAATAATAAGGACTTCTTACTCTAGCAATAGTATGCTTAGCACCAATTTTTTCTGCAACTAAACACGCCAAGATATTAATTTCATCACTTGTTGTAGTAGCAATAACTAAATCTGCATTTTTTACATTTGCTTCTTGTAATATGTCTAGACTAGCACCATTACCAGCAACTCCTGATACATCAAATTTTTCTATTAACTTAGCTAATTTTTCTTTATCCTCATCAATAATTGTAATTGTATGTTTTTCTTTTACAAGTTCTTCTAATATTGTTCTACCAATACTTCCACAACCAATAAGTATTATTCTCATCAATATCACCTCAATACCACATTATTATACAATATATTAAAAAAAAGGAATATACTTCCTTTTTAATAAAATTAAAGTAAAAAAAAAGAAATAGAATTATCTATTTCTTTAGGACTTTGGATTAGTCTTTCTTGTATCCAATATTCTTAGCCTTGTTAGGATCGAATGTTAAGTTGCAAACTGCTCCTACAACACCATAGATTCCAAAAGTTACAAGTGGTGCCCAGAAATAAGTGAAAGTTCTTGAACTCCATCCACTAGGTTTTAAGCTAGTATGGTTGATAATGAAACTACCAAGAGGTCCAAGGAACCAAATTAATAGTCCACGAACTAATTTTGTGCTATCCATTTATATGTCCTACTTTTATATCTCAATGATATATTTTTTTTAATTGTAAAGCAATAAATTTGCCCCCTTTTAGAATTAATTGTCATATTTTGACAAAATAAATCGAAAACTTTAATAATATCGTTAATAAAAAAGGGTACTTTTTCTACACAAGTACCCTTTTATTTTATCTTTTTAAGCTTTCTAAACTTCTTGCTTTTAAAGCATTGAAGATAGCCACTTCATTTTCTACAGATGCTGGACAATCTGAACCATGAACTACATTCTCTGTCATTCTAGGTGCTTCTCCTAACATTTGAGGAACTTTAGCTCTTATTTCTTTAATAGCAGCTCTCATTCTAGTAATAGCATCTTCTCCATATACTACCATACCAAATGCCTTATCAGAAGTTATATAATTTTCTAATTCCTTATAAAAACCTTTAGCATTTTCATAACTACCTCTGAAGTGTTCAGCATAGTGTTTTTGTGCATCTTCAACTTCATATTTAATGAAAGCACTATCTTTAATTTCTAATTCTAAACTTTCAATTACTTCCTTTACATAACTAATTACTTCATCATAATTAGCAAAGTGTGGTTTAATCATAATATAAGTTGTTTCCTTCATTGTTATTTCTCCTTTTTCATTTCTTTCAACATTGTAAAAGATATAGCCAAACAAATCAACAATTTTTGTATAAGCAATTAAATCTTAAATATTTATCATTTTCAAAATGCATCACTTTCAATTTATCTTAAAAATATTTAGATAAATGTCTAATTGTTTTTATTTTTGCATTATTTAAAATTATCTTTTAATGGTTCACTAGGGTTCCATTCAATTATTTTAATATTAACAACATCTATTTTTTCCCATTCTTGATAATAAGTCCCTGTATCTTCATCAGTATACATAATATAAGGTTTAGAGTCTTCTAGGGTATACTCTTTATTACCCATATAATATTCAGGAGCATCAGGTACTTGAATATATAATGATGGTTCATTTTCTGAATCAATATAATAGCGACCATAATCGTCATTATTTTTAAAAGAACATGTCCAATCTCTTGAATTACCGCCTTCTAAACTAAATGAATATCCATCATAATCACAAATAATTGTATCTGTAATAGTAAGTTGTTCCCCCTTATACTCATATACCAATTCAAAAGCAAACTCACCATGTTCTACATTTGGCTTTGCAGGAGTAATAAGCATATTGAACACTACAATAGCCACAAACAATAAAAATGGCAATAAAGAGATTGCTATAAGACCAACAACTAAAATTATTAACACCTTTATTATTATTTTTATAATTTTCTTTGAAGATCCCTTTGTTTCACTAACAACTTCTTCCTTACTTTCCTCACTCATATTTCATCCCTCTAATCATTTCAAACAAAATAACTTCTATATATTTTTAATAATAATCATTTTCATAAGAGGAATATTCAAATTCCTCACTCATTCCTACTCCTCCAAAACCCGATGTTGAATAAATTAAAGAATCAAGTATTGATTTAAAAAATCCTTTTACACCTTTATAGTCATCATTTTTACCAGTTTAGGAGAATATTATCCAATAATTCAATTTGCGCTGTTGCTTGTATTAAAATCACTTACTTTTGTAAAAGGATTTTGGTATCAAAATAGTCAAAAAACTTTTCAAGCAATATCATAATTTGAGTTATTTCCTCTTTTGAAATTTCTTCATTCACATTATTATAATCATCAAAATAATCCCAAACTTCCCAATAAAAATTAGAATGCTCTTCTATATAATAACGATTAGAAGGAAAAGCATTACTAACCATATCATCTATCATAGAGTTAATAGATTCAAGTAAGTATTCTTGTCTTTTACTAGGAACCCATTTTGTTAAACTTAAACCATCATAATTAGCTTTAATATTTAAAAATAGTCCCTTCAAAATATCAATAAAATCTAAATCTTTTAAAGACATTTCTTCATTAACAAAAAACGCTTGTTTTTTATCCTTTGTATTTTGATAATACACGGTTGTTTTATACTTCTCATCCATGAATTTCTTAATTGAACTTCTCTTTAATTCAATATTTTTAGCCTCACTAATATAATCAAAATCACTTTTTAATTCCTTAATAAAAGGAATTGTATAAGGAAGGCCTACTATTTGCCCATCAAATTCTTTTGTATTTAAAATAATATTCTCTCTATCACAAGCCTCTTTAACAATGTTATAAATCTCAAAAAGTTCTACAGAGTTACACTTTCTTAATAATTCAGCTCCTAAAATTTGACTAATAGATGTTTCTTCTCCAACCTCTAGTTTTCTTATTTCATTCATTATATATTCAATTAACTCTTCTTTCATGTACTAATACCCTTCCTTAACAGATACAAAAATTATATCAAAAAAGATGCAATGCCAGCAAATGTTGCATATAAATACAGCCTATATTTGTACTATAAATACTAATTTATCATGCTTTGACAATTATAAACATTAATTCAAGCAAAAAAACGAACACCTAGATAAAGTGTTCGTATTCGACTCATTTGGTTGTGCCTACACTTTTTGAATCCCTGTCCAAGAATGACTATTTTTCTTTAGTATCCTTACCTTTGTAACCGTTAACTCAGTAGCATCCCTACTAAAGTAATCGTTAAATGGTAACACCTCTCCATTTTGATTGGCATGTTATAAATAATCGCTGAACATTTAATTATAATTCAATAATATCCAAATCTTCTGGGACTGATATTTCCTTATCGCATATTTTCATTGCAACTTTTAAATAATCTTCACTAGCTCCATTGTAATCTTCTCTATGCCATAATATTAATTTTTGCGGATTCAATATATTAGCTATGTCACAAGACTCTTCTACGGTCTTATGTTTCCTTAGCGGCACACTATTTTTTTCCCTATCTTTTTCTAAACAAAACGCTTCTAGGCATACACATTTTTGATCTTTAAATTTATTAAAATAGCATTCATCAAGTGGCACATCCCCAGCAAACACAAATTGTTCATCCTCAATATAAAAAGCCATTTGTGGCATTTCATTATTTTTAGTATCAAAAAACTCAAAATTCATTCCTATAATTTGTTCCTTCTGTCCATCTTTGATTTCCTTTAAGAATAGTTTTTCATTTATTACTCTATTCCAATTTTTTTCTCCTAAGGTGATTAGAGAAATTGTTTTAACAGCCTCTAAACATTCCTTGCTTCCATACAAAGTAAATGATTCTGTTCTTACTTTTTTCATATATCCTTGGATAACTGTTCTTACTATCCATATCATTCCAAGTAAATGATCAGTGTGATTGTGTGTTATAAAAGCATTTTTTAATTTATTAACATCTAGCCCTATGTCTCTAATCTGTTTTAGAATCTGCTTTCCGCCACCCGCATCAACAAGAATTTGTTCATCATTATTTTCTAAAATAAAACAAGTATTATAGCCATCAATGATTGTCGCATGACCTGTTCCTAAAACATATAATTTCATATTTTTATCACCATTCTCATTATACTATATTTTCATTAACAAACATCAAATTAATAAAAAAAGTTGAACACTATTGTATCCAACTATTTCTGTACACTTGGCTAAGTAATACCATTTTGCGACCATTTGAAAATCACTAAAAAGTAATCGTTATTAGAGTAAAAAAAGACCCATTAGTTTACTAACGAGTCATACACCTATCTTCTTTTAAGAAAGTTCTTTATTTCTTCTTTTGTCCCTTCATGAATAGGTTCTTTAATTCCGTCTTTATATTGTTTCTTCACTTTCATAATACTAACTTCATCTACTTCTCTTAGCATATGATTTACCATTTCTGGAGTATATGTAGTAACATGAGTAAATTGTTCTAATTTCTCTAAAGCACTACTATCTGCTTGGACATCTCCCTTACCAGTTATTGCTAATACGTTACCATTATATTCCTCAATCATTTTAATAAAATCTTCATCAGTAAGTGCACCATGTTCTCTCATCCATTTAGCAGGTAAAAATGCTCCGTTATAAAAGAAGGTGTCTTTTTTAGATTTATTAGCTTTACTATACAAATCATTTAATTGCTTCATAACTTTTTCTTTATTTACAACTTTATTTATAAACCAAGCCATAAAACCTTTTTTATTTTCAAACTCTTTTAATATTTGAAAGTTTTGAAACTCCATAGCGCTTCGTAAACATTGTCCTGCTCCACCAAGTAATATTATACTATCTAAATCCGTTTGTTTTGTGAGTAATGTAGCTATCATTGCTCCTTCACTATGACCACATACAATTACTTTAGTTTTATCTACATATGGTAATTCTTTCGCGTATTCAATAACACTTTTAGAATCATTTACTAAATCTGATAAGCCTGAACTGTTAAATTTACCTTCTGACTCATGAGTTCCTCTTTTATCATATCTAACACAAACATATCCCCAGTTAACAAATAAATCTGATAAGGTTTTATAAAAATTTGATTTGAAACCAAATTGATTACCATCTCTGTCTAATTTTCCTGTCCCCATAACAAGTAACACTAATGGTTTCTTTTCGCCATCATCAATATAACTAACTGTTGCACCTATTTTATTTTCTCCATTTATTGTAACTCTTTCTTCTTTAATTTCACCCATAGTTCAATCTCCTTTAACTAAATATCCAGTTCTATTTTAATATAGCCTTTATCACTTTTTAACAAGAAAAGGACTCCCGTTATTTACCTATAACCTTTTTATGCCAACACTTTTTATCACATTTAGGACATTTCATTTTTCTTGTTCTTCCTATGTGTCTAGCCATAAAAACACTCTTATATTTAGGAATATATTTGTAACCACATTCACTACATTCATAATATCCCGCTTTTTGTTCGATATTAATCAAAAATGGAACAGCAACTAAAAATGGAATTAAACTTGCTAAAACTACTATAGCTGCTTTCCATTCTTCCATAGGTATTGCTACAACAACAATTATAGAAGATAGTAGAGGAACTAAACTTAATATTCCTAATATAATTTCAATGTTAAGTAACCTTTTATCACTTTCTTCCTTTTGCTTTACCATATCTAACAAAAGTTCTTCTTGTTTATTTTCCACTTGATTCATGACAATTGCCTCGCCATTCAACAATTCGTTAACACTAATCTTTAGAATATTACATAAATCCAACATTAATGAGGAATCTGGCATTGTCCTACCAGTTTCCCATTTAGATATCGCCCTATCTGTAATTCCTAATTTTTCTGCTAATTGTGATTGTGTTAGATTTTGTTTTTTCCTACACTCACTAATAAACTTACCTATTTTAACTTGATCCATAGAGGTCACTTCCTTTACATACATGATATAGTAAAATCAATAATAAATAAACATACCCGTGGTTGAGTTAGGATTTTTATTGAATTTGATAAAAGAAAAAGACCCACTATCGTGAGCCCTTAACTACTTAAATTCTACCACTAACCCAAATCATAAACAATAAAAGGAAATAGGAAATTAGCACCCTATTATATAATACAAATCAATCCACTATTAATATACTACAAATTGTCTCATATCTATCCTTAAATTCAATTTTTGTCATTTCACTTAAATCATTATAATCTTTTTCAAAACACGCTTTAAGCCACGATTTTATTTCTTCTAATTTAACATTGTTTCTATTAAATGCTGAATTGAATAACATAGGAATATTATCAAAATGAGCTAATATATCGGCATCTGCAACACATTGTTGTTCAATATTAGATGTGTTTTTACTAGACCTATGCTTCAAAACACAAGAAACAACTGCATCTATTCTATCTTTTGGATAATTAACTCCATTTAACATTTCTCTAGCGATATTGGCACCATTAATATGATGATCTTTCCTCTCTCCTACATTAGCCATCAACGCAACATCATGCAATAAAGCCCCTAACTCTACTATTTCTATATCGGCACCATACTTTTTAGCTAACTCTTTAGCTTCCTTAACAACATATTTAACATGCTGTTCCCAAAAATTATAATTATCAATAGACGTCTCTACATATTTTTCATTTAATAACAAAATTTCTTTTGTTATCAATTCTACATAACTCATATAACCACCTCTTAATTTTTTCATCAACAGTCTAGCAAAAAATGCCTTAGAGTTTATAAATTAATTTTTATTATTTATCGCTTTATCTTTTTCTATTGAACTTAATCCCATGACAAAGTATATAAATGCACAAATCGCAAATATAACAATACCGATAACAGCCATAGCCACTTGATTTTTTATGTTAAAAGCGAAATATATTATATATCCTAAAAATATAGCAACTTGTAAAAAATCTATATATTTCTTTCTTTTGTAGTACCCTGGGCCTTTTTTTACCCCAATAAGACTGTTACCTTCATGAACAATCCCCGTATTATACAACTCACTTCCTGCTAGAATCTCAAGCTGATGAGATAACACCAATCCAAAAAATATGATCATAGCTGGCATAATCATTACAGAAAGAATTAAAAGTTCTTGCCAAATACTTACCCACGCCACACCAACTACAAGTGAAAAAGCGAGCAAAATTAAAAATATATTTAATCCTTTCCACGCTATATTACCCAATTTATTTAACATATTAGTATATTTCGCATAAATCACCTAAAAAAATTCTATCATTTAAAAATTCATCATTCAATTAATATACAAGTTAAATAAAAAAACTCCGATACTAGTGTATCAGAGTAATGCTCAAATTCTGATTCTAACTACAATTTTTGAAACTAAATCCAATTTTTTCCATCTCTATTTGCCTTACTATACTTACTAATAATTATAAATTTAACTTTTTAATATTTTCGTATACTTTATCAGACAAAATTTTGTGACTTTTTTTAGTTAAATGAACACCATCTATACCCGTTTGTAAATCCGTATTATCTATATAGCAAACATTCTCTTTATTGCAATATTCTTTCATTAATATATTCAATTGTACGCTCTTTAGTTGGGCACCTACATATTTATTTTTTTCTTTAGAATATTCACTAGTTTCGGTCACAAACGGAACTCCTGATATTATGAGTTTTGGAGAGCTGTTATCTATTTGCGATCTATAATTCAATATAAAATCAACATATTTTTTCATCATGATTAGAACATCACTAGCTTCATTATTAAAATCAAATTTCAACTCATTGGTGCCAAGCATTAAAACAATCACATCTATTTTATCGTGAGTTTCCATACACGGTTTTAGATATGCAAAGCCGTTTTTTCCTTCTTTTCCTGGTCTTCTATCTTCTGAAAATAATGTCCTAGAATTCAAACCTTCTTCAACAACTTCAAACTTGCTGCCTAATTTACTTTGTAAGACTTTTGTCCATCTTTCTGTATTACCATATCTTAAATGATCTGAACCCGATATATATCCCCACGTATTAGAATCACCATAGCATAAAATTCTTTTCATATTTTTATCACCATTTTCATTATACTATATTTCTAGTTATAAATATAAAATCGGCAAAAAAAGTTGAACACTATTGTATCCAACTTATGCTTTACATTTGGTTGTGCCTACACTTTTTGAAAACTTTCAATTTTTCTCTAAAAATTTTTAGCACCCACCTAGTTAATTTTCTCAAGATTTTTACCATCATATGTATCAAATTTATCAAAGCAATCTTTCATATACCTAGCACACAAGTTATGTACTATCCATTTATTATTTCTTTAAGTTATACCACGTTTTTATATGATGAATAGCCACTCCAAAATCACTAGGCATTAGCCCTCTAACATTAGCAATTTCTTCTTCCAAAATCTTTTTACCTTCTTCTTGAAAAGAAACATTATCGCCTTCGTCACTTTTTGTTTCAACGCCTAAAAACAACTTCTTATTATTTTCTTTAGCGTATTCTATTTCATCTTTTGAAATTGAATATATATCTTGATAATTATCTCTATAACTCATTAAAAATATTCTATTTGCTATATCAATCATATGTTCATATGCTGGCTTTTTACTATTTTCAAAATCTATTAAATCATCGAACCAAAAAGGAATATCATAATCAAATGTAACATCAGGAAAATCAACATTAAGTCTATTTGCTAATTGTATTAAACTCAAAATTAAATTTTGTCTATTGGAACTAAAATCAGGATTTTGATGAGGCTCAATATCTAAATGTATTCCATCAAATTTTTGATTTGAATATTCATTTTGATATTTCTCATATAAAGAAATTTTATCATATAACTTATTTGAATTATCAAGCCACTGATATTCACCTGCCAACCAATATACTTTCATATTAAAAGCATTGGCTTTCTCAATAAAATTTGCAGTTTTACTGTTAAAATCATCACTGCAATAATATATTTCCGTAACATTATTATACCTTGCAAAATTCAGATAGGTATCATCAAGAGTATCATCCCACCACCATACGCCTAACTGAATTTCTTTTTTATAGCAAGCGCATCCTCCAATACTCACTAAAAATAAGAAACAAGTTAATATAATTAAAATTTTTTTCACAATAATTCCCCCACTTAATTATACATTTTCATTATTATAACAAATGTTAAAAGCAATATCTTCAATACACCATCTAAGCTCATTTCCGATAATTTGTCTTCCATCTTCTTTATTTGCAAAAATTCTATCATCACTTTAGAGAACAAACAATAAAAAGATTCTAAAATTCCCACATTTCATTATCACAAAAATATAAAAAATAAGAAGAAACAAAAAACGAACACCTAGATATGTGTTCGTATTCGACTCATTTGGTTCTAACTACACTTTTTGAAACCAAGTCCAAAAACGACTATTTTTCTTTAGCACCCCTGCCCTTGTAATCGTTATAAGGTTAGAGTAATCGTTAAATTGTAGCACCCCTACCTTTGTAATCGTTTATAGAGTACCTACTTTTGAAAGTAAAAAGATGCCTTTTCAGCACCTTTTAATCCCAAATTATATTACCTTTTAAATGTTGTAATAGGTTTAATATTTCTATTACTTTCTTTAATTTCTTCTAAATCTTTTCTCATAGCTTCATAACCTCTAGTAAATACAAAATCAGTTACCAAATTAGAAAAATGATCCATTTTATCATTTATTTCTTCATCTTGGAATCTAACTAAAATGTTATCTATCTCTTCTTGCTTAAAATCGATATATAATCTATCATTAACAACATCATATTCAACTTTCTTATCCAATTCTTTCAATACTTCTTTTAAGCATCTTGAAAATCTATCTTCCCACTTGTAGTGATTTGCAAAATATTCTTCAGTATCTATTAAAATAGAAAAATCCTTTTCCCATCCATTACCTTGATACATAATCTTTTCAATAGATTCCTTATATGTATTAGGTAAAGAAATAGTTCTTACACTTTTGTCCTTCAAATTTATCACCTTAGATTTATCTGCTAACATAGCTAGTAATAAATAAGTAAAATCTTTTATATCCATTGCCTTTGTCATTTATATCACCAACGTTATTTTAACACGACTCCAGCACACTAACAACAATTATTTTTAGCACCCTACCAAAAGTAATCGTTAAATTGTAACACCCTTAAAAAAAGCATTAGCACCCTCACCCCTAGTAAACGTTATAAAGTTGCTACTCAATCGTTATAAGGTTAATAAAAAACTCTGACACTTAATTGTATCAGAGTAATTCTTTAGATATGGTGGAGATGGAAACATAGAATACGAATATTTATATTTATCTTCTGATTATTTCTATTTTAAAAGTCGTTTAAATTAAATTCTTAATCTATTGTCATATATCAATTTAGCTTGTTCTGTATATTTCTTTACGAACTCTGTTTTTGCATTTGTATAAGCATCACGATTATGTTCGTATTCTTTCCATAGCGATAGTTTTAATTTTTCATATTCTTTTGCAATATCCGGAAACTCGATAAGATAATCTCTAAAATACAATTCATCGTTATCTCCTGCATATCTTAAATGCAAATGAAATGTTCGCTCTGCAAAACCACTCTCAGTATATCCTTTATTGAAAGATAACCTATTCTCACTTTGCGACATACAAATATAGTCATTTTTAACAATCAAATCTTTATAGTCAAGTAAATTGCTTTCCCTTGGTATTTCTACAAGAATATCTATGATTGGCTTTGCCCATATAGTAGGGATTGCCGTGCTTCCGATATGGCTTATCCTTTCAAGTTGTGGAAGAACGTTTTTTAAGAAGGTTTCTTCCTCTAAATACCAGTTTTTCCAGCATTCTTGATGTTTTTCCAAAATAATAGGAAATAACTGCCACAATTCTTCCAAACTCATTTCTGATAATTTCTTTTCCATAATACACTCCGTCAAATTGGAATTTATTGAATATAAAATCTAAAAATCTCTTTCGCCCAACCGAGCCAAGATGGAACGTTGCCGTCAAGCCATTCTACAACTTTCGGTATATCTGCCGTTGTCAAATCTCCAATGTGGCTGTAAATACTTCCGTCTGCCACGGTTTGACCGATAGCAATCATAGCATGGGCGTGGTCGCCAATGGCGGCATATTTACCGATAGCAAGCGCACCCGTTGCGAAGTAGCCAACAGAGAGCGCTCCAAAGGATATCAGTCCTACGCTGATTGCTCCTGCCGCAAAAAAGCCGAGAGCAATCGAGCCAACTGCAAGCAGTCCGGCTGAGAACACACCTGCGGAAATCAAGCCAAGTGACAATAGACCAACGGAAACGACTCCAAGAGATAGCAGACCGACCGAGATAATACCTCGTGACATCAGACCGAGCGAAAATACTCCACGAGCTTTTAATCCTATTGCGAAGAAGCCGTGTGCATTTCTTCCGATATGGTAAAGAGGCATACCGAAAATCATCTTTTCGCTCTTGCGTTCGTGAATTTGCAATTTCAGTTTATCCCAAAGGCTTTCTTTCTCAGTAGGTTGTATACCTTGTTTTTCAGATATATCCTCGTTAAGAAGATAATCCATCGAACATTCAAACAGCTTTCCCATCTTTATCAGTTTATCGGTTTC
>JBGVCT010000013.1:0-25055 GCA_045118975.1 Bacilli bacterium
TTGCTTTTTCTTCTGGTGTTCGCATTATGTTTTTTGTTCCATTTGGTCTGCTCATGTTGTTTTCCTCCTTTATTCTAGTATAACAAAAAAAGTAGACTGAGTTTTTTTACTCTTTGTCTACTTTTATTAAATCACTTCATAAGTGAGTCATTTTAATAAATTATTTAATTATTCTTCTACTTCTACAACACCATCAGGTTTGATAGTGATTTTCATGCCATCTTTAACATAGTTTAAAAATTCATCACCAAGTGAATCTACAACTGGCATTGTTACTCCATCAATCCATACATCTGCTAAAACAGCTCCTGCTGCTGCAAGTGAATCAATATGATTAGCAAATAACATACAAGCTGGATTTTTACCCATTGCACATGCACAATAAAGTACTAAACCACCTGTAGTAGATCCGATTGTTTGAGGTAAACATAAAGCTTTTCCAAGCATTGGTTTGCCATACAAATCTTTATTGTTTTGGTCTCCACATTTAACTTCTTTATCTCCAAATTGTAAAGCCATTTGAAGAGAAGCTAATGTATTAAATCCCTCCGTAGTTACTACAGCTTCTGCACTAACTTCACCTGGAGTTACAACTCTACCTTTAAATTGTTTCATTATTTATTACCTCCTGTAATAGTATGTAAGATTTCTTCATCTGTATAATATCTAGCTGTAGTATATGTACGAAGCTTATTTGATGAAGTAATAACTGGAACTTTCTTACATAATGGATTGTTCATATACATAAGTGGACAAATGTAAGAAACAACAACGCCCATCTCTTCTAATTTCTTAGCATCTTCAGTCTTTTCAAATACTTCAAGAACACTAGGAGCTGCAGTAAACACAGTCTTAATAGTTACCTTACTCTTACCATTCTTCTTCAACTCTTCTTCAAGTTTTGCAGTCCAATCTTTTAATTGCTCTAATGATAAATGAGGACATCCAACAAAGCAAAGTTTAGGTTTAGCATTTGGATTCTTCCAAATAACTGGATAGTTGTTCTTTACTCTTTCAAGTTCAGCATCATCGATAATATATTCTTTAGCACCTTCAACAATTAATTTTTCTTTTAATTCTTTAGCTTCTGGGGTTAAGTTATCAATATGATATAAACCAACAGCACCATTACTTGCTGTAGCAGCACCAAAGTCTTTTAAGTAAGCAGTAGCGCTAGGAGTTAATTCATCACCAATCCACTTATCAAGTCCTACAACATATGGAACATCTTCCATAACTTTCATACCAATTGCACTACCTAAAAGTTGTGCTTCAGGTTTCTTTGTTGTTTCAACTTTAATAACCCAAGTGGCTTTTCTACCTTCATCAGTTAATAATCCAAAGTGAGGAACATAGCCAACAATTGATCCCATGATATCGATGATTCCAGAGTTACGATTACATCTAGCACCAAGTACTGAGTTAGCATAAACTACTGCACTTGATTCAGCCCAAGATAATACATCACCTTTTTGAGGCTTATTACCAACTTCATCCATATATGAAGTACAAGTGAATGCATTTTCATCCATTAATCCAAGCTTCTTTAATTGTTCTTCATAGAAATCTTGTTTTGTATACATAAACTTATTAAATACTAATTTTTGTAAACAATTAGCAGGAACTCTTTTATCTAGTGGACGTGGGTCAACACTAAACTTTTGTCCTGAAGTAACACCTGCATCTAATAATTGTTGCATTAAGTCATATACAGGTGACATAACTTTTAATCCAAATGAAGTAACAAGGTGATTATAAGTTGAAGTAATAGGAACAAGCTTATCAGCTTCAAATGCATCACCATACATCACTAATGTTTTCATTACTTTAGCAAGAGTTTCACCCTTTTTGCCATCTAGTATTTCTTGTTGTTCTTTAGTTAATTTCATCATTAATTCTCCTTATCAAATAATTAAATCTTCATACATACATCCCATGCACCCCAGATAACTGTACGTAAGTTACCAACTTTAGATGCATCACCAATTACATGTACATGACTACCCTTCTTTGTAAGAGGTGCTGGATTATATCCAACTGATAGAATAGTTGAATCAGCTTTAACTTCAAAAGTTTTACCTTCTTTATCTTTAAGTGTTACAACGCCATTTCCAATTTCTGCAACACCAGTTTCTAAATATACAGGAACATTGTTAGTCTTAAAGAAATCTCTAAGATAACTAGTATTTGCTAAACAAATACCTTTTGTTGTAATCAAATCATCTTGCATTTCCACAATTACAGGTTTCTTGCCTTTTAGATATAAGTCATAAGCGATTTCGCAACCAGTAAGACCTCCACCTACTACTACAACAGTCTCACCAACACTCTTGTTTTCTAATAAGTAATCAATTGCTTCAACTGCATTTTCTACACCTTTAATAGGAATATTTTTAGCTTTAGCTCCAGTTGCAATAATTACTTCATCTGCACCAAGTGATTTAACATCACTAACTTCAGTATTTAACTTAACTTCAATTGGATATCTAGAAAGTTCTCTAATATACCATGCAATAAGTGCTCTATCTTTTTCTTTAAATGAAGGTCTAGATGCTGCAATAAATACTCCACCTAATTTATCACTCTTTTCATATAAAGTAACATTGTGGCCTCTTTTTGCACAAACAAGAGCAGCTTCCATACCACCAATACCTCCACCAACAACAGCTACTTTCTTTACTTTCTTAGCAGGAGTAATCTTATATTTTTTAGATTGCATAGTTAATGGGTTAAGTGCACAACGAGAAAGTCCCATTGTATCAGATAAATCTTGAGTATTAGCATGTCCCTTTGATGAAGAGAAATTGAAACATCCACTATGGCAACAAATACATGGTTTGATATCTTCTAATCTGTTTTCAATAACCTTAGTTACCCACTCAGGGTCTACTAAAAATTGTCTAGCAACACCTACTCCATCAATTCTTCCCTCTTCTACAGCTTTAGCTCCAACTTCTGGATCCATTCTACCAGCACATACAACAGGAATATCTACAAATTTCTTAATATGAGCAACATCTTCTAAATTACAGTTTTCAGGCATATACATTGGAGGATGAGCCCAATACCAAGAATCATATGTTCCATTATCAGCATTAAGCATATCATATCCAGCATCTTGTAAATATTTAGCAGCCTTTTCAGACTCTTCCATATTACGTCCAACCTCTGTATATTTTTCTCCAGGCATAGCACCCTCGCAGAATCCCTTCATCTTAGATTCAACTGAATAACGTAAAGAAACAGGATAATCTTTACCACATTTTTCTTTAATTGCTTTAACGATTTCTACAGCAAAACGATATCTATTCTCAAAACTTCCTCCATATTCATCTTCTCTTTTATTGAAGAACTCCATAGAGAATTGGTCAAGTAAATATCCTTCGTGAACAGCATGAACTTCTACACCATCAACACCAGCTTCTTTACAAAGCTTAGCAGTCTTAGCAAATCCTTCAATTATTTCATGGATTTGTTCAACTGTCATTTCAGGACACTCAATATCATGAGCCCAACGTGACTTTTGAGGACTAGGACTTGCAAGTTCATGACTAGTATCTAAAATAGGCTTAAGAATTGCTCTAGTAAACTTATTTTTATGTAATGGAGCAATTAAATCAGTAATAGCCCATGATCTACCCATACCTGCTGTAAGCTGAATAAATAACTTAGCTCCTGTTTTATGAATTTCTTCTATAAACTCTTTTAAATCTTCAAACATCTTTTCATTTTGCCATAACCATTTTCCCCAGAAAGTATCACGAATTGGAGCAATACCTGGAATAATTAAACCAACATTATTGTTAGCTCTCTCTAAAAATAGTTTTGCTGCTTCCTTATCAAAATGGCATCCTGTAAGTTCAAACCACCCAAATAAAGAAGTTCCACCCATTGGACACATAACAATACGGTTTTTAATTTCCACATTACCAATCTTCCAAGGTGTAAATAAAGCTTCATATTTCTTATCTGTTGTATTCATTTTACCTCTCCTTTAACACTTGTTGAATCATCAATAAGCACCTTTATTATAACATCTATATTTTCAAAGACATATAAATCCTCTTTTTTAATTTATTAAAAAAGCTATTACACAGTTTTTAGTGTAATAGCCCTCCATTTATTTGTTTTTAAAATATATTTGCAATAAATCCAACATTTCTTTTGCTATGCCTTTAGCATCATCATAAATAATGGCATTATTATTTATTTCCATTATAAGATTATCTAACTTTATATATCTTAATTCAAAGTTTCCCTCTTTTTCATTCTCCGTATAATTCGTATTTTCTAATCGAGGAGTTTCATCTGTTTTAACCTCATAATAATAAATTTCAGTTTTTCTATTTACTCCCTTTTTTGGCCAATCTTTATAATAGCCATACAAAGTCGCAAATGGAGAATAATTATTTTCTTTTAATTCTATTCCAGTTTCCTCTTTTACCTCTCTATTAATAGCACTAGCAAAATCTTCATCCTCTACATGCCCACCAATAAATTGATATGTATTATGAGAATATCCAAGCAACATTTCATTTTTAGAATTAACAAGCAAAACTTTAACTCTTCTTACAACTTCATTTATATCATCATCTTTTAACTTATATTTATTATTCACTAGTACTTCCATATATATCACCCCTAACTTATAATTTCAAATGTTGTACCTTCTCTTGTATCTTTAATAAGTATTCCTTTTTGTTTTAATTCATCTCTAATTAAATCAGCCATCGCAAAATCTCTATTTTTCTTTGCAATGTTTCTTTTTTCTATCATCTCATTTATATAAGCAAGTAGTGCTTTCTCTACTTCAACTTCTTCCTTTTTCTCAAGTAACCCTAGTGATAAAACCATATCCATCTCTTTTATAATTTTAATCTTTGTACTATTAGAAACATCCTCTTTTAGAACATCATATAAAAGCGTAATTGTGCTAGCAGTATTTAAATCATTACTAAGTGCTTCTTTAAATCTATTAATGTATTCACCATATACATTTTCATTAACTTCATCTTCTTTATAATCTTTATTAATCTCACTTATCCTATTTAAAAGTTTGTGATAATTAGCTTCTGTAGCCTTAAGTTTATCAAAATCAAAAGTAAGCGTATTTCTATAATGTGATTGTAAGCAATAGAAACGATATGCAAGTGGATCAAATCCACGTTTTTCCAAGTTAGCTACAGTTAAAAACTCTCCATTAGATTTACTCATTTTCCCTGTTTCATCATTTAAAAATGCAAGATGAACCCAATAATTAGTCCACTTATGACCTAAATATGCCTCACTTTGTGCTATCTCATTTGTATGATGCGGAAATATAGCATCTACTGCTCCAAAGTGCAAGTCTAAATATTCCCCCAAAAATTTAAGTGAAATACCACTACATTCAATATGCCACCCAGGATACCCTTCTCCTAATTCAGTATTCCATTTTAAGGCATGATTTTCAAATTTCGAAGTATTAAACCAAAGTACAAAATCAGCTTGATTCCTCTTCATCTTGTCATATTCAACATCATCTCTAACACCAACTTGTAAATCATTTGCTTTCTTTTTAGATAACTCATAATAAGTAGGAAACTTACTAACATCAAAATAGATATTACTACCAGCTTTATATGCATATCCCTTATCTAATAATTTCTTTATAATCTTTACATATTCATCAATATTATCTGTAGCATTAGAAACAATATCTGGTTTTCTAATATTAAGTTTTTTCATATCCTCAAAGAAGACATCTGTGTAATATTTAGCAATATCTAATACTCCTTTATTCTCCCTTTTTGCAGCTAAAGCCATCTTATCTTCACCAGTATCACTATCGCTAGTTAAATGTCCAACATCAGTAATATTCATCGCCCTTTTAACATTATATCCCAAATACTTAAGCGTCTTTTCAAAAAGATCTTCACTAATATAGGTTCTCATATTTCCTATATGTTGATAATTGTATACTGTAGGACCACATGTATACATAGTCACTAATTCTTTATTATAAGGAACAAATTCCTCTACTTTTCTTGTTAATGTATTATATAATTTCATTTTTTCTTCCTCCTTTAAATTATACTTATATCCTCAATAATCCCCGTCCCTAAAGGGACACAACTTTATTAACCATTTATCCATATTATCTCTCCTATAAAAAAACTGCCACATGTATAATGTGACAGCAAATAAAAACTGTCACATAAATGCTATATGACAGATAATTTTTATTATATTAATCAATAAGAAAAACTCTACATATAGCAAGCTAGATGCAACTGCAACAACATAGAATTACTTTTACAGTTTTTCTCATAATTCTCTCTCCTTATGTTTTTATAGTAGTTCAAATAACTTACTATGTCAACAAAATTTATACTCCTATTTCTTCCTACATATATACAACATATGGTTTGAATAACCTTGTAATTCTTCTCTTTCACAAGTTGAAAAATGATAGTCCAACCAAACCTCAAATTCTTCATCACTTAAAGAGTCAATTTTATCCCCAAAATGATCACTCATTCCATCTGTAGCAATATTCTTTAAATATTCAACATCATATTTAGACATAAGTTCTTTAAACTCCTTAATATAAAATGCCGCAAATAATCCTTCTGGATAATTTATCATTTTGTAATTAGAGTCAAAATCCTTACCTCTTCCATCAAGTAGATGATTATCTTGTAATGCCCAACCAACCATAATAGAATCACTAGTTAAATACGCAATACAAATTATACCACCTTTTTTAGTAACACGAATTGCTTCAGATATCGCCTTATTTATATCATCACTTTCATATAAATGATATAAAGGCCCTAAAACTAAAGTTACATCAAAAGTATTGTCAGCAAATCTTGATAAATCTATAGCATCACCTTGATATGCCTCAATATCCATTCCCTTTTTTATACCATTCTTTAAAACATTTAAATTTCTTTCAATAAGTTCTATAGAAGCAACCTTATATCCCAAATCCGCATAATGAAGAGAGTACTTTCCACAACCCGCTCCAATCTCTAATATTTTATCTCCTTTTTTTAAATATGAACTTATATACTTATCAGAAGTCAAAAATTCCACACTACCATGCTTACTAACTAATCTTGTCTCCTCATGACAACTTTCATTATAAAATTCATTTAAAAATTCTTTTCTATCCTTCATACTAACCTTCCAATAGACCTCTTTCTTTCATTATTTCTAATGCAGTCTTAGCATTTTCACTCCCCATATCTGCGGCTTTTATAAATAATTGTGCTGCTTTTTTATAATCTATATCAGTACCATATCCATAATAGTAACAATATCCTAATCCATATAGCGCTCTTAAATGATTCTTTTCAGATGCTTTTTGATACCATTCAAATGCCTTTTGATAGTTTTGTTCAGTTCCTATTCCACGCTCATATGAATATCCCAATGCATATTGAGCATCTGAATAACCTTGTTGAGCAGATAAAGTGTATAGCCTTAATGCCTCTTCATAATTAACTTCCACACCTGAACCATTATAATAACAATCACCCAAATAATATTGAGCAGGAGCATATCCCTTATCGCTAACTTGTTTAAATATAGCAAATGCTTTATTTAAATCTTTTTCTACCACATTACCATAATAATAGAATCTACCTAAGCGATATTGAGAATCAACATCACCATTTTCTGCAGCCTTACTAAACCATTCAAATGCTTTTTTATAATCGACCTCACAACCAAGCCCTGCATCATAACAAATACCTACATATCCTTGTGAATCCACATGTCCTTGATTTGCAGCCAACTCATAAAGTTCCTTAGCCTTTGCATAGTCTTTTTCTAATCCCACACCTGTATAATAACATCTAGCAATGCGATATTGTGCATACATATATCCCTTTTCTAGGGCCTTAAAATACCATTCTAGAGCCTTAGAAAAATCTTTTTCCACTCCTAATCCATGCTCATAAAAATATCCAACAACATATTCTGCCTTTGTGTATCTATTTTGTGCTGATTTTAAATAATATTCAAAAGCTTTAACTAAATCTTTTTCTACCCCAGTACCATCTTCATAACAATGTCCTAATGCATATTGAGCATATCTATCATTGTCATTAGCAGCTATAGTATAGTATTCAATTGCTTTTCCATGATCAACTTCTACACCTTGCCCCCAATAATAGCAATCAGCTAAACCACTAGCACCTCGAGCCAAACCATAATCAGCTGTTTCCTTATATAAATCAAACGCTCTTTTATAATCTTTTTCTACACCTTGCCCATAATAATAACAATCAGCTAAGCAAGCTTTAGCCTTTATATGACCCCTATCTGATGCCATTGTATATAATTCAACAGCCTTAACATAATCAACTGGAGTACCCATCCCATAATAATATAAGTTTCCAGCATTAAATTGTGCAGATCTATTACCTAGTCTACTAGCTCTGATATACCATTCTAGAGCAGTAGTAATATTTCTCTCAACACCTTCACCATTTTCATACATATACCCAATACTACATATTGATGAAGATTCATTCTGCTGAGCGGCTTTTTGATACCACTCTAAAGCTAGAGCATAACTTTGTTCAACATATTGTCCTACATAATATATATCTCCAAGCATAGATTGCCCTTGAGCAAAACCATTCACAGCGGATTTTTTATACCATTCCACTGCAACATTTTCATCTTTTTCTACACCTTGCCCATTTAAATAACAATTACCTAGATAGAATTGTGCTCTTGCATATCCCCCATTAGCGGCAATTTTGTAATTTTCTACAGCCTTCACTAAATCAGCATCCACGCCATGCCCATAGTAATAACAATTACCTAAAGCGCAATATGCCCTAATATCACCATTTCTTGCAGACAATGAATATAGTTCAAAAGCCTTAGCAAAATCTCTTTCTACTCCTTCACCATTATAGTAACAACAGCCTAAATTATATTGGCCACCCCTATGTCCTGCATCAGAAGCTTTCTTATACCATTCAAATGCTTTTTGAAAGTCTTGTTCGACACCCCTACCAAACACATAGAAATTTCCCATAGCATTAAAAGCTCCAGGGACATTTTGATTTATAGCCTTTTGCATCCATTCTATTGCAAGTGTTACATTCTCCTCAACTCCAGAACCCATGTCATAGCATTGTGCTAAATTAAATTGCGCATATGGTTCTCCTTGAATAGCTGCTTTTTCATATTCTTTAACAGCAAGTGTCATATCCTTTTGACAACCAATCCCCATTTCATAACAATATCCCAAAGCAGATTGTGCCTTTGCATATCCAGCAGATGAAAGTTCTTTATACAATTCAACAGCTCTTTGATAATCCTTTTCTACACAATCCCCATAAAAATATGCTTCTGCCATATAATACCTTGCTCTCAATGATCCTCCCACCATTGCTCTATGAACCCATTCCATCCAATTATTTTGAATCCCTTGTGAGCTTTCTGCTTGCTTATATTTTGTAGCAATCGCACATTGAGCCATTAAATCATCTTTTCTAGCTAATTCTAGTAATTCCTCCATAGTCTTAGACATATATTCTTTCATTAATTCCTCTTCTTCAAAATAATTCATTGCCATAACATTACCTCCATGTATCTACATTAAGAATATCATAACATGCCAATTTACTTTATATTTAAGACAAATAATAAAAAAAGAGTTACACTAGTAACCCTTTTTTTCATATTCATCAAATAACTCTTTAAATCTATTAAAATGAACGACTTCCCTTTGTCTTAAAAACAAAAGTACATCTATTACATCTTTATCATCACATAAATCGATAAGATATTCATATGTTGCCCTGGCTTTTTGCTCAGCCGCCATATCTTCGCTTAAATTAGCAAGAACATCTTCCATGGATTCAATATATGCAGCAGTAAATGGTTCTCCTGTTGAACTACTAGGATATATAGCCAAACCTTTTTGAGCATATATTGGATCAAATCCCGCTGCTTTAATCTCTTCAATAGTAGCTCCTTCAGTTAATTGTTTAATCATCGTAGAAATCATTTCTACATGTCCAAGCTCTTCACACGCTATATCTGTTAGTAGTGCTTTCCCTTTTTGATCAGGCATTGAAAAACTTTGCGACAAATATCTAAGTGAAGCAGCAAGTTCTCCATTAGGACCTCCAAGTTGAGTAAGTAAATCTTTAGCAAATTTTAAATTTCTTTTTTTTATGTTTACTGGATACTCTAATCTTTTTTCATACACAAACATTTTTAATTCCCCCTAACCCAAGGGAATTTACCCTCTAACCATTCATAAGTATCAGTTTTGTTTGAGTGAAAACTATTCAATGGATAAAACCTATTATCAAAATCAGCCACCTTTTTATAGTACTTCTCTCTTGTTTCATTAAACAATTTCAATGCTTGTTTATCCTGAGGATGCATATCTAAATACAATCCTAAATCAGTTAAATAAAATCCATACATTTGAATCTCTAGTAATAATCTATCTCTATCATTATTAACAATTATATTTCCTACCTTATAACTCTTATATGGTTTATAAGTATTAGTCTCTATATTGCCCTTTAAAAAGCCTTCATTTTCATTAGCAAACATAGTATTTACTCTATTAAGTGCATATTCGGGATAGTTAATAGTTTGATAATTTTCATAATAGCAATTACTATTAGAATCATCACAATTTCCTAATCCCATATAATACAATTCATTCATTCTTTTCCCTCCCAATAGAATAGTATGAAAAAAGAAAAATCTTAGATGGGCAATAGACACAATAAAAAAGCAGATTATTTCTAATCCGCTTTAATTAAACTAAATATATTCTTCCTTATCTAGATAAGTTGTAATACCCAACTTTTCCTTAGCCACTCTTGTAGCTGCCTCAACTTGAAGCTTACCAACTTCTCCCCAACCTAGTAGTTCAATAACCCTTTCAGGTGTTGTAAGCAACCTTTCATAAGTTTTACCATTATCAGGATCAGGTTTTACTTCTCCAATTGTATCAATGATTGCAGTCATTCTAACTTGTGCATATGGAGGAATACCATTTTCCTCATCTACAAGTTGATAACCAACCATCACTGGTTCATAAATTGTAGTATTAACCTCTTCGATTAATTCCCTTTTTAACGTCTCTACTTTGTCTTTGTCGAAACTCTCTGGAGTTCCTCCTGCTAGAGAATGTTTTCCATCCTCAATTCTCATCAGCATTCTACCATCTCTAGTGAATACTAGGCCATATACTTGCTTAATCTTTATATTAGCAGGTACTTCGCCATCAAACCATTTAAACGTTGCCATACATGCACCTCCTATAGCAAAAACAATTATAGCAAAAAAAAGAGATAAGTCTACACTTATCTCAAATAAACTATTCAATACCTTTTTTATTTTTCTTTTTAAATATGACTCTTCTAAATAAAATTGCATTATATACTACAAACAGCACTATAACTACACCAAAAACAATGAGTGCATTTACAATACTACCTCCAGCATATGGGACAAGTAATAAAATAGGTGCTCCAAATGCTATCGCTGGTAGTTGTTGGAAAATCAAGTTATTAGATGCAGGAGTCTCATAATTTGGATCTATCTCCCTTAACAAAATCATACCTGTAGAGGCTGTTCCTGTTAGCATTCCAAATATTGAAAAGAAAGCTTCATGTTCATATTCTGGATATATCTTTTTACAAACAAATCTAATATAGTAGAAAGTTGCAAAGCCACCTAATAAACAAACTATAATAAGTGGAACTAATATTCCTGATAAATCTTGCCAATCTATAGCAGCAATACCAGCTACAATCATAACATCAAAGAATAATCCAGAGATTCTAGACATATAGTGATTATTTATATATTTATGTCTCATTATTCCCTTATCTCTTAGTTTATTAGCAGCTACTTTTGTTATGATTGCCACAATTGTTCCAATAAGGAAATTGAATCCCCAAATAAGCGGTCTTAAAGTATTAAGACCAAACTTTCCTAAATAAGTTATAACCAATTCAGATAATCCCAACATTATAAGATAAGTTATTAAATAACAAGCAATAACCCAACCAATTTGTATAGTAAGCTTATCTACTGACTGACTTAAAGGAGCCTCGTTTTCTTCATAAACAGCTATAGATTGGTCATTTGTATTATCTTTTCTAGCAAGTTGCACATTTAATTTACCCTTCTTTTTTAATATATTTAAGTAAATAACACCAACTATGCAAGCCACTAAAAAACCAATAGCAGCAATTGATAATCCAAATGCAGGACCATTTTCAAATCCCATATCCTGATACACTTTACCAAAGTTTAGTGCTTGGCCTGTTCCTTGTCCATATCCCATAGGAAGTAATAATCCCGCTGCAAAAAATAAATCTTTAAACAATGTAACAGATAATAATAAAGTAATGCCAAGTCCAACAATTGCTTGCACTAAATAGCCATTAACAGTCACAATACCACTGTCAACAATAACAGATGTTTTAGACTTTTTACTCTTATCTGCAGTTTGAAGAGCTACCGCAATAAATCCAAGTCCCAAACAATGATAAGTCAATCCTTCCATAAATTTAGAATTCACAAAGTAATCAGAAACCCATGGTATTAACTTTAAAGCAAAAATTAATAATCCCGCCACCACACTTGCTGGTACTAATGAGTTTTTTATTACAGGAACTCTCCTAGAAATAATATTTCCTAAAATAATAAAGAATAAAATAATTCCTAATTGAAGACATATAGACCAGTTATTATATTCCCATAAAACCATCTTCATTTCCTCCTTTTTTATTTCTTATCATATAAAAAGCATGTAAATACTTAATCATATTAATCCTTTTATCGCCAAAAAATTGATATGTTTTGTCTTTTGTGTAAAAATTCATTTTCTTTTTACCCAAAATAGCCATTTCCTCTATTTCTTCAAATTTAAATTCCAAAACTTTATCCTTAAATTTGAATTCTAGTTTGTCACCATAAAATCTTAATATTCCTTTGCCAATTTTTTTCTTTGTCTTATACTTTCTAGGATTTACAAGCGTAACCTTTTCTTCATACAACAAAGTTTCATCCTTTATAGGCATCTTTTTAAGTTCTTCAATTTGATAGTTATACCAATCCTTTACATATTTAAAAATAAAGTTTTCATTATTAGAAGTAAAAGTTAAATCCTCATTATAGTTAACTTCAACTCCACAATTAGAACAACAAATCATATTCTTTTTTGACTTAAGAGTATTTAATTTTCCACATATAGGACATCTATACAAAACCCTTTCTAGATACATTGCTCTACTATTACTTTTATATTGATTGTAATAGGTAAAATTATCAACGTTTATTCCTTCCTTTATCGCAGCGTAAATGTCTTCATTACTCATTTCTTTTATTTCTTCTACGCTATATATCTTTTTTACACCAACATGCATTTTCCCTTTTCTACTACTTTTAGAAAATCTAGGATCAGTTCCAAAGCCACCTTCTATATTACATATAACAAGTGGCTTTTTTAATAATTTTACAAGTTTAGAAATAGAATCATCGAAATAACAAAGTTCTCCTGTAAAGCTTCTATTTCCCTCAACAAAAACACAAATGCTAGAACCTTCATTAGCCACTTTTAAACAATTTCTTATAGCTTGCAAATCGCTTTTTGTGCCTTTTTGTTTAGGAATTGGTTTAACCAAAAACTCTATTGCTTTTCCCAAAATGAAATGATCAAATAAATCAGTATTAGCCATATAATAAACATGTTCTTTTGATAATATCCCAATCATAAACGGGTCTAGCGTTGTAACATGATTTGAAATAAATAACGCACCACTTGGAAATGAAACTGCATTATCAAAACTACAATTATATTTTGTTTTAAAAAACACTTTAAATATCGGTCTAATAAAATCTATAACAAATTGATGTCTTTTTTTCTTCCACATATTTTCAACTCCATTAATTTAATATATACAAGCATGAAGATATTTAATTTATTTTCCAATATCCTCCATTACCTGCACCAACTCTTTCAAGCTTTCCAATTTCTTTTAAATGCTTGATATGCTTATCTAACTCATAATCACTCATTTTTGCATCTAAAGCAATTTGTTTTTTACTTGATTTAGGATTATTTGAAATAACTTCTAATACAGTTTTTTCCCTTCCACTAATTCCATCTTCACTACTCTTACTAGTAACAATTGGTGTAATTTCACTCTCTTTTACTAACATTTCAATATCTTTATCAAGTAATGATAATTCTTCAATAGCAGAATCCACACTAGTTATTGTCACTCTATTATCTACTCTCTTTCTAGTAAATAAGTTTACAAAATAGAACATAAATACATAAACGATTAATATTCCAACATACAAATACTGATATGGGAAACTAAGATTCAACTCTAATGGATCATTTCTCATATACATATAATCACTTCCTGGGAATATAACCCAATTTAGTAAATATCCCCATGTAAACATTATGATTAAACATAGGTATGGTTGCCATATTTTTTTAAACCTAAACTCTACTTTTCTAAGAGTCATCAATGATATTGCCAAAATAAATCCAATCATATGAGAAACAGTACTATATATATTAGTAAAAGCCATATACTTTTGATTAATACCAACTGCTGGATATACAAGGAATGCAAAAGTAGCAAGAAGACCCGCTATAGAACTATAATTTAATAATAGTTTATTATTGCTATATATTCCAATAATAATTACCCATACCATAACTGAACATATATGCATAGGTAAAATTATTTTAGCAACGCTTTCTATAGTATATGAACTTGCAAACCACAAATTAACTACTCTTGTAGCAATTTCAAAAAACAATAATATTGTGGCGCAAAAGTGAAAGAATAGATTCTTTGCCTTATCACTTCTTTTTCTAAATATCAGTCCCACAAACACACATAAAAGTGCAGTCATAACAAGCATAATAATGTGTCTTGTTCCAAATAAATACTCGCTTTTTTCCAAACTAGGATTGTTATTATTAGTAAGCCAATCTATAAAAGTCATACTACCACCTCTTAGCTAAATTATAAAACATAAAGACTTATAGAAATATATTTTCTATAAGTTTTTTAGTCTATATAACAAAAAAAGAAGGGATATTACCCTTCTTATTTATCTGTTTTTTAATTTGTTTTTTAAAACTTCAAAGGCTTTTAATAGTACTCTATCATAGTTTTTTTCCATATCTTCAATGGTATTTTCAATTATAATATCTGGGATGATAGCGCCACTTGTTTTAAATATTTCACTAAAATCCCAATATCTAATAGAGTAAGAAAAATTCTTATTTTCCACACTATCATTATTATTATAGCCATAGCTGCTAGCAGCTCCCCCACTTGGCGTTCCTATAAGTAAAGTATTAAATTCCTTTTTGAATTTAGCAAGTGCAAATCTACCAGATGAAAACACTCCAGAATCCATTAAAAGCACTCCATCTAATTTTTCTTCCCTAACTAAATCTTGAAACGAATTTAATATCTCCGAATTCCCTCCAGCATTTCCTCTTACATCTAGAATATATTGCCCTATTTTTAACCTAGTTACATCTTCTTTTATCTTACTTACAAAATCACTAAATAATATATCCTTATCATCTCTACAAGCACTGTATCTTAAATATAAAACTTCATCCATTATCTCATATGAATATGGCTTAAATTCTCTGCATCTTTTTTCTTTTTCTTCTTTACTTTCCTCTTTTAAAGTAATACTCGAAGAATCTCTAAGCAAGGCAGTTAACTCTCCTTTTATCCCTATCATTTCATAATAATATTTACTATTAAATGCTATCTCTACTTGCTTATTTTTCCATTCCTTTGTTTCATAACAAACTAGTTTAGCAAATTCATTATATATTTTTTCTACCTCAATACCATTAATTGAAATAATTTGCAAATAGTGACTATTAGATAAAACATATAACTTATCATCTTTAAAAATTAGTTTATTTGATAATGTTTTGTTTTTGACAAAATATCTAGTATGAGCATCTTTAAATAAAGAAAATAATTTCATCATTTCAAAATCAAAAGAAACATCATCTAGCTTATCCCACTCTACTACATTAATCCTAGAATACATCTCTTCTTTAGTTATATCGTGCCATAAGTTAATATGCCCTTTTTCTAATTTATCCATTATTTTAAAAACTATTTCTTTATTAGTCATTATTACCACTTCCCATTAATTTAAAAATAATCAGGATGATTGTCTGCCACTAATAAAACAGTATTAAAAAATACACCTCTAGCAACTTTTCCAACTTCTAAATCATCGTAGTTAATCATACTAGGATCTACTAAAACATTAAAATATAAACCTAAACAATCTATATTAATTGTATAATACTCATTCCCTGTAAGTATATTAGTTTCCTTTTTAAAACTATGAATAATTCCACTTACAAAAGCCTCACAAGGATCATTTTCAAAATTAGAAATATAGCATTCATTTGCAAACTCTAATTTTCTATCTTTTTTCTCTTCAATTTGATCTTGATCTACAAAAAACTTCTTTTCTTCTTGCTTATCTATTATTTCAATAACATTAGCAAATGAGGCTATTTTCATATCTAATTCTTCTGGCTCATCTTGCTTTATATGAAAGATTGGCATATTCGGGCATGAAAACCAAAAAGGAATATCATCTTTATCTACTACAAGAGTATCAAAATCTCCAGTATCTTCATTAACCTTAATCTTTCTACCATACATAGCCTTACATATTCTTTCGTTATCATGACCCAAACAAATCCTATTTACTTGATCATTTTGCAAATCAAGTTCTACATTATATCTAACATTCCCTATGTAATACATAACATAAACAAGATTCCCCTCTTCATCTAAATCCCAAGTACCTCTTTTTATATCTTCATTTGAATTAATTTCATTAAATAAATCCATTACTCCTTTAGCATCATCCACTTTAAATCCAATATCTGTATAATGTGACATAATAATTCTACCTCCAATTACATTAAAAATTGCAGCACACTTACTACCAATTTAAATATTCTTTTTTTAAACTTCTTCATCCTATTTTTCAATTTTCCATTACGCAAGTAATCTTTTTGATATATCAAGACATTCATAATCATTCATTGTAAATAGATTTCTTTTTGTTAACACCTTTTTATCACAAGCTCTTACCATAATATAAAACCAAAGGACAATCTTGCTCACTATCATCTACTTCACTCATCAAAAATTCTGTGTATCCAAAGTGAAAATAAATAGATAAATTTCTAGTTTCTCTAGCTTCACTTCCAATAGTGATATATTTATATCCAATACTTCTAGCATAGTTCTCTGCTAATTTAACCAGTTTAGAAATATGCCCTTTTCCTTCATATTCTTTATCGCATCTAAAAGCATTCATATTGCAAACACTTTTACCATCGCATAACTTATTTTTATTTAATACAGCCTTTACATTAGTTTTCAATATTAAAGTTATTTGTCCAATTACCTCATTATTATCATTAATAGCCACAAATGTTTTAGCCTCATCATTTTCATTATAATCTATATATTCTTTTTTCCATCTAATATACCTATCATCATCTGGATGTTTATTTATATCTTTATTCCAAACATTTTCTAAATCTAAAATAGTAGCAATTCTATAAATCATAAATATCTCCCCTTGCCTTAAGTTCTAATCTTTTACCATCTTCATAAAACTTATAGTGATAAAATTTATCTTCTTCGCTTACATAAACATCATTTGCACCATTTTTAAACCAAATCTCATAATTGTAATCTTTGTGCATCATATCTAATGTATTAACAACATTTATAGATAGTGGGTCATAAAAACTATTATCTTTCAATTCATTAATGTCACTTAACTTTTCATGACTTGTAATAGTCTTTAATATTTGCCATCCCCTTAAACTCTCTTCTTTATTATATGGAGCAAACCCCACGTCTAAATATAGTTTTGCAGCAAGCCAAGTATGCGTTTGAGTATGTAATAAAATATTCTTATTCCCAAGACTTTTAGCAACCTCTATACATTTATCTATAAGTGGTCTACCCAACTTTTTACCTTGGTATTCTTTTTTTATAGCAAGCCAATCTATTAAACAAGTATAGTTATCTTGACTACATGGTGATATAGTAGCGGTAGCAATCTTTTCTCCTTTATACTCTATAAAAAAGCATCTTTTATTTAACTCTTCTTCAAACTCACCATAAAATATCTCAAAGTAATTAACAGCCCTATTATATGAAGTAAACTCTCCTGAAGAAAGATGAATTTTAGCCCACTCTAGCATATCATTAGCACCACTATAAAAAGTATATACATACCCATCTTCTAGAGATGTATTACACTTATATTCACTTATATCATCCATACTCATGATAAGTTCATGGTATTCTAGTGTTTTCTCAATCGAATTCATCTTTAACTCCTTAAACTACTTTTATAATTTTTTCATCAAAATATTATACTCTACGATAATATTTTCATCATCACTTTTATACTTTGCTAATGTTATTCTAGCATTTTCTTTTCCAGTTAAAGAAAAGAAATCTTGATTAGATAAACTTACAAAATCAACCATTTTAACTGGTTTTATGTAATCACAATGGACATAAAAACCATTTTTAATTAATGACTTAGAACTAGCAAAGTTATTTTTATGAACTTTTCCAAAAGCCCACTCAAATCCATCATTTTTAATCTTATCCAATAAATAGGAAACCATAACTTTCATAATACCTTTTCCTCTGTGTTTTGAAGACACCATAGTGAAACCAATCTCCACTAATTTACTAGTATCACATTCACTTGGAAAATCTATTTTACCAATAAGTTTCCCACACTTATAATCTAGAGAACTTACTGCACATAGTTTGTCATTTTCAAACACTCCTATAATGTAAAATCTTGGGTTTTCAATCATTGATTTTACGTTTTCTAAATCATATGGCATTGGAGAAAACCATTCTAGGTTTTCTAAATGAGAATACATATCAATAATTAACTCACTAAATTCTTTTGCATCATTTGTGTTTAATTGTCTTATTTCCATTATAATCACTCCCTTAAACTTTTAGATTTTTCATTTGCTTTTGTAACTCGTTAAAGAACATTCCCACATGTTCACCATCTAAAGTTGCATGGTGAAATCTTAGAGTCATCTTAAGTTCTGTTTTCATAAGCTTTTTAACACATCTTCCCCACATTAAAAAGTTATCCCAAAATGTATCTGAAACACTCAAGCTAAACGAATCAAAAGGAAAATTAACTACTGCAGAAGTAGATAGCATAGCCCCCACATCTTCATCATAATGGCACATATTCTCATAACAATATTCTTTAACTCTCCAGTATTCTTTTTCAAATTCCCCAAATGTTTCGAAATACTTTATAGAACCATAACAAAGAGAATCATCTTTTCCTTTAAAAACCGCATTTACTTTTACATGATCATAATAGTAAAGCCCATCTTCTTTAATTGAATAATGAAATTCACTAATTGCTTCTCCTGCCTTTAAAACACAATAACAAATTAAAGCATTAAGTGAATGGCCCTTCTTTTTTTGTTTAATTAAATTACTAACATCAAAAGTCCCACTAACACAAACACCAGGATTTGTTTCATTAGTGAATCTTAAATACATATCTTTATACTTATATTCATCTATATTAACTTTTATTTTTGACATTATAATCACCCACCAAAATAACATATTTACAAACTCAATTATATGTATAATCTTTACCAATAACAATAAAAAGGAGATATAATCTCCTTTTTCATATCCTATCTTGACTTCTTTTTTTCTCTAGCATTATATTCTGCTTCGGCCTCATCAGCATCACATCTTAAATAACAAGCAGCTTGCTTATAATCATAACCATTTTTTCCTGCCTCTATCAATTGATCGCCTTTTTGTTCCAATTTTTCGCTTTTTTCAAATAAATGTAGTGCTCTAAGTGAATTAAAACCTCTCATATTTTTTTGCTCTTTAATCACTTTTTCTAATTCTATTTTAATATATTCAGGTCTTTTAACTTCCTCTATTAATATTCCATTTGCCTTTTGCTCTGGAACCCTTTTACCCATAAGAAGTTCAATCCAAGCTGCAACAATATGACGATGGCAAAATTCTTCTACATCCTCATAACAAAGTAATGTTGTATCCTCTAAATCACTAACTACTTCTTCTACATCTAATTTAGATAATACTTCTTCATAATATGATTTAATATAAAATAAATTATTTTCTCTTTCAGGTATTTTTCCTATATTGTCTTTCCATACTTTCCAAAACGCATATTTAGGAGCTAGCCTAGAATAATATTGACCTTTATATTTAGCCATCATTCCTCTATCACCTGATATCGAACAAGTTCTATATAAATCTGACTTCCAATTTTTATAACTACTAGTGCTAATCATATATTCACCCCATTATCTTCTTTGTAATTTTTTAAAAAATCTTTGTATCATATTAGGTTCTTTAGCATCTTTTGGCAATTTCATTTTTAATTTACCTTGCTTTAACCAAGCAATATCTCTTAATGAATACATCTTAAATTCTAGCAATTCATGCTCATCAATAAGACTTAAATTGCTCGCTTTCTCTTGCTCATCTAAAGCATTAAATTTCTTCGCTATCTCATTCATTTTCTCACTAATTGAAACACCAAGTTCAATTATTTCATCAACGCACTTATCTCTAAGTTCCATATAATCCACACTATATTCTAAATTCTTGAAAAATTCTATTTCAATCGGATCACTAAACTCTAAAAACTCATATCTATTAGATTCATTACAAATAAATACAGTAGAAAATACTTTATTAATTACTGATGCAGGAATTTCCTTACCTTCACATGATTTCATTAGATAAGCTAAATCATTTCTTTGAACATATACTTTATCACTCATTACAATCTTCATACAATTACCTCACACTTTGCCTTTATTATAATTCAACTAAGCATCAGTTACAATAAAAAAATAAGAGAGTAAATACCCTCTTATTTAAATACCATTTCATATTTATAAAAATCAAAACCATAATTAGATTTTCCTAGTCCACAATTAGTAAATCCAACACCTTCATACATCTTCATTGCAGCCTTATTTATAGTAGCCACATGGAAATGCATTCCATCAGCCCCTCTATTTTTTGCCTCTTCAATAAGTCTTAACATAAAGTATTTTCCAATACCTTTACCCTGCCACTTATGATTAACACAAATTCTAGCTACTCCTAATGGATAGTTTAGTTTATGACTCCAATCTTCATTTTCCTCTTCTTTTACACCCAAAAAACTAACAGCAATTATTTCATTATTTTCCTTAAGTAAATATAAATTACCACTTAAAATATCATTTTCAATTAATTCTTTGCTAGGGTAATATTCATCCCAAGTTGTAAAAGTTGAGGCAATAACGTTTTTATAAAGACTCATTATATTATCTAAATCATCTTTTCTTGCTTTTAAAAACTCCATCAAACCACTCCTTTATAAGTGGATTTACATTTCATATTAATTAAAATTTTACATCATAACTATCTAAGCAAGCCTTAGTATAGTAAATTTCATCCTCTAAGAACATTAACTTAATAAAATCATATGCTCCAGGAGTTGTATTTAAAGTAACATGAACAGTTACTCCACCCTTATAGTCATTAGACTCTTCTTTTAATGAAATATGATAAACTGTTCCAACAATTTTCTTATGTTTCTTAAGACCCTTCACTTTAGCATCTTCTTTATCAACAACAACATAGTCTTCACCTAAAGCTAATAGTCTATCTAAAGCAGATTGAGTTAATACACAATATGCATCTGCATACATAACTCTAGGATCAACATAACTAGTATCAATAATATACTTTTCTATTTCATTATTAACACGAGCTTTAATCTCTTTTGCAGTTACTCCTGCCTCTTTATATTCTTCAGTTAATAAACCAGTAAAGAATTCAACAAAAGCTTCTTTTGTCTTTTTTAATAAATCCTTACTTTCTACACCTTCTAATTTTGTATTTAAATTTAGTCTTTCCATTTTCTATTCCTCCTTGAAATCTTCCTCTGTTAATATTTTAATTCCTAATTGGCCTATAAGGGAAGAAAATACGCCACTTCCTTTAACTAATGTGCCATTAAATTGTCCATTGTATACTTTTTTAACGCCACAACTAGGACTTTTTTCCTTCAATATAGCTAATGTAACATTATTTTCAATTGCTTTACTTAGAGCGATTTTAGCACCATTAACAAAATATTCGCTTACATCATCACCATATTCATTTATTACTTTATCACCTAAAATTTCACTTTTAAATCTAGGTGTAGATAACCCACCCATAACTTCTGGGCAAACAAGTATAACTTCCTTATCTTTTAAAAATTCTATTATTTTATCATTTTTATTATTGCCACCATTATATTTACAATTTTCACCAACTAAACATGCACTTACTAATACTTTTTCCATGCTTATACTCCTATAAAACAGATTCTCTATTATAAGAAGTAACATCTGTACCTAATTTTTCATATAACTCTTTTACTTTAATTTCTGATTTTCTAATTGCCATTAACTCCTCATGAGTAACTCCTATAAATTCCACAAATTTAACTCTTCCATTTGGGGTATCAATAGTATTTAAATCAGTATCTAAAATAGTAATAAATCCAGTTATATTACTCTTATTTTTTACATCTATACCCTCTCTTTGGCCAGTATAGATATACTCATATTCATTAAATACTTCCTTGTCTTTAAAAGTAAATCTAGCAATTGCTTGCAATATCCCACACAAGCACTTCATTTCTGCCTCTACACTATCATAATTATCTTTCTTTAATTTGAAAGTAAATTCCATTCCATATCCACTTATTTCCTTATTAAATGATGTCTTTTCATAAAGTTCACTTAATCCATAAGTCACAAAATGATAATACTCTCCTCCATCATATATACTAATACCCTCAAGTGGATCGTCTCCTCCTAGATCCCAACTAATTAATGTACCATAATGAATAGGATTTTCTTGCCCTGGATATACTCTTAAACACTCATTAGTGATTGCATCCCATCCTGGCGATGAAATTTCTTGTTCCATAATATTCACCTCACAACTAAATTATATAAAAAACTAGTGACAATTACATCACTAGTTATTATTTAAATTAGTTAAATACTCATCTAAATACTTTTTCCAATCATCAGCATTTTCTTCATCAAATAATTGGTAAAGTATTTGTATTATTATTTCATGTCTATTTCCAGCTTCTTTTTTTCCAGAATTTGTTAACATTAATCCCTTTAATTTTAAAATCTTTTCAAACATATGGTTAACTGCAGAATATGCATCGCTTTTTTTATATTCTTCAGCAGACATATTAACCACAGGAAATTCATTTTTATCAAATAAAACTCCACCATGTTTAACATTATATTTATAACACCTTATAAACCCATTAACTCCTGAAGCATCACACATATCAGCATCTGATACTATTTTACCCTCAATTGTTATAGGACGAATACCCGCTAAAGACTTACTATAACCAATTCTAGTTAATTCACTTAATACTTGTTCTTTTACTTTTTCACTAGCACCAACAGTCTCTAAAATTCTTCTAGCGTTAGTTAAATTTTTAGCCTCTTCTTCACTCACTAGTTTATAGTCATCAACATCATGTAACAAAGCTATTAAAGCTGCAACATTCTCATCGGCATTTTCTTCTTTTGCAAACTTCAAAGTTAAATCTAAAACCCTATCGATATGATCATTACTATGTCCTGACTCATCTTTTCCCATAAACTTATATACTTCTTTTTTTACTGCCTCTATCATGATATCCCTCCAATACTAATTAGATTTTACTAAATCTAATATAAATTACAAATAGTTATATTTTAATAAAATACACTAATTAAAAATTCTACCAATAAGAGACTATTTTTTTATAAAATGCCTATATAATGTTTATAAAGGTGATACCATGTACAATAATATTGATTTACACATTCATACAACTTGCTCAGATGGACATTTCACTCCATTTGAGATAATAGATATCGCTTCAAGAAATAATGTTGATGCCATTTCTATTTGTGATCACGACACAATTAACGCCTATACAAAAGAATTATTTGAATATGCTAAAAGCAAAAATATCACACTTGTTAAAGGAGTAGAAATTTCTACTAGATACTATAATCACGGCATTCATGTTTTAGGTTATAATTATGATTTAGATAATGAAGAACTTAATGAATGTCTTTCTAAGTTACAAAATGCTCGAGTTGACTACTTACTAAACGTTTCAAAAAAGCTAAAAGAATATGGATATATAGTAAACACAGAACATTTACTGACATTTGAATCTGTAACAAAAGCACACATTGCACTCGATATAGTAAATAATAAGGAGAATGAAACTTTATTACTAAAAGAATTCAATCATATTCCTACAAAAGGGGAATTTATTGAAGCAATCATGAATGAAGATTGCCCATGCTATGTAGAAAAGTTTTCTATCACTCCAATGGAGGCGGCAAAAATAATAAGAAAAGCCAATGGCAAAGTTATATTAGCTCATCCAGTTTGTTATAACAAAGAAGACAATCTAGAAGTAAATAAAATTTTCGACTTAGTACAATTAATGAAGGCAGATGGAATAGAGGCACATTATCTATACCTTGATAAAAATAATATAAATGCAAATGAATCTCCTTTTTGGGATAAATATGCAAAAGATAATAACTTATTATCTACTATTGGAAGTGACTTTCATCAATTAGATGGAATTCATGTTGAATTAGGATTTAAAAATGTGGATTTTAAAATAAGCAAAAAAGAAATAAACAAAATAATGGATACTCTATTAAATAAATAAAAAAGCCCAAATATGAAGTGATTTAATAAAAGTAGACAAAGAGTAAAAAAACTCAGTCTACTTTTTTTGTTATACTAGAATAAAGGAGGAAAACAACATGAGCAGACCAAATGGAACAAAAAACATAATGCGAACACCAGAAGAAAAAGCAA
>JBGVCT010000014.1:0-2959 GCA_045118975.1 Bacilli bacterium
CTACCACTTGAAATAGTTGAACTATTTGTATAACCTTTTGCTGATAATGTAGGTGTAGTTGTATCAACTAAAATAGATCCAGTTAAAGTTGATGTAGATTCATAAATTGCATAAATTTTGTTATCTAAATCATAATTAATCCATGTGTAATCTCTTGTTAACTTCCAAGTAAAATTACCACTATATAAACTAACTAATCTTTTCCCTAATTCAGTAGGTTGAAAGTTCATTGTGTCTGTTCCTTCCGAATCAGTTTTAATAGTTTTATTTCCATTAACATTAAATACTCTTTCATATGGTTCTGTTTCAATATCTACTGAATAATCTATATACCAGCTTGTATATCCTGAACTTGATTTAATTTCAAATCTATAATGTGTTGTATAACACATATTTTCATAAGCAGTTGAAGGAACATATGTTGCATTCGCTCCAGTAAAATCTACATAAAATGATGATGAATCTAGTTCAATTGAAGTTCCACTAGTTGTAGTTCCTTTATTATTTGAGGCATAGACTTGAATTCCTGTACTTTTATATTTACTTTCTGTGTAATTCGATGACGTACCAAATAAGCTTTGAGTTACAACGTGACTATGACTTTCATAGCCAGAGATTGAGTGGATTGGCGTATTACCTGCAGCACTTACTTGTAATGCACTACCAGTATTAGTTAATAACGTTATTCCACAAAGCATAGATAATAGCGTTACACAGAAATATTTAACTATGTTTCGTTTTCTATTTTTTATCATCAATAATCTTCTTTCCTCCTTTTAATAAATTTGTTTTTCAAAAAAATAGTCTTTAATTTTAGTTATAATTTCTTCAATTTCTAATTGTATTTCTAACTCTTCATTAACCTCCTTTTCTTTAATCTCTTCTAAACATTCAATTGCTTCTTCATAATCCTTTTTGGATAGCTTCGATAGAATGTATTTGATTTGATCTTCATCAATAATTCCATCTAATGCTTGCCTACATAATCCCTTGATTTGTTGAAGCATAATTTTGTTTCTTCTTTTTTCTTGATTAGCTTCAGTGTTGATTCCTCCTCCAGGCTTTTTAACTTTTGGTTTATCTTGAACCATTAACATATGATTTCTAATAGTCATGTCATAGAAAGCTCGTTCTTCATCAAAGTATCTTCCCTTATGTAATTGCTGTTTGATACGATTCATCTCATATAACTTACATTCAAAACTTGGTGTAAATCTCGATTTAATTGGATGATATCCAAACACAGTTACAATCGCATTTCCATAATTTCCATTGCGATTTAACATTTGAAGTTCACTTGGATAAATAAGTGGTCTCTCTTTAACACTTGTATTTGAGTTAATGTCTTCTCCTTTAGCAGAGTTAAACCCAACACTTCTTTGCATCATTGAGAAGTTTCCACATCGTTTAGAAAATTCTTCAATTGTTTTGTAATCTGTAGTTCCAATAAAAACTTGAATATTACAGTTTGATTTAATAATATCTGCACTCTTATCTTCATAAACTTTGGCTAATTGTGCATATGATTGAACTACTAAGTTCATCCAAATATTTCTACTTCTTCCTACTGTAATCATTTGTTCTAATTTATGAACTTTTGGAAGATTACCAAATTCATCAAGTATGAAATATACTGGTCTAGGTAAACTTAATGAGTCATATGAATTAGCTTTATAAACAAGTTCTTTATAAGCTTGTAAGATAACCATTGAAGCAAGAGTGTGTCTGGTTTCTTTTTCATCTGGAATTTGTAAGAATAAAGCAATTGGCTTTTCTCCCATAGATCCAAATTCAATTTCATTTTCACTTGTTAATGCACAAAGTGATAAATCTGAAAACATTGATAATTTGTCGAATGTTGACGAAAGATAACTACTTCTTGTTTTATCGGAAGCATCTAATACTTGCTTGGAAAGAGATACTGCTTTCGATAATGGACTTCTATTTTTAAAGTAATTAAGTAAATCTTCACATTCATTATCAGTTTTCGTTGCAACTTTTGTTATTGAATAAAAGTTAAATTTTTCCTTAGTTAAACCAATATCAGGATTTTCACTATCTTCTAACATTGCTAAGGCAATAGCTAATACAAAGTTTTTAGCACCAGATTCCCACATTGGTTCATTCTTATTGTTGATAGGACAAAGAACGGTCGTTATATCATGTAAATCTTCGTACACGATGTCATATAACTGTTGCTTCTTTACTTGGATAGCACTATCTTTCTCTTGTGGGTCGTAGTAAGAATTACCATCAAAGATATAACAACCATGTTCTTCATCTTCTATTACCTCATCTTCTAAATGAAGCATTCGTTGATAATATAGATAAGCACGTTCTAGTGGATTCCATCTAACTGAGTTATATGGATTCCTTAAATCTAAAACTTTAACTTCATATCCTCTTTTCTTTAATGCTTCAGCGTGATCTGCATATAGTTCACCTTTAGGATCTGAGATAAACATTGAAGGTTTAGTTTTTGTTTCAGCTAATATTTGAATCATTGGATTTACAAAAGTAGTTGTTTTACCAGAACCAGTTGTACCAATTACTAGAGTGTGTGCAGGTTTACTGAAGACTACTTTTAAGTGACCTCCTTTTTGTTCTGCTTTAATAATTGAACCTGTAATCTCTGTATGTTTTAATTCATTAAAATCATAGATTTTAAAATTCTTTTCAAGTTCCTTTTCTGATTGGAATCTTGATTGTTCTAAGTTGGCTGGCAAATGTAAATCTCTTTTTTTACCTTTAATAATGTTTTTACTATTAAGTAACCAATAATGTTTGTAGTAATAAAGCAGTATAATTAAACCTTCAGCCATCAAGAAGAAAAATGTATAACCAATTGTTCTTCCATCTGTTAAATACCTTGCTTGGATAATAAATTTATAGTTATTGCTTATAAATGAAGTAAGAATAAAACCTGCGATGTAACAAATAACTAAGGATATCAAAATTC
>JBGVCT010000015.1:0-26676 GCA_045118975.1 Bacilli bacterium
CAATAAAAGATTACGTTCACTATTTTAACAATGATAGGCCTGCATATTCTTTAAAATATAAAACTCCAACTCAGTTTAAAACCAAATTGGAGTTAAATTGTGCTTTTTTATAAATTGTCTACTTTTTCTTGACTAGTTCAAGTTGTGAGCTTTTGTTTGATTACTTTCTGATTTGTAAGCTTGCGATTAAATCTAGATATTGTTCAGGATTGTTAGCCTTAATGTAATCTAGAAGTTTTCTTCTTTTACTAACCATTGCAAGAAGACCTCTACGAGAGTGGTTATCTTTTTTGTGGTCTTTTAAGTGAGCAGTTAAGCTATTAATTCTTGTAGTAAGAATAGCAACTTGAACAGCACTACAACCAGTGTCAGTTTCGCTAGAACCATATTTCTTTGTTAATTCAGCGATTTGCTCTTTAGTAATTGTCATACGTTTTCCCATCCTTTCTCTTTTACGGCTTAAACTAAGTAATGAATTTGGGAACAAATCAAAACCGAGTATAAGTCTCACGGCTAATAATATACTATAAATATATCATTAATTCAACAGGTAATTTCAAATTATTTTAATTGCAAGTAAAAAATGCGATATTATCATCGCATTAGATTTATATTTTAAATTAAATTTATTCTTCAGTGCCTAGTAAATCACTAATAGCTCTTCCATATACTGTTTTAGCTGTTTCTAGTAGTTCTTCATATTTAAGTTTACTCTTAATAGTCTTTAATGTAAACTCTCCTTTTTTCTCTACTAATTCAGATAAATATGTATTAAATTGATTATTCTCGTTAAGAGTATAATCAGTATACACTACATATACACCATTATTTTTAGTATCTTGTAAAACGGAAATAACATCACAAATTACTTCATTTCCATTATCATCAACTACTGTAAAATTGTACTCTAAATCTCTATTACTCATATTTTGCTCTCCTTATTATATACTTTGAACTTTGCTGTTCAATTTTGACATGAAACTTGTAAATCCACTAGACATCTTCGCAACAGTTTTTCCCTCATATGGAGATTTTGTATCATCCATACAAGTCCATGCTGCATGAAGTATTCCCATACCCAAACTTATTGGTGCAAATAACACCGTTGCAACAATTGAACTTTTCAAAATTTTAGTGGTCAAAGCAATTGGTGCTTTAATGACATTCTTTAAGTTCTTTCCAACGCTCTTTTTAATAGCGTCATTAGCTTGTTTTTTCTCAGTCGCATTAGTAGCGGCTCCACGCATTTTAATAGAATTAATTAAATCTTTAACTCCCAAACTAAGTTCCTTAACTATTGAATATCCTCCACTTCTGTTTTGAATATCCATTTTTTGTATATGTCCCTTGTGAGTAGCTAAAGCAGTTTTTAATCTTGTATTAACTGCACCAAGTGCAGGATTAGACTCCCTTATAGCCGCTCTTTTAGCAGCCTCTAAAGAAGCAACTACTCTACCACTTAGTCTAGTAATAACCTTTTGCTCTTCACCAGCAGCCACAGCAGCATCATATTGAGCTTTTATTTGATTATATTTAAATATAGCTTGTGCGTATGTCATAACAATCTACCTCCACCCACATACTTTTACTTTATCATAAGAATTATCCTTATCCAAATAAAAAATAAAGTTATTCACAAAAAAAGAAGGAATTACGCTTCCTTCTTTTCCTCTTTCTTTAATAAATCTTTAATTGATGCATTAACTCTTCCTTTTTCATCAACTTCAGTAACAACAACTTTTACTACTTGACCAATTTTTAATACATCTTTTGGATTTTCTACTCTTTCATGAGAAATCTTAGATACATGAACTAAAGCATCCGTACCCTCAAACAACTCTACAAAAGCACCATAGTTTTCAATTCTTACAACTTTAGCATCATAAATTTCACCAACTCTAGCTACTCTTACGATTCTTTCAATCATAGCCTTAGCCTTATTGATAGATTCTTGATCCATATGGTAAATAGTTACTAAACCATCTTGAGCGATATCAATCTTAACTTGATTACATTTAGCGATGATATCATTGATAGTTTCTCCACCCTTACCAATAACTTCTTTAATTTTTTCAACATCAATTTGCATAGTAGCAAACTTAGGAGCATATTTAGATAATTCAGGTCTAACTTCACTTATAGCACCCATCATATTTTCTAATACTTCTGCTCTAGCAGTCTTAGCTTGTGCTAGTGCTTGTTTTAAGATTTCCTCTGTTATACCTTTAATCTTAATATCCATTTGTAATGCTGTAATTCCATCTTTAGTTCCAGCAACCTTGAAGTCCATATCTCCTAGATGGTCTTCCATACCTTGAATATCAGTTAAAATTGTATATGGATGGTTTCCATCAAGTGGTCCACTTGTAATTAATCCCATAGCAATACCACTAACAGGAGCCTTAATTGGCACACCAGCAGCCATTAATGCCATTGTTGAAGCACATATTGAAGCTTGTGAACTACTTCCATTACTTTCTAATACTTCACTTACTACTCTAATTGTATATGGGAATGTTTCTTCACTTGGAATTACTTGCTTTAATGCTCTTTCTCCTAGTGCTCCATGACCAATTTCTCTTCTTCCTGGGCTACCCATTCTTCCAATTTCTCCAACTGAGAATGGAGGGAAGTTGTAGTGATGTAAGAATCTCTTAGACTCTTCATCAGTTACATTATCAAGAATTTGCTCATCGCCTAATGAACCTAAAGTACAAATAGACATAACTTGAGTTTCTCCTCTAGTAAATAAGGCACTACCATGTACTCTTGGTAATAAATCAACTTGAGAGTTCAATGGTCTAATCTCTGTAATTTGTCTTCCATCTGGTCTTACTTTATCTTCAGTAATTAATCTTCTTACTTCATCTTTTACAATATCATGTAAAACTTCTTTAACTTGTTTAATTACTTTATTCTTTGTTTTTTCATCTTCATATGTTTTCTCTTCATATAAAGCTTCAACTTCAGCATTGATTTCATCAATAGCACCATATCTAACTAATTTTTCCTTAATTCTTACGGCATTAATTAATCTTTCCTTTGCCAAAGATTCAACGTTAGCTTTAATTTCAGCATCTACTTCATATAATTCGATTTCTCTTTTTTCTTTTCCAACTTCTTTAACAATTTCTTCTTGGAATGCAATTAACTTTTTAATTGCTTCATGTCCAAACATAATAGCACCAAGCATAGCATCTTCACTAACTTCTTTTGCACTACTTTCAACCATGTTAATAGCAACTTTAGTACCTGCTACAGCAAGTTCAATATCACTATTAGCGCTTTGTTCAACTGTTGGGTTAATTACATATTCCCCATTAACTCTACCAACATATACTCCTGCGATAGGCCCATCAAATGGAATATCACTTATAGATAATGCTAAACTTGAAGCAAACATAGCAGTCATTTCAGGAGTGTTATCTTTATCAACACTCATAACAGTATTAACTACTTGTACTTCATTTCTAAAACCATCAGCAAACATAGGTCTAATTGGTCTGTCAATTAATCTAGCACTAAGTGTAGCATGTTCACTTGGTTTTCCTTCTCTTCTTAAAAATCCACCAGGTATCTTACCTACTGAATATAACTTTTCCTCAAACGTAACAGTTAAAGGAAAGAAATCAGTGTCCTTTGCTTGATCTGCTGCAACAGCAGTAGATAAAACAACAGTATCACCGTATCTAACTAAAACAGCACCATCTGCTTGTTTTGCAATTTCGCCTGTTTCAACTACTAACTTTCTCCCTAGAAAGTCCATCTCGAATATTCTCTTATTCATCTTTTCACCTCATACCTTTTAATAATACACTAATTAAAAAAACCATTCAATCAATTAATTGCTAATATCATTAAAAGCAAAAAAAAAGCACGAAAATCGTGCTCTTATTTTTACTTTCTTCCTGTAGTTTGTGTATTCTAATTTTCTCTTATTTGAAGTTGAGTTCTAATTTGACCTGGAATTGTTTTAGCATACCCCACTTTTGCTTCCGCTTCATGCTCACCCATATAAGATTCGCTATTCTCAACTTCACTTCTAAAGCCTTCATAAGCAACCTTTTCAATAGAATCTTTTCTACACACCCTATATAATCCTTTATCTCCTAATTCAAGAAGAACAAATGAGGTAGCCAATGAATATGTTTTCAATTTTTTCCTCAACTTTTAAACATCAACAAAAAAAGCGCTATCAAGCGCCTTTTTGAATTAGATAGTTAATAAATCTTTTTCTTTAGCTTTTACTAATTCATCAACTTTCTTAGTAAACTCATCAGTAATCTTTTGAATATCTTCTTCTAAACCTTTTCTTGAGTCTTCGCTAACTTCTTTATTCTTCTTTACTGTATCATTAGAATCTCTTCTAATGTTACGAATTGCAACTTTAGCGTCTTCTCCTAGTCTAGAAACTTGTTTACATAATTCTCTTCTTCTCTCTTCAGTTAATGCAGGGATTTGTAGACGAATTACTGTACCATCATTTACTGGATTAAGCCCTAAATTAGCTTCAACAATTGCCTTTTCAATATCCTTAATAGTAGACTTATCAAAAGGTTTTACCATTAGCATTCTTGGCTCTGGTACTGAGATAGAAGCCATTTGATTAAGTGGAGTTAAGTAACCATAGTACATAACCTCTACTCTATCTAAAATAGCAGCATTAGCAAGACCAGTTCTAACTGTAGATAATTCACTTGATAATGAATCAATTGATTTAGACATTTTTTCTCTAGTTAATTCTAAAATTTCTTCCATGTTATTTTTCCTCTCCTATTAGTGTTCCAATCTTAACACCATTTGCAACATCAATTATAGCATTTTCTTTATCCATATTAAAGACAATAAGATTTATTTTATTATCTTTACATAGATTAATTGCACTTAAATCTATTACTTCTAAATTCTTATTTAATACTTCATTGTAGCTTACAAAATCATACATTGTAGCATCTTCATATTTTCTTGGATCTTTATCATATACACCATCAACGCCATTTTTAGCCATTAATATAACATCGGCTCCCATTTCACTAGCTCTTAAAGCAGCACATGTATCTGTAGAAAAATATGGATTACCTGTACCTGCAGCAAAGATAACTACTCTTCCCTTTTCAAGATGTCTTCTGGCTTTTAAATAATAATATGGTTCACATACTTGATTAATGTTTAAAGCACTCATTACAACATTATCAACACCCACTGCATCCAAGCTAGCCTTAAATGCAAGAGAGTTAAAAATTGTTGCAACCATTCCCATATAATCCGCACTACTTCTTTCAATTGATAGTTCTTCACAATATTTACCTCTAAAAATATTGCCTCCACCAATAACTATACAAACATCAATTTTATCTTCAACTAATGTTTTAACTTGATTAGCAACCTTGAATAACACATCTTTATCCAATACCTTACTAGATTTTTCTTTTCCCATTAGGGCTTCACCACTAAGTTTTAGTAATACTCTTTTATATTTTCCCATGACATTTCCTCCAAAAAAAAGATACTCATTAAGAGTATCTTAGATTTATTTTGTTTGTTTTGCAACTTCTTCAGCAAAATTTTCTTCTCTTTTTTGTAATCCTTCGCCTACTGCATATCTAACGAATGTAGCAACACTAGAACCATATTGAGCAGCATATCCACCAACACTTGTTCCTTCATCTTTGAAGAATGGTTGATCTACTAAGCTAATTTCACTCATCCACTTGCTGATTTTACCATCTAAAATCTTTTCTAAAGCAGCTTCAGGCTTATTCATTAATTTTTCATCATTCTTAGCAGCTTCTTTTTGGATGTGTCTTTCTCTTTCGATTTCCTCAGTTGGAATATCTTCTCTTTTGATATAGCTAGGATTCATAGCAGCGATGTGCATAGCAACATCTTTAGCTACTGTAGCATTGTCAGTGTTAGTTAATACACAAACAGTACCAATTTTTCCACCCATATGTAGATATGTACCGAAAGTATCAGTATCATTTTTAGTTACTAATGTAATTCTTCTTAAACTTAATTTTTCACCAATTGTAGCGATATTGTTAGTGATACAGTCATTAACTGTAGCACCTTCACATGCAGCTGTTAAACCTTCTTCTACATTAGTAGATTTAGCATCTAACATAGCCTTAGCAATTGTGTTAACAAAGTTAATGAATTTTTCATTTTTAGCAACGAAGTCAGTTTCAGAGTTAACTTCACAAATTAATGCATAGTTACCTTCACTAACGATTGTAGTTAAACCTTCAGCAGCAATTCTATCAGCTTTCTTAGCAGCCTTAGCAATACCCTTTTCTCTTAACCAGTCAGTTGCTTTTTCTAAATCATTATCATTTTCAGTAAGTGCTTTTTTACAATCTGTTAAACCAGCACCTGTTCTGTCTCTTAAAGTTTTAATAAGTTCCATTGTAGTCATTATTAGTTACCCCCAAAAATTAAGCGTTAGTTGTTTCTTCTGTTTTTGTTTCTTCACTTAAAGCAGCATCCATAGTTACTTCACCTTCAGCATCTGGAGTATATGCAACTACAGTTTCTCCACCTCTAGCTTCTACTACAGCATCAGCCATTACGCTTACAAGTAATTTAACAGACTTAGTTGCATCGTCATTACCAGGAATTACGAAGTCTAAATCATCTGGATCACTATTTGTATCAGCGATACCGAATACAGGAATATTTAATTTTCTTGCTTCTAATACAGCGTTATGATCAACACGAGAATCTACAACAAAGATAGCATCTGGTACTTTTCTCATTTCTTTAATACCACCTAAGTTTTTCTCTAATTTTTCAGCTTCTTTTCTTAAACCGATAACTTCAATCTTAGGAAGAACTTCAAATGTTCCATCTTCTTCCATCTTCTCGATGTCTTTTAATCTCTTAATACTTCTTTGAACAGTCTTAAAGTTAGTCATAGTTCCACCTAACCATCTGTTAGTTACATAGAAAGATCCACTTCTTAAAGCTTCTTCTCTAATGATTTCTTGGCTAGTTCTTTTAGTACCTACGAATAATACTTTACCACCATTTTCAGCAATTTTCTTTAATTCAGCATAAGCTGTTTCAATTAAACTAGCTGATTTTTCTAAATCGATTATATATATACCATTTCTTGCAGTATAAATATACTTCTTCATTTTAGGATTCCAACGTCCTGTTTTGTGTCCAAAGTGAACACCAGCTTCTAATAATTTTCTAGTTGTAATAACTGGAGCTGTATCAGTTACTATAACGTTTTGAGTTTCTTCTGCCATATTCTAGGCTCCTTTCTTTTGTTTAACCTCCATTAACAATTACTTCCACTTCTATCAATGGCACCTTTGCCCAAGAAGCACTTGAAAGCAACTAACAGTTAATGTGCGTATTTGGCTGGACTCACAGCCTTTGCTATTCTAACACAAACCTAATTTATTATGCAACACCTAAAATGCAAAAAAAGCGCATTCAATTACGAATACGCTCTTTATATTATATATTACTATATATATTATCTGCCTCCAGGAGTGTTTGGATCCTTTTTCTTCATCTTAATAGATACAGAGGCAGGTTTTTTAATATGTTTAACAACAGGTATCTTTGAAGGATCACTTTCTGCAGTTACAGTAAATGATTTAACACCCTCTCTAAGATATGATTGAACTTTTCCAAGTGCTTTATCTAAATCTCCAGTATTAAGTTTTCCTCCTTTTGGTCCTGTTCTTTCAATTGATAACTCATATTCAATTTCACCAATTTTAACATCAAGAGTGACTGCATCAGCATTAATGTGACTCTTCACCACGCTAATAGCATTGTCAATTTCATCTTCAACAGTTCTAGTTTCCTCAGCAACAGGTGTTACAGGTTCTTCTACTACAACATCTCTTCTTTCTTCCTCAACAGGTGTTACAGGAGTAGAACCAGCAGTTTCACTTCTAGTAGCAAAAGCAACACGCTTTTTAGGTAACTCAACTCCAATTCTAGATAATACCCCAGACATTATATGTGATAGTGGATTATCTTTTGATAAACCAATATTTCTTGCAAAATCTTGTATATCTCTTTTTCCGGTGATTGAAGTAGTCTCAACTCCTTCTCCACGCTTTGCTTTTCTATCACGAGAACTAGCTATGCTAGTTTGTTCATCAATACCTCTCATTAATATATCTAAAAGTCTCTCTGCCATCTTAGGATGGTCACCAAGAAGGTTTTCATGTTCTCTATTAACATAAGCTATCATTTCTGCACGTTTAGTCTTATCATTCCATTTTTCCCTATTAGCAGTCAAATACTTCATTAGCTTAACTCTATTTGTTTCATTATACTTATTCATAAATGTCTTATTAGCACCTAGTGCTCTAGCAGCATTTATTCCCACAACAGTACCAGTTCCACCTAATACAGGTAATAATGTATTCCATATTCTTCCATTTGCAACTAATTGCTCTAGTACTTTTCCCACAGTAGGATCAGCCATTCCATCCAAAACATTTACTCCAACGTGAACTCCAACAATAGCAAGTGCAATTGCTCCAGCAATTAGCCCTCTTCTTGCATTGCGACCTGCAGTATTCACACCAACAGCAAATGCTTTTGTGTTATCCAAAGATGCTGCAAGTATATCAGGATCTTCAGCTAAATTCTTCTTATACTTAATTAACTCTTCACGAATTGTTTTTTCATCATGTTGATTTTTCAAACTTTCAAGCAACTTCTTTTGAAGTTCTGGATCAGTCTTAATCGCTTTATTAGTAATCAATGAATCCTTAGGAAATAAAGCTGGATTATTTTGATACACCCATTGCAAATCTGAAATTTGTTGTGTAGTAAGTTGCTTAATCTTACCAGTTTTAATTCCAGCTAGTAAACTATAGTATTTAAACGGTGCAGCCGTATCTCTTCTTAATTTTGCATGAGAAGGGTTATCTAATAATTTATATATTTCTGAATTTTCTTCTCTTAGATGCAAATATTTTTCTAAGTTAACAGCATTTGTATATACCTTGGCTAATGAAACATTATTTTTCTTTGCATTATCATGATCTGTTGAATCCAAACTAGAAACTAATGTTGAGTTGTCAACATACTCAGAAAATAAACCTGCAACCTTATCAAATCCTTTAGCTTTTTCTCCAAATGTCTTTGCACCAATTGCTTCATCTGCAACAGCAACAAGTACATCAGCTTTATCATCACCCTCAGTGGAACGATAATAAAATGTTCCTCCAAGTGGACTGCTTGCACCTTTTCTAGATAAGTTATCTTTTAATTCTTCCAAACAGCCATCTATCTTATTATTTAAACCATCAACTTTTAATATTAGTTCATTATAAATTTCTTGTTTTTCTCCAGCCTTCAAACTACCCTTCAAGCCACTTTGAGCACGCGCAATAATATCAGCGATATCATCGCCAAAATATTTAGCAGCAGGTGACTCACTATAGTCTGCTATAATTTGATTAAAGTACGCATCTAGCTGTGCTTTGGTTAACTTCTTAGCCATACGTAACACCTCATTTCGCCTAATACAGGTTAATTAATATTATATAACAATTGTTTCAATAGTCAAGTTATAAACATAGTTTATCCACTCGATTTACCAACACGCGGATGAAAGGACTTATATACCCTTGTAAGTTCACTTTTTGCCACATGCGTGTATATTTGTGTGGCATTCAAACTATCATGTCCCAATAATTCTTGTAAAACACGGATATCCATACCATTATTTAATAATTTTGTTGCAAATGTGTGCCTTAACATATGCGGATGTAACTTGTCGTGACCTAAATATTTCTTTGAAATATTTTTAAGTATCAATTCTACACCTCTATTGGTTAATCTATCCCCATTTTTATTCACAAGCAAATAATCACAATTATCCACTCTGTTTTTTAAATATAATTCTATAAGTTCTTTACACCTTTTAGAATATATTACATATCTTTCCTTACTCCCTTTACCATGAATCTTAAATACGCTTTCACAATTATTATAATCATTCCTTTTTAAAGATGTGAGTTCACTGAGTCTTAAACCACTAGAATATAATAAATTGATAATCAAATCATTTCTAATATCTAATAGATTTTCGTGTGCAATATTTAAGATTTTTTCTAATTCATCATCATGAAGATATTCAGGTATACTAACATCTTTTTTTGGCAATGAAATAGAAGCAAGAAAATCACAATTGATTTCTTTATATTTCTTCAAATATTTACCATAACTTTTTATTGAAGATAACTTCCTAGAAATAGTTCTCTTTGACGCCCCTGATATAAAAAGTTTAGAAAAATAACTTTGAACACTCATTCTATCAACACTGACTTTTTCACTTTCAATATATTCAAAAAACAGTGTCAAATCTCTTTTATAGGCTAAGACAGTATGAAGAGAATATCTCTTTTCATTGGACAAATAATGATAAAAATCATTTAAATATTGGCTATTCATCATATTTTTCTTTCCATTCCTTTAAACTTTCAAGAGATTTCCTTGCTATTTCAAGTTTATCTTTATCCCTATTAACAAGTATTCCATAATTAGAATTCATTGGTCTAAAATGCTTCTCACTCGCATTACAAATATAACTAATTAAACTACCTAAAATTGTTTCTTTAGGAAGATCTATTAGTTCTTTTTCCTCTAAACTTCTAACAGCATTAATAGCAGCAATTATTGCGCTAGCACTAGATTCTATATATCCCTCAACGCCACTAATCTGTCCTGCAAAAAACACATTTTTATGTTCCTTTAATTGCATATAAAAATTCAGATGCTTAGGTGCATTAATATATGTATTTCTATGCATTACTCCATAACGATATATCTTTGCGTTTTCAAGACCGGGAATCATCTTAAAAACTCTATCTTGTTCTTTAAACAATAGATTTGTTTGAAAGCCAACAATATTATATAGATCTCCCACCGCATTATCTTGTCTTAATTGGACAACCGCAAATGGTTTACTCCCATCTGGAGGAGTAATTCCAACTGGCTTCATTGGCCCAAAAGTAAGTGACTTAAAACCACCTTTAGCAATAGATTCTATAGGTTGGCAAGCATCAAAGTGAAGTTCTTTTTCAAATTCATGCAATGGCACTCTTTCTGCTTTTATTAATTCATTGTAAAATTCAAAAAATTGTTCTTTAGTAAACGGGCAATTTATATAATCAGCATCCCCTTTATCATATCTAGATTGTTTGAAAGCAACATTAAAATTAATACTATTTGTCTCTATGATTGGACTAGAAGCATCATAGAAATACAAATGTTCTTCATTTAGAAGTGTTGCTATTTCCTTACTTAAATCATCACTTGTTAAAGGCCCTGTAGCAACAATTGTTATTCCCTCTGGAATCTTTTTTATTTCCCCATAAATAACTTCAATTAATGGATTGCTTTTTATTTCTTTTGTTATATATTCAGAAAAAGCCTCCCTGTCAACGCTTAATGCTTGACCAGCCTTTACACTATTATTATCAGCCGCCCTTATAATCAAACTATCCAACAATCTCATTTCTTCTTTTAATAATCCACTAGCATTTTCAAGTGAACTACTTTTTAAAGAGTTAGAACACACAAGTTCCCCAAATTTATCACTATGATGGGCAGGCGTGTTTTTTACTGGCCTCATTTCATAAAGTCTAACATTGATACCTCTTTTGGCAATTTGATAAGCAGCTTCACTCCCTGCCAATCCTGCTCCAATTACATTTATGTACTTTTTCATAACTATCACCAAAACAATTCTATCACAAAAAGAGGATTATCATTGATTAAACATTACAAAATTAATAAAATTGATAATAGGAGTGATATTATGGCGCTAAAAGAAATGTCTCTTGCAGAAGTTTTAGAAAGAACAAGTGGTACTCAATACTTTCCAGTATTTGTACAACTAGTTGGAAAAACTAATGATTTACTTTTATATAGAGGAATAACTAAAGAAGATGCTCACTATATTGACGAGTTAGAAGATCAATTAGGATGGAATATTGGTTCAAACTATATTGAATTCTTACAGGTTACAAACGGTGGTATCATGTCTGGAATGAAATTCTATTCCCTTGATAACAAAGAAAATATTGATAGCTTATATTATAGAAACTTTAAAACTGACACAAGAAAGAAATTAAAATTGCCTCATACCTCATTAATTATTGGTGAATATGAAAATGGTGTTATTACTTTTGATACCGATGAAGATGATGAAGATGGTTCATTCACTTTGATGGATATCTATAATAGAGAAAAATTAGACTTTGCATTTTTAGAGGATTTGATCACATTTAGATTCTACTTTAGGCTTATAGAAGCAGGTAAAAAAAAACAAGAAGAGAAGGAAAAGCTTAAGTTAGCAAAAAAGAAGCTACATGATCAAATTGTAAAAGAAAATAAAGCAAGAAAAAAAGCAAGTGATAAAGCTAGAATGGGTATCACAAAAAGATCAAGCAAAGAAACACTTGCAAAAATGGAAAAGAAATCAAAAAGATAAGGGTTCACATTTGAATCCTTTTTATTTTTAAAAATATTTTTATCTGTAAAGCAAAAATGCTTGACAGCCAATCACAAGCACTGTATACTTGTTAGCGTAAATGGAGGTAAATATATTATGGCAGTAAAACTTAGATTAGCAAGAACTGGTAGACATGGATATGCTTCTTACAGAGTAGTAGCAGCAGATTCACGTTATCCAAGAGATGGTAGATTCTTAGAAATCGTTGGTACATACAATCCTAACACTAACCCTGCTACTGTTACTTTAAACAATGAAGTAGCTTTAAAATGGTTAAATAATGGTGCTCAACCAACTGATACTGTTAAGAAATTATTCAAAGATGCTGGAATTATGAAAGCATTCCACGAATCAAAAAAAGCAACAACTACTAAAGGAGAATAATTGTCATGAACTATGAGCAAATTATCTTAGATATAGTTAGCCCACTAGTACACAAAAAAGATAGATTAAGAGTAATTCTTCTTGATCAAGAGAACTTACATGATTCAACATATATGATATATTGCGATGAAAGTGATGTTGCTCGTCTTATTGGAAAAAAAGGTGTTGTGGCAGAAGCTATAAGAGAAGTAGTTAATGTAAGTGCTAAATTAAATAGCAAAAGAATCAGAGTAAAAATCGAAGGAAGAAAATAGATGTGAAAAACATCTATTTTTATTTGTAAGGAGTGAAGTATATGGAATTTAAATACATAATGATTAGATATGGCGAAATAGGTACTAAAGGAAAAAATAAAAAAAACTTTATCAAGTGTCTATACACTAATATTAAAAATGCTCTAAAAGAGGTTAAGGGAGTAAAAGTATATAATAAATACGATAGATTATATGTTGAATTAAATGGCATTAAACCTGAAGTTATTTACCATTATCTAGATATGATATCTGGTATAGCTTCATATTCACCAGTTTACTTTGTTGAAAGCAAACAAGAAGAAATATGCGAATTAGTAAAAGAACTGGCACTTAATAGTGAATTCAACACTTTCAAAGTTAGCACAAATAGAGCAGATAAAACATTCCCTATTACTTCAATGGATTTTAATAGAGTAGTTGCAGGTGTGATTTTAAGAAACAAAGAAAATATCAAAGTAGATTTACATCATCCAAATGCAAACTTCCAAATAGAAATCAGAGAAGAAGGAACATATGTGTTTTTAGATAAATTCAAAGGATTAGGCGGCTATCCTCTTGGCATTGGAGGTAAGGCTCTTGCTTTATTAAGCGGTGGCATCGATTCCCCTGTGGCATGTTTTTATATGATGAAAAGAGGAGTTGCTCTAGAAACAATTCACTTCGCCTCATTCCCATATACAAGCAAAGCAGCAGAAGAAAAAGTTTATGATATTTTAGATAAATTAAATGTTATTCAACCTAGCATCACTTTACACATTGTACCTTTCACAAAGTTACAAGAAGAAATTTATAAACACGTAGATGAAAGTTACGCTATTACTATCATGAGAAGAATGATGGTAAGAATTGCTTCTGCTTGGGCAAAGAAGAGAAATTGTCTTGCTCTTGTAACTGGAGAAAGTGTTGGGCAAGTTGCATCACAAACACTAAACAGCATGTCAGTTATTAATGATGTTACTAATACACCTATTATTAGACCAGTAGCGTGTTTTGATAAAGTCGAAATAATGGATGTGGCAAAAAGAATAGATACTTATGAAATATCAATTAGACCATTTGAAGATTGTTGTACTATCTTCACTCCAAAAAATCCCGTAACTAAACCAACATTAGAAAAAGCTTTAGAATATGAAGCAAAATTCGATTATCAAAGTTTAATTGATGAAATATTAAGTAATATTGAAACTAAAAATATTTACAAAGATTCTAGAGTAAATGATGACTTTTTATAAGAGGAAATAATTGGTAATGATTTTTTTCATAACTTTCAAACTCTTGCAAAAACTATTAATGCAGGAGGTGAAATATATGAATAATATGAAACAAAATCAATCAAATACTTCAAAGAGCAGCAAAAAAGGTTTAGAGCCAATGAAATATGAAATCGCTAATGAATTTGGAGTTGAGTTAGGTCCTGATGCTAGTGCAAGAGCTAATGGTTCTGTTGGTGGTGAAATCACTAAGCGTTTAGTATCTTATGCTAAAGGTCAAATGACTCCTAGAGCTTAATTAAATTAGTTAATATAAAGCGGTACCTATGGTACCGCTTTTTTATAAGGAGAAATATATGTTTTTAGTAATATTTTTATTTTTTATAATCACTATATTCATATTTTTAATTTTTTATCCTTTTAAGGCTACTATTTTTAATGATACAAAATATTTATATATCAAAATTTCAAATATCATAACTTTAAAATTAAACCTGTATGCACTTTTTGATGAAAGCAATATTAAAGAACTTAAAAAACAAGCAAAAAATATAAAAATACTTAGAAAGTTACAATTTAAAGAAATCGATATTTATATACGTGGATTTAATGCAAATTATAATATTAATGGTGCATATTATGGGATAATTAATGCTATTCTTCCTATAGTAAATAACCTGCTAGAAACTCAAGATATTAAGTTCAATTATCTTGTTGATTATAATGGAGAATTATACATTAAATTCAAAAGTATAGTAAAAACCAGATTTTATAATATAGTAAAGGCTTTCTATGGATCGTAATTTTTATAATTTATACTTTTTAATAGTTGTTTTTACCACTCTTTAAGCATATAATATTTCTAGTTTTTTGGAGGGATGCTAATGCTTAAACTTATTGACATAAAAAAGGACTATAAAGTTGCTGACACTATAGTGCCTGCATTAAAGGGTGTTTCAATTACATTCAGAAAAAATGAATTTGTTTCTATCTTGGGGCCTAGTGGTTGTGGTAAGACTACATTACTTAACATTATTGGAGGATTAGATAAATATACCAGTGGTGATCTATTCATTAATGGAAAAAGTACAAAAGAATATAAAGACAGAGATTGGGATGTATATAGAAACCATAGAATTGGGTTCATCTTCCAAAGTTATAATTTAATTCCTCATCAAACTGTTTTAGGTAATGTTGAACTAGCACTTACTATTGCTGGAATTGGTAAAGAAGAAAGAATAAGAAGAGCTAAAGAAGCATTAGATAGAGTGGGATTAAAAGATCAATATTATAAGCATCCGAATCAATTATCTGGTGGACAATGTCAAAGAGTAGCAATCGCAAGAGCATTAGTAAATGAACCTGAAATCTTATTAGCAGATGAACCAACCGGAGCTTTAGACACAGTTACAAGTGTTCAAATCATGGATTTAATAAAAGAAATATCTAAGTCTAAGTTAGTCATCATGGTTACTCATAACCCTGAACTTGCAGAACAATATTCTTCAAGAATCATAAGATTATTAGATGGTAATTTAATTGAGGACACTAATCCTTTTAAAGAGGGTAAAGTTACTAAAGTAATTGAACAAGAAGTAAATGAAAAAGCAAAGATGTCTTTATGGACAGCATTCAAATTGTCTTTTAGAAATCTAAAGAGTAAATTTAAAAGAGCATTAATGGTATGTCTTGCTTCATCAATTGGTATTGTTGGAGTATCTTCTGTACTATCTATCTCTACAGGTATTAAAACTTATATCAGTGACATGCAAGATGACATGTTAAGTGGAAATCCACTTGTGATTTCTGAATCCACAATAGATATAAATGCATTAATGGCTAACATGTCTGCAGAAGATAAGAAAAATGCTGTTAAACAATCTATTAAAGATGGTTATGTAAATGTTAACTCTGTTGTTGAATATCTTGTTAAGCAAGGTGAAACCATGGAAAATTTACGAGTAACTAATGATATTAATGATGAATACATCAAATATGTTGAAGGTATGCCTGCAGAATTTTATGTGGCAATTAGCAAAAATTATGGAATTAATATTGCTAATAACTTATACACAGATATGAACTTTATCGAAGGCGAAAATAAACCTCATTCGATAACTGCTATAACAGAGATTTATACTTCACTACTTAAAGAAACTGAGTTTAAAGATTATGCTTCAATGGTATCTCAATTATCTTCACCATTCTCTCAATCTTTAAACAATAAAGATTACTTGTTGACTCAATATGATATTATTAGCGATTCAAGCAAGAGTAAAGTTGCCACTGAATATAATGAAATTATGATCGTTGTAAATAAGGATCAAGAGTTAAATGACTTATTACTTGCTCAACTAGGATATTACACTCAAGAAGAATTCTTAAACATTGTGTATAAAGCTGTAGAGAATGAAGAAACTCCATTAGCGGAAAGAAAATATAATCCAGATTTAGATAAAGGAAGATTTAGCTATGATGAATTATTAGATAAAACTTTCACTTGGTATCCAAATGATGTAGTATTCACCAAAGCTGATCCTAGTAATCCTCTAGCAAAAGCCAATCCATTCTCATATAATCCATTTGCTGAGTCAACTTGGGAGAATGGAATAGAGTTAAAAGTTACTGCTGTTCTTAAACCTAAAGAAACTTTAAACTATGGTAGTTTATCTAGTGGATTCTATTATACTAGTGCACTAACAGAGAAAATATTAGAAGCCAATAAAAACAGCGAGATTGTTAATTATTTAAATGATCCTGCAAATGAAAAATTAGGCAAAACTTTAACTAGTACAATTACAACTCTACCTGGGATTGGTGAGAAACCTGTTGGTGTAACTTATCCATATACATACAAATTAGATAACACAGCTAGTTCAACAATTAAAGAAGGCATTGGATTTGTTGGAGAAAAAGATGCAATGGTTGCTCTAGCTGGTATGATGGGTGGAGGAAATATATCTGATGTATATAGATTAACAACTAGACACTTAGCTGGAGAAACTCTTCCTAGTTCAATTGCTATATATCCAACTAACTTTGAACAAAAAGATAATGTAAATGCCTATCTTGATAGATGGAATAGCGATGAAACAATTGTAGTAGATGGTGTAGAGCTTAAAGCAGAACAAAGAAGTGAAATCAAATATACTGATACTTTGGGATTAGTAATAGATATCATGAACAGTTTGATTGATATTATTACAGTAGCCTTAGTAGCGTTTACATCATTATCATTAGTAGTTTCTACAGTAATGATTGGTATAATTATTTATGTTTCAGTAATTGAAAGAATAAAAGAAATTGGTGTTATCAGATCTCTTGGAGGTAGAAAGAAGGACGTATCTCACTTGTTCAACGCAGAATCAATTATCATTGGTACTACAAGTGGTGCAATTGGTGTGGGCGTCACATATCTACTTGGTGCAATAGCAAATATAATTGTCTACAATCTAGTAGAGGTAAGAAGAATTGCTATATTACCATTAAACTATGCAATAATTATAATTTTAGTAAGTGTATTACTAACTGCAATATCTGGTCTAGTACCTGCTTCACTTGCTGCTAAAAAAGATCCTGTAATTGCACTAAGAACTGAATAAAAAATAAAAGATGTATTATAGCAATACATCTTTTTTATTTCGATTTTTTTACAAATAAAAATAGGATTTTTGAATCCTATTTTGCATTATATTTTTTCTTAAGTTCTCTAAATAGTAATACTATTAATAATCCTGCAGTATTAATAATTGTCATCCATTTTCCAACATTTAATAAGTTTAGAACTTTTTCTTCCTCTTTACCCATTAATACAGCTTCTTGATCAGTAAATGTTTCTGTATACCAAGTTTCTATTTTTAATGTTGGTCCTTCTGCAAATGCTGCTATACCAAGAGTTACCATTGATACAACCCATAATGTAGCAAATATTGACACTAATACGATAAACCAAACTTTTTGACTTTTCTTACTCATATAATAATCTCCTCACAAACATAATTGATAATAACAAAAAAAACATTTATTAACAATTACTTATTTAACTTTTCTATTTCTTTTTCTAGTTTTGCACTAAAAGAGTCAAAATCAGTATATAAATTTTTCTCTTCTTTTATACACTCTATTGATACTTTATTTAACACTTCATAAGCATCTTCTTCATTAAATTTCTTAACTTCATTTATTAACTTATTAGATTCCTTTAATAATCCTTTATTAATATCTGTTGCCTCCAAAGTAGATAGTAAACTTAACATCAATGTCTTATCATCTTCATCTAGTTCATAAATTATAGCACCTTGTAATACTGCAACCTTGCTTGCAACATACAAATTTAATACATTGAACAAGTAAAACAAATTAAAGTGTCGAGTTGTAGTATCTATAAGTTTAATTAAAGAATCCTCTAAACCATCTTTAATTCTTTCATTATCTAAACACAAATTAATTATTTCTAATACATTCGAAACTGCCAAACATAAGTCTCTATTATAAATAATTCTACCATGTTCATTTGGATCATTTACCATGTTATTAACTATCTTATAATTATAATGCTTTATAAAATATTTTAGTTCTTTTGTAATCTCTTGTGGGTATCTAAATAATCCTTTTATAATCTTGTGAAAAAATCCCTTTTTATACTCTTCTTTTAAGAACTTAAACCTAGCTTTTAATTCATCTTCTTGATACTTATATGTAATAAGTGTATATTCCATAGCTTCTGTAAGTTCAATGTAGTATTTCACAATGTGATAAAATGTGAAATTACTTGGATGTATATGACACAAATTTAATGTAGCAAGTTGAGCAAAATCTCTAATAGTACGCGAATAATTCTCTTTATAATAAACAACCTCTTCATCTTTTATAAGAAAAGAATTTTCAAAATAATCAAACATGCTAATGTCATTGTTATCATCACCTATAACATAAACTTCTTTCTTATCTATTCCTAACTCTCCAACAAGTTTTTCTAAAGCAGCACCTTTGCTACACTCACTAGATATAACTTCAATAGCACCTTTACAATAACTTGCAAAGATAGGCATTTGAGAATCTCTTAATTGCTTAAAAACTTCTACTTTATTTTCTTTATCCACTACAATATTCAGCTTCATTAGACTTCTATTTCCATGTAATACCTTATTAACTTCTTCTTTATCTTTTATTGTAAAATACCTGTGTCTAGGTAAATCTTCTACTTCTTTTTCTTCATGTTTTTGTCTTTTTTCATCATCGCTATTTATAGTGTAAATATTATTTTTATCATCCATCAAAAATATAGTGTAATAATCAAACTTTTCTTTTACATAATCAATGATTTTGATTGCAGTGTTTTTATCAAGTTTTTTCTTATAGATTGCTTTTCCATCAACATAAACAGCTGCACCATTATAAGCAACAAAATTTTCCTTTATCCCTAATTCCTTACAAACACCTTTTATAAATTTTTCATTTCTTCCACTAACAATTAAAACATCATCAAAGGCCTTTAAAACTTCTCTATTCTTATCAGGAATTAAATTTATTGGATCTAGAGGAGCTAATAGAGTTCCATCTAAATCAGTAGCAAGATATTTAGCCATAACATCACCTTATTTTAGTATACTAAAATATTATTTTTTTTGAAACATGTGAAACAAAAACTTATAGTAATTGCAAAAAATATCTATTATGCTATAATATTTGAGTTAATATGGGAGTGATGCATATATGAAATATATGACAAGTGAAGAAATTAGAAATACTTGGATAGAATTTTGGAAGAGTAAAGGACATGCTGTAGAAGAGAGCGCAAACTTAATTCCTAATGGGGATAAGAGCTTGCTTTGGATAAACGCCGGTGTTGCGGCACTTAAGAAATATTTTGATGGAAGTGTAACACCTAAAAACAGAAGAATTGTTAATGTTCAAAAGGCAATTAGAACTAATGATATCGATAATGTTGGTTTTACTGCTAGACATCATACATTCTTTGAAATGCTAGGTAACTTCTCAATCGGTGACTACTTTAGAGATGAAGTAATCCCTTGGGCATATGAGTTATTAACTGATGAAAAATGGTTTGGTATACCTGTAGAAAAATTATATTTTACAACTTATATCGATGATGTTGACACTCAAAACCTATGGAAGAGTTTAGGAGTACCTGCAGATCATATTATTCCACTTGAAGGAAACTTCTGGGAAATTGGAGAAGGTCCTTGTGGTCCTGACACAGAAATTTTCTTTGATAGAGGAGAATCTTGGGATAAAGATAACATTGGTGTAGATCTAATTAGAAAAGACTTAGATAATGATAGATATATTGAAATATGGAACATCGTTTTCTCTCAATTTAATGCAAAAGAAGGCGTTGAAAGAAAAGATTATAAAGAACTTCCATATAAGAATATTGATACAGGTAGTGGATTTGAAAGATTTTGTTGTGTTCTTCAAGGAGCTGAAACAAACTTTGAAACAGATGTTTTCTTACCAATTATCAAGGAAATCGAAAAGAATAGTAAATTGCCTTATGAGGGAGAATACAAGTTCTATTATAGAGTTATAGCAGATCACATAAGAACATGTACATTTGCTTTAACTGATGGTGCTATGTTTTCTAATGAAGGTAGAGGTTATGTATTAAGAAGAATCATTAGACGTGCTTTAAGATATGCTAAAAAATTAGGTATTAATGATTCATTTATGTATAAACTAGTGCCTGTAGTTAGAGATATTATGAAGAGTTATTATCCAACTCTAGTAACTAGATGTGACTATGTAAGCGAGTTAATAAAAATTGAAGAAGATAAGTTTAAGACAACTTTAACAAGTGGTGAAAATCTACTTAAGGAAGTAATTGAATCAACTCAAGCAGATACAATATCTGGTAAAGATGCCTTCAAATTATATGATACTTATGGATTCCCTATTGAATTAACTGTTGAAATCGCTGGAGAATCTAATAAGAAAGTTAATATGGATGAATTCAAACTTGAACTTGAAGAGCAAAAAAATAGAGCTAGAAATGCTAGAAAAGAAGAATCTAGCATGAAAGGACAATTTAAAGATTTATTAGATTGTAAAGTAGAATCTGAGTTTAGTTATGATGCTACATCTTTAACTAGTGAAATTGTATCATTATTCAAAAATGGTGTTAAAGTTGATGAAATTACAGATGAGGGTGAAGTTATTGTAAGCAATACTTGTTTCTATGCTGAAATGGGAGGACAAGTAGCTGATAAAGGTATTATTAAATCGAACAATTTTGTTGCTGATGTAACTAATGTAACTAAAGCACCTAATGGACAACATTTACATTTTGTAAAAGTAGTAAATGGTTCTATAAAATTAAATGATACAGTAACTTTAAATATCGATGTTGCAAGAAGAAATGCAATTAGAAAGCATCACTCTGCTGCTCACTTACTACAAAGTGCTCTTAAAGAAGTTTTAGGAGATCACATTGCTCAAGCAGGTAGTTACGTTGATGATACTAAGACTAGATTTGACTTCAACCACTTCAAGAAAATATCTAGCGAAGAATTAGAGTTAATTGAAAAGAAAGTAAACGCTGCTATTTTATCAGGTTATCCTGTTGTTACTGAGGTAATGAACATAGAAGATGCAAAGAAGACTAATGCAGTAGCTTTATTCGATGATAAATATCAAGATCTAATAAGAGTGGTTAATATGGGTGATTATTCAATTGAGTTCTGTGGAGGTACTCATGTATCAAATACAAATGATATTGGCTTATTTGTTATTAGAAGCGAAGAGAGTATTTCTTCTGGAGTTAGAAGAATTGAAGCATGTTGTGGAATCAAAGGATATGAGCTTTTAAAAGAAAGAGAAGGACTACTAAAAAATGTAGCGACTTCATTAAAGAGTGCATCAATTTATGATGTTAATGAAAAACTAACTGCTACTTTAAATGAATTAAATAAACAAAAAACTCAAATAACTGAACTAAAAGAAAAAGTAGCAAGTTATGAACTTAATGCATTACTTAATAATGTTAAGGTAGTAGATGATGTTAACGTTATTATTAATAAAGTTGATAACCTTAGCGCTGGAGAATTAAATATCATTGCTAGTGGAGTAAAAAATAAATATCCTGATCATTTCTTATTTATTGTAAGCAAGAATGAAGATAAACTATCAATGATTTGCCAAGTAAGCGATAAAATGATAAATAAAGGAATATTTGCTGGTGATATTGTTAAAGGTGCTAGTATGTTAGCTAGTGGTAATGGTGGAGGTAGAAAAGACTTCGCTCAAGCTGGTGCAAAAGATACAAGTAAAGTTGATGATATTATAAATTATGTAAATAATACTATTGGAGCTTAATATAATGAAAGTATTGGGCTTAGATTTAGGCAGTAGAACCGTAGGCATTGCAATAAGTGATGCCTTAGGAATTATTGCTACTGGAGTAGAAACATATAGATTTCCTGATGATAGATATGATTTGGCACTAGCTAGAGTTATAGAAGTAGTCAAGGAAAGAAAAGTAGAAAAAATAGTACTTGGATATCCAAAGCATATGAATGGAGATATAGGTGAAAAAGCTCTTCTTTGCGAAGATTTTAAAAAGCAACTTGAAGAAGCACTAAATATTGAAGTTTATTTAATGGATGAAAGATGGACAACAAAAGTTGCTAATTCAAGACTATTAGAGGCTGATTTGTCTAGAAAAAAGAGAAAACAAGTTATTGATAAAATGGCTGCCGTTGTTATATTACAAAATTATCTTGATTTAAGGAGGAATTAATTATGGATGATAAAATACTAATTACAAAAGAAGATGGAACTGAAGTAGAAATGACAATTCTTTTCACTTATGATAGTGAAGATACAGGAAGAAAATATGTTTTATATTATGATCCTGAAGATGAAAATGGAGAAGTACATCCATACTATTATCTAGAAGAAGATAATTCACTACATGAGCTTGAAACTGAAGAAGAATGGACCATGGCAAGTGAAGTTTTAGAGGCATTTTTAGGAGAAGAAGAATAATTCTTTAAAATAGTTGATTTTGATATCACTATGTTTTATAATAGGCGCGTTTAGGGGAGTTGAATAGAATGGAAAAATATCAATTAACAAAAGAGGGAGTAGCAAAATTAGAAGCTGAATACAGACATTTATTAGATGTTGTTAGACCTCAAAATACTAAAGATATAGTTGATGCAAGAGCTCTAGGTGATTTAAGTGAAAATGCAGATTATGATGCTGCAAGAGATGCTCAAGCAAGAACTGAAGGAAGAATTCAAGAGATTGAAGCTATCTTAAGTAACTATGAATTAATTAAGGAATCATCTAGCACTAAAACTGTTAAAATTGGTTGTGCAGTAGTTATTAAAGATTTAACATTCGAAGAAAATGAAAGATATGAAATCGTAGGTGCTATCGAAGCAGATCCAATGCAAAACAAATTATCAAGTGAGTCTCCTTTAGCAGAGGCTGTACTTGGTCATAAAGTTGGAGATGTAGTTGAAGTAAATGCTCCTACTCCATATAAAATCGAAATCGTTTCAATTGAAAGACCATAAAAAATAGCACTATATGTGTTTTTTTTATTTATTAAAAAAGTCAGGAGTATATTTCCTGACTTTTTATATTAGTTTATGCAACCCTTGTAGGTGTTTTCTTTTCTTTATTCTTTAGTTCAAGTTCTCTTACATATTCTTCAAGGCACATACCTGATTCATATATTTTCTTAGCATTTTCTACTCCCACATATCTAAAATGCCATAATTCTCCATTTACACCTGTTATATCTTTTTTAGAACTATCGTATCTTTTTATAAGACCAAACTGAACTGCTTCTTTTTCAATTATTTTAAACATTCTCTCAAATAATCCACTCTTTTTAGCAACTTGTTTAAATTTATCTCTAAAAGACTCAGGAACAAGTACAGGTTTAAAGCGCAAGTCAAAAGCAAGTCCCGTATGATGCTCACTAGTGCCTGGAATAGCAACATGATTCTTAGCCCATTCCTCGCCATACTCCTTAGCCAGTTCACTATATACTTTCTTTTGGGTTTCAATAGATCTCCATGCAGAATGAGAATTAACATCATAATGATATTTCTTTCTCATAAGTGTAATTAAACCAAGATAAGCATTAAAAGTTTCTTCTTCCATCATGCTTTCTCCATCTTCATCAGTATATGGAACAAACTTAAAATTTTCTTGCATCCATAATTGTCTTTGCAAGGTTAAAGGTTTTTCCTTACTAACAATAAGTAAATATTTATCTATCATCTCTATATCTTCCATACTTCAATCCTCTTTACTACAAAAGTAAATATATCACATTTCATCAAAAATAAAAAGAACAATTAATTACCTTGAAAATAAAAAAGAGTTAGTGTTTCCCTAACTCTTTTAATATAATAACTTGTTACTTTGTAAGTATTAATCTACCCTTTAATAATACATAGAACAAATCAACAAATTGAATGATCCATCCAAATAATAAGAATAGAATAAATACCAATATATGGTTAAGCGTTTGCTTTCTTAACGCCAAAGACAATCTCACACCTATTTCTACTAACCATCCAACAAAAGGAATAATTAATAAAATAATTTGAACTAATTTTGATTGCTTATTAAACCACTTATCAACCTTCATATATTTTCCTCCCTTATAACTATATTCTATCATAAATAGAATTATTTATACCAATGAGGTTATTAATTATATTCTAATTACTCTATCTGCTATTTTAGAAGCTGTATCTACTAAAGTATAACACTTGCTCATATCAACTTTAGATCTATTGTAGTCTTCTTCTTTTAGCTTTAATTGCTTTACTCTTAAATAAACCTTTCTATATGTAGCAATAGTTCTAAGATCTCTATCGCTTAATTCGGATTTACCTTCTTTTTTAATCTTTTCAACGATGATATTTGCCTCTGCTTTTAATAGTCTATCTAAAACCAATAATTCTTCATGAGTTAATCCATCAAGGAAAGTAGTAAAAGATCTTTTCATAATATCATTATATACTTCATTCTTATCTTCACTTAACTTAACTCCAAATACTACACCATTTCTTACATGAACATCATCACTTCTAATACTCTTCAATTTATAGCTTCTTGCTTCTATTGCTTTAACTTCTTTAATTGCATCACTTGCTGCACTATTTAATTCTACACACTCATTTAAAAATGCCTCATCATGTAATAATCTTTTAGATGCAAATTTGATAGCCTCTGGATTATTCTTTATTGCACATAATACGACTTCTTCATCATCTTGAAGATCTGCACTAGCAAACTCTAGAGTCAATGGTTCAATCTCTATAATTTCTTTCATGAATTCTTTATTACTTCTAATTTTTAATGAAGCAAATGCAACTGCAAGTGGATTATTTTCAACTGCAATATTTACAATCTCTTTATTATTTTTAATTCTTGAAGTTGCATATCTAAGTGCTGTTCCATCAACTGCACATGCAACTTTAAATACTCTTTCATTGTCATACCATTTAGGATCAAATAAAGATATCAATTGAGGATATTCCTCAGCAACCTCTAAAATAAATTCTTCCTCTTCCTTTAATGCTGCTCCAATGTGATCCCAGAAAGTTGGATTAACTTCAAGTAATGTTTTAGCAATTGCTTTATCTTCAAATAAATCTTCTGAGATTAGAGCAATACAATCATTATTTTCATTTAATGTTGCTTCAATAATTTCTGGTATTTCTTTTATTGTTTCATTTAATAGAGCATAGTTAGGTCCTAATTTAGTAACTGCAAGAAGAGCTAAATCATAATCTTGCTTTAACTTCTTTGTACAATACTTATATAATCTAGGCTTTCTTGCCACGACAAGCTTCATAACCTCTAAATTATTTTTATTTTTTCTTGCAAAAGTATCAACTTCGAAATCACTTGCTACACTTAAAAATGCATCAATTATTTCTGGATCCTTTCTTTTAAATATAGATACTTGATAATATCCCATTTCTCCGGCTTTAATTTTTTCAATTATTTTTTCTTTCTTCATTTCCGTCACTCCTCGGCTCCATTATATCATTGCAAATATATGGTTTCAAGGATTATTTTTGAAGCTGAAAACGCAGTACTTTTTAGCCTTTTTTATTTGATGATTTTTTTCTTTGTAAACTGCTTTGTATAATAGTTTTTCTTGCATTTATAATATAAATTAAAAGACTCACCTAATGAACTAGTCAAGAAAAAGTAGACAATTTATAAAAAAGCACAATTTAACTCCAATTTGGTTTTAAACTGAGTTGGAGTTTTATATTTTAAAGAATATGCAGGCCTATCATTGTTAAAATAGTGAACGTAATCTTTTATT
>JBGVCT010000016.1:0-164571 GCA_045118975.1 Bacilli bacterium
TATTAGTGATAATGTTATTGCTTCTTTATATGCTCCAAGTGCAGGTATCATTAATCCATTTGAATTGACTGTTGCATTAATGGAAAATGCAATGGATAATGGCGTGGATCTAAGATTAAATACAGAAGTTATAGATATAGAAAAAACAAATAATGGATATGTAGTTAAAACTAATAATGGTGAGATTGAAACTAGGGTGGTTATTAATAGTGCTGGATTATATAGTGATAAAGTTGCAAGAATGTTAGGAATTGAGACATTTGAAATTAAGCCTAGAAAAGGTGAATATTTTGTACTTGATCATTTTAAGCAACCGTTTGTATCACATGTTATCTTCCCAACACCAACCGCTAAAGGTAAGGGAATACTTGTAACACCTACTACACATGGTAATTATCTTGTAGGACCTAGTAGTGAATGGGTTGATGATAAAGAAGATTTATCTACTGATAAATTAACTTTAGATGCTGTTAGAAGTAAATCATCAACATTAGTAAGTAATATACCTTTCCAATATATGATTAGACAATTTAGTGGTCTTAGAGCAACTGGTTCTACTGGAGATTTCATAATTGAAAATCATGATGGATTTGTGGTTTTAGGCGGCATAGAGTCTCCAGGACTTGCAAGTGCGCCAAGTATTGCTTTAGAAGTTGTTTCTTTAGTTGGAGAAACTTTAAAACTAAAAGAAACTAATACATTCAATCCAACTAGAAGAAAAGTTAATAGACTAGCTTCTATGAGCGAAGAAGAGAGAAATGAATTAATTAAAAAGGATTCTAGTTATGGAAGAATTGTTTGTAGATGTGAATCTATAAGCGAGGGTGAAGTAGTAGATGCAATAAGAAGAAATGCAGGTGCTACTACAATTAAAGGCGTAAAGAAAAGATGTAGACCTGGATTTGGTAAGTGTCAAGGTGGATTCTGTGAGCCACTTATTATGGAAATATTATCTAGAGAATTGAATAAAGATCCAATGGATATTAAATATGACACTAATGAAGCATATATCTTACAATCTGAAACTAAAGGAGGTAAGAAATAATGAGAACTTATGATTTAGTTGTTATTGGTGGAGGTAGTGCTGGACTTGCTGCGGCATTAACTGCAAAAGAAAATGGAGTAGATAATATTTTACTTCTTGAAAAAGAAAAAGATTTAGGTGGTATCTTACTTCAATGTATTCATAATGGATTTGGATTACATGAATTTAAAGAACAATTAGCAGGTCCTGAATATGCTCAAAGATTTGTTGATAAATTTAAGGAAGAGAAAATCGAATATAGAACAGAAACTATGGTTTTAGCAGTAAATGAGGACAAGACTATTATTTACTCTAATAAAGAAGAGGGATATTGTACAATAAAGGCTAAAGCGATAGTTATGGCTACAGGATGTAGTGAAAGAACTAGAGGTGCAATAGCAATTCCTGGAGATAGACCTAGTGGAGTAATGACTGCAGGATTAGCTCAAAGATATCTTAATCTTGAAGGATATTTGGTTGGTAAAAGAGTATTTATTTTAGGTAGTGGTGATATTGGATTAATCATGGCTAGAAGAATGACTCTAGAGGGAGCAAAAGTTTTAGGTGTAGCTGAGCTTATGCCATATTCAAATGGATTAAATAGAAATATTGTTCAATGTCTTCATGATTTTGATATACCTCTATATTTATCTCATAGTGTAAGTAATATTGTGGGAAAAGATAGAATAGAGAAAGTAGTTATCTCTAAAGTTGATGATAAATTCAACTTTATTCCTGGAACAGAAATGGAATTTGAAGTTGATACATTACTTTTAAGTGTTGGATTATTGCCTTCAAATGTGTTACTTGAGGACATGGGAATGGAAATGTATAGAAATACTAGAGGTCCTATTGTAAATGAGATGATGGAAACTACTCGCGAGGGTATATTTGCTTGTGGTAATAGTTTACATGTTCATGATTTAGTGGATTTTGTTACTGCTGAAAGTAGACTTGCTGGTAAAGGAGCTGCTAGATATATAACTGGTAACATTAATAGAAGTGGCAAGTATGTAAACTGTAGTGCTGGTAATGGTTTGGGCTACATTTTGCCACAAAGAATTGATGTTAGTAATATAGATGAAGTTGTAGACTTTAAATTTAGAGTAAGAACTCCAATGGAAAATAAAAAGATTGTAGTGAAACTAAATGGAGAGGTAATAAGGAGTGTAGTTAAATTACATTTATTACCTGCTGAAATGGAAACTGTCAGTATTAAAAAAGAATTATTTAATACTGATGAGGGTGAACTTACAATAGAAGTGGAGGATAGATAAGATGAGAGAACTTATTTGTATTATGTGTCCTAAAGGGTGCAGACTTACTGTAGATGATGAACTTAATGTAACTGGTAATGGTTGTATAAGAGGCGTTAATTATGGAAAGCAAGAAGTTACTGATCCTAGAAGATATTTAACATCTACTGTTAAGATTATCTCTAAAAATTATAAAAGATTACCTGTTATTTCAAGTAGTGATTTACCAAAAGATAGGGTAGATGATGTTGTTAAATTTTTGGATACAGTTGAGGTTAAGGCTCCTGTAAAAGTAAAAGATGTAATTGTAAAAGATGTTTTAGGTCTAGGGGTAGATATAGTTGCTACTAGAACTATGGAAGATTAGTTAAATAATTAATATATTAATTACGGCAATATTTGTTGCCGTTTTTAATTGTCTTTGTGACTAAAAAAATCATTGAAACCACCTTTAGGTGATGTTATAATTGAGGTAACCATAGGGGGTTTTAGTATGTATAAGAGAAAAGAGACAACAATAGGAGAAAATAATATCATTGAAACATTGATGGCTGAGCCTGTTAATGAAACTAGTGAAACTGAAGCAATCGCTAGTGAAGTTGAAGAGGCTGTTCCAGTTCTTTCTCTAGAAGAGCAAAGAAAGGCTGATGTTGAACTATTAAATCAATCAGCAGAAAATGTTGCTGCCTCTGTTAGAAAGGTTTTTATAGATAGCCCATATTTTAATACGATTTTAGAAAGATTACATTCTAGTAGTTGGAATAATATGACTCCAAAAGAGAGAAAAATGGTTTTCTTAGAGATTCAAGGGTATGTTAATTATATTTATGGTGATACGTTAGTGTCTCCACAAATTGCCTTCACTGAAAGAATGGTAGAACAAGAATATGTGTATATGGATTTTGGTACAACTTATATTTACAATAAACTATTTGAAGGTAAAAACTGTGGTATTTCAATTTTAGCAAATTATATTAGAGCACTTACTGAAAATATCATTGTAGCAATTGGAGATAGTATGTATCAAATGGAAGTGGATCCAAGTGAATTAAGCCCATTAGCTTTAGAGTATTATGAAAATATGCAATCTAGTTATTTAAAAGAATCTTGGACTAATTACCATAGCAAGGGTGATAAATACTATTATAGTCAACCTATAGTTCACGATTCACTTTTATTATCAAAAGATATAATGATGGAACATGTTAAATATTTATATTCAAAATTTGATTGTATTGATGAGGAAATGTCTTCATTAATTAATCAATATATGAGTGAAGTTAGCAATAGAAAGTCTCTAGAAAAGAAAAGAAGAGAAGCTGTAATGGCTGCTAGAAAGCAAATTAAGAACTCTTATAAGGAAGTAGAAAACTATTATAGATATTTAAAACAAAGTGCTTCTGTGTTCTCTAAATTAAGTGATGATGAGTTCTATGAACTATTTAATATAGCATATATTCCTGCGCTTAATAGTAATGAGGATGGAAAACTTACAAGAAGAATGGACAATATGCTAAATGAGATACCAAGAAGAGTATTCAAAGATTTTGATTTAAAAGGAATTGAATTACCTAAATATAAGACTATGATAAATGAAGAACAAGAGGCTCTAACTTTAATTAGAGTATATGAGGGTGCTACAAGTTGTGAAGTTATTCAAAATGCTGGTGAAGCATTAGGTGTAGTATTGAGTGACTTAGTAATGTTATCTCAAAAACATGTTTTGTTTAAGTTTGCTAGTGAAAAAGAAAGAGATGACTATATGGCTATGAAAGAATGGACAGAACTTAAAAATAGAGATTATAGTTCACCAATTGATAGCGAAATAGTAAAAGATGGTTTAAATATTATTTTAAGAAAAACAAATGAAATGATTTCAGATTTTAATGAAAGAATTAAGATAGCAATTAGTAAATCTAAGTATTACCCACATGGTAAGAGTATGATTAGCCATGATAGTAAAGAAGCTTTATATGATTATCATGAGTTTAAAAACTTACTTACTAAAGATGAAGTGACAGAGAGACTTATGGCTTATATTAGAGGCGATATTAAAAGAATGAAAGCTAGTAAGAATGGAGGTAGAAAATAATGAGACAATTAGATTCAATGTATACAGCTATATTTGCAGATACTAGACTAAGAGAATTATTTTTAAACTTCTGGGGACCTGTTTGGAGTAAGACAAGTGTAGAAGAAAAAGTTAAAATTATGACTGAGATTAATGAAAGAGTTTCATTAATTTATGGTTATGCTACTCCTAAATTAAATCAAGTTCACAATAAAAACTATGGTTCATTTGCAGCATTTAATTGGAAGTTAACATTAAATCCAGATGTATTGGCTAATGATACAGGATGGGAAAATATTGATACTTATTTCCATGAATTGAGACATTCATTCCAACATAGAGCTGTTGAAAATGAATTAACTGATAAAGAAGTTGTTACTAAGAAATCAAAATCCTTATGGCAAACAAACTTCATGCCTGGAAATTATTTTGGTGGAGATAGTGCATATTATTTATATCAACCAGTAGAAGAAGATGCTTGGAGAACAGGTATGCTATTTGCTAGAGAAATTTATAAGTTATGTAAAGATCACTACCAAGAGCAAGAAGATGAATCTTGGAAACAATATTGTACTTTACATAAAAATATCATCGTAGACTTTATAAGTGAGAATGATGATTCTTTAGAAAAACTTGGTAGAATAAATGATTCTATTCAAGAAATATATGATGGTAGACAAAGTGATTTAGAGCAAATCGAAATGGGTAAAAAGTTCATTGCAGATTTAGAAAATGTGCCAGTTAGTGAGATGACTTTTGACCAAGTTGCAATACTTTTATCACCATATGCATTTACATATATCGATATAGAAAGAAAAGTAGAATTACTTAATAGATATGCTGATTTTATTAAAGTTGGTAGAAAGAAAATTGCTATTAAAGAAAATACAGTTGCCTCAATTAGTGTGGGAGGACATTTATACTCAGTTGCTAGTGCACATACTCTTATTAATGCGATATTATCAGTGCAATTTAAAAACATTGTAGATTATGTATTACAAGGCAAGGATGTTGGCTATACAATTAATGAAAATGCTAAGAAAGAGTTAAGACTAAACCTTTATAAAAATGGAAAAGGAAAGAAGATTAACTATGTTGCTGATGTTGATAATTTATTTGTGTTTTCACTTCAACCATATGCTAGATATGAGTCTAGTTATATCTTAAAAGAATTCTTAAAATTAAAAGAAATTGAGAAGACTTATTATGGTAAAAATTATGATGGTTGGAAGTATTGGGAAGACTTCTATGACAATGGAAAAATCTATAAGACTGCTGAAGCTGTATTTGGAGTAAAATTCAAAGACTATTATAGAGCTTTACTTAAAACTTATGTTGAAAGAATTAAAGCGGATAAAGAGGGAACTCTTGTTTATGAGGGTGCAAAAGAGAATACAGGTAATTTACAAAGACAAGTTAATGGAGAATTAAAGGGGACTAGATAGTCCTCTTTTTTGTTTTTTCTTTATTTTTATTATATAAAAATAGGGTGAATTGATTTTATGATGTTATACTAATACTAGGTGATACTATGTCTATAATAGAAAAAGAATATACTAGTATTAATTTAAAGGAAAAAGAGTTTCCTTGTTTTTATAGTGAGGTTAATATTTCTATTTTAGATATTGTTGCAGGTAATGAAGTAGAGGTTAATAGTAAGGATTATAAAGAGTGTTTATGTAAAAGTAGTGTTAACTTATCTGAATACTTTAAAGAATGTGATAAGTGTAAAGGAAAAGGAACTATACTTATAAATAAAAGAACTTTTACTTGTAATAAGTGTAAGGGAGAAAAAGTAATAAGAACTAGAGATTGTTATTTGTGTAATAATAATTCAAAGATATTAATGGATTCTAAAGTTAAGATTAAATTAGAAAATACTTATAAAGATGGGGACAAGGTTGAACTTTTGTTTAGTGATTATAAGCTAGTGTTAACACTTAAAGTATATGATAAAGATGATTATTATTTTAAAGATGATGATGTCTATTACCTTAGAACTATTAATTATAGTGTTAGTGATCACAAGGAAAAAAAGAGTGTAGTTATTAATACTATTAAGGGTAAAGAATTTGTTAAAAGTGAATTTAAAAGAAAAAAAGAAATTGTATGTTTGAAGAATAAGGGTATTAATGATGGGAATTTCTATTTTACTTTTATAAATGAAGTGAAAGAGGAGTATAAGATTATATATACTAATTTGATTATTAAAGAAAATGGGTATGTTAATTTAGATGAATTAATTAGTAAAAATAATGTAGAGGCTATAAAATATGTTGCTTTAGATTCTAATAATTATGTTTATGTAGATGAAAGTGTAAATGAGATTATATATGGAGAATATTTAGTCAAATTAAATAAGTTATCTAAAGATATTTATTATTTAGAAAATGATAATGTTACTAGTGATATTTATTTAGAAAAAGAAGATGTAGGTAGTGATAGAAAGAGTATTTATTTAGATGAGGAAAAACTTACTATTGCTTATAAGAAAAACTTAAAAGAAGTAGAACTAGTTGAAATCTTTTCTAAATCAACATTAGATAAGCAAGGTAAAAAAGCTAAACTTACTATAAAAGTTAATCCATATTTTGATAACATATATAGAATTAAGATAAAGAATAACAAAGATATTGTTTATGTAGAAGATTATAAAAGAAGTGATAATGTTTTAGTAGATACTTTTAAATCAAATAAGTATTTAGAGGATTATATAAAAATAAATAAAGAAGAAAGAATAGTTGTTGGTAATGACTTATTGTTAATAGAGAGGGTATAAGATGATATATTTTGATTTTTCAAATTTATATAAAGAAGAGTATAGCAAGAGACTTGCTAATTTTTCCTTTTATAAATTTTTAGATCAAAATGAATATAGTATTGATACTTTTATTGAATTACTTACTAAAATAGAGAAATTTAGTATTGTTAAGGCAGGTAATGAATTCTATTTTATAAGATTAAAAGAATATAACTTATTTATTAAAGGAACATTTGAGGTTGATAGTGATAATGGGGTCTTTAAGGTTAAAGATATTATTGAGTTAAATGTTAATGCGATCGGTAATTTAGAAAAGGAATATAGTTTTAAGATAGGAGTTTATAATGATAATAGAAACTGTAATAGTGATATTAAATTAATAAGAGATATTTTAAAGGATACTCCTTGTTTGATTGATTATAAGGTTTTAGATTTTATTAATAATTGGGATGATTATTTAGAGTTTGAAAGAAAGTTCTTTAAAGAAAAGTTGGGCTTTTATAAAAGTGAAGGTTATTCTTTAAAAGAAGTATATCAAGTAAAAAGAGATTTTGAAAATATTGAAAAGTATAAGGATGATATCTATTTTGATGACTTAAATAATTATTTATATGTAAATAAAGTAGTGGATTCTAATAGGTATTTTGTAATAGAGTTTTATGTTCGTATTGATAAAAAAGATGAGAGTTATAGTAAATTACATTATTTTATTAATCAAGAAATAGAAATAGCTAACCCTCAAGATGCTTTAGTTGATAATAAACTTGCTAGCAAAAAAGAATTAGAGTTTGAATTCAAAACTACTAGACTTGGATCAATTTTATCATCTTTAACTTTAGAGAGTGAGGATAGTGATTCTAGGGTATATAAGTTTTCTAAGTTCTATAATGAAGAAGAAAATTATTACTTTAATCTAAACCAAATAAGAGAGTATATTGAAAATAATTATGGTGTTAATCCTCTTCTTGTTAATATTTTAAGTGGAGATATTTCTCTTTATAAAAGGGGAAAAGATGCTTTGATGAAACTTAAAAAAGGAGATGTATATAATCCATATTTAGTTACTTATTTATTTGATATCCATTTGAGTGAATCTAGTATGGATGTTACTTGTAAGGATAAATTAGAGTTTTCTAATAAGTATTTAGATGAATATCAAAAAGAGGCTATTTATAACGCTATTAACTCTAATTCTATTTATTTGTTACAAGGGCCTCCTGGAACAGGAAAGACACAAACTATTAGTGAATTAGTATATCAATTTAATAAGATGGGTAAACGAGTAGTATTATCGAGTCAAACTCATGTTGCTATTGATAATGTACTTGAAAGATTACCTAATGAATTAAATGTATTACCTATAAGACTTGTTTCAAGTGAAAGAAAGAGTAAGGTTGATTCTCTTTATTTGCCTAATAATGTGGTAGATAATTTTACTAATAAGTTAAAGAATAAATATGAAGATAAATTAAATAGTTTAAATAAAAGAAAAAAAGAACAAGAAGATTTACAAAAAGAATTTGTTAAGATTAATAAATATTATCAAGCAAATAAAAATAAAAGAGAGAAGTATTTTGCTTATTTAGATAATATTAATCTTTTAAATAAAGAGCTATTAAATTTTGATAGTGAGATTGCTTATCTAAATAGTAAGATTAATAAAGATAAGTTGATTTTAAGATTTATAAAAGACTTTAAATCTAATAATTATAAGATTGGCGAGTATATTGATAATGGTTTCTTGACTAGTTATATCATAGGATTTGAAGATTTAAAGAAGAAATATAATTTAGATAAGTATTTAGATGAATTAGAATTTAATATGTATTTAAAGTGTTTTAATAGAATCTTTAAAGATAATGTTTTATTTAATAATGAGTTTGAAAGGTTAATGGAAAAGAATATTTCTAATATTGCCTTAAAATATAAAGAGTATGAAGAAATTATAAATAATGAAGAGAGAGCTTTACTTATAAATATGGAAAAGAAACAACATAGAATAAGTGAGATTAATAAGATTAAAGTTAAAGTTAAGGAAGAGTTTAAAGATCTTATTGATGTATTTGATTCTATGGATGAGTTTTATGATTTGATGTTTAACAAGGTAATGTTTACTTCAAAAATTCCTACTTTAGAGACAGATAAATTAAATTCTATTAAAGAGTATTTAAATGAATATCAAAAAGAGATTGAAGAAGAATTGAATAAGTTTAATTTATATAATGATATTTATAAGAATACATTAGAGTATTTAAATGAGAATAATTTGAAGTTAAATAAAGATAGGTATACTAGATATTTAGTTAGTAATAATATTGGGGTATATGCTCTTACTTGTAATGCTAACTCTAAATATTTAAAGGATAGAAATAGATATTTAAGTGAGTATAACTTAAATGACATTGATTTAAATAATATTGATTTTGATGTGGTAATTATTGATGAAGTTAGTAAGGCTAGTGCAATAGAGTTACTTATTCCTATTTTATATGGTAAGAGTATCATTTTAGTTGGTGACCATAGACAACTTCCACCTCTATTTAAATATAAAGAGGGAATGTTTGAGGGATTAACTGAGGATAAAAGAGTGGGAAAAGATGTTCTTAGTAAGTATGAGGAATTAGTGGAGACTAGTTTATTTAAAAAACTATTTAATGAGGCTAAAAAGAATAAGTATATGCTTATTAAACAATATAGATCTCATAAACAAATAATGGATATAGTTAATCTTTTCTATGAAGATAAGTTAGTTATGGGTAATAAAAAAGAACAAAATAATTTAAAAGAACATAATTTAGAGGTAAGTGGAAATAATCTTAAATTATTTACTAAGGATGTACATACTTATTTTGTGGATTCTACTTATTTTAAAGATGGAACAGTTTCTTATGAAAAGAAACTTGTTAAGGGTGGTAATGTAAGTAGTAGTTTCTATAATGAAAGTGAGATTGAGATTACTAAGAATTTATTAATGAAGATTAATGAAGGCTATGAAAATAAGATAGAAAAGAATGTTAGTGTTGGAGTAATTTCTTTATATAAAGATCAAGTTAATATGATTAAAAAAGAAGTTAACAAGATGAGTTTTAAAAACATTAATTTTAATAAGAGTAAGGTTAGTAGTGTTGATGAATTCCAAGGTAAGGAAGAAGATATTATTATTGTTAATTTAGTTAGAAATTCTAAGTCTAGAGGAGTTAGTGATTTTGTTAAGAAGTTAGAGAGAATTAATGTGGCTTTATCTAGAGCTAGAAAGATGTTAATTATTGTAGGAAGTAAGTCATTCTTTACTAGATTAGATATTGAAATGGAGTCTTTAAATGACTCTACGATTAGATATAATAAGAAATTATATAATGAGATTTATAATAGGGTTGAGGCTAGAATTAAAGATCCTTATTCTTATTTCTAATTAAAGGAGGTGAGTAAATGAAAATTAAGTGTATGAGCTTTTCTAAAATGGAAGCTAATCTTAAAAGTTATATATTTGAAAAGTTAGATTTATTTGAGTTTTTGTTTACTCAAATAATCCTAAAAGATAATTTAGATGGTAATACAAAATTAGTGGAGTGTTTATCTTCACTTGATATGTCTTCAGATTTATTTTATTTATTTAATAATGTTTTTTATAAGTTCAAAGATAATCATATTATTGAGTGCTTATATGATGATATATATGAAGTTTGTTTAAAGGATATAAGGATTAATTGTTTATTTAAGGAATCTTTATTAAAGGGTAATTTTCCTCTTTACAAGGGTAATATAAATAAAGAGTTTGTTTATGATTATTTAAATAAGAAGATTGTTACTTATAAAGAGAGTTATGATGATTCAAATATCGTGTGTTTTGAAAGTAGTGATAAAGAAGATGTTGAATCTATTATAAATAGGTTCTCTAGTGCTTTATTTAATGATAATTCGGGTATTTATTTGTTAGAAAATTTAATTAGTGATCCATACTATTTTGAGGTTGAATTAAATAAAGAAAATAATAAATATTTTTACAAAAGAAGTAATAAAGAAGAGTTATATGCTTCTTTGGTGAATAATTCTTTATTTATAGAAAATAAGGAAATGGATGGAGAATATTTATCTAATAATATTTATTTTGATGTTTTATATGGAAATAAGAATATGAAAGACAATAGCAAATATTTATTTGTCTTTGATGAGGCAAACGAGGGAGAAGTAATTGATAATATTATTTATGTAAATTATAAGTTTGAGGATTCTTCTTTTGTGGATTTGGTGAATAAGGAAAAGTATAGGTGTGGGGTAGTTTTATTAGAAAATGATAAATATATTTCTACATTTAATAAATCTAGAGAAGATAAAGTTAGTGAGTTTAAACTTTATTTAATTAGGCATAAAGATAAGTTTAAGATAAATTTAAATGAGATATTAGAGATGATTTAAGGAGGTGTTAAATATGGATTATTATAAGATTTTAAATGTTAGTGAAGATGCTACATTAAAAGAGATAGAGCAAGCTTATAAAGATTTGTCATCTTTTTATAATCCAGAAAATAATGTTTCCAAAAATGCTTATAAAAGATATAGAGAAGTTATGTTGGCTTATAAAGTGTTAAGTGAGATTAAGCAAAGAGAAATGTATGATAGATTACATGTTAAAGAAAATGAACTTCAAGAAGAAATAAAAGGAGAAGTTATTGGTATTGATTCATACATATCTAATAGTCAAATAAATAATTATGCTTATGAAACTGTATATGAAGATGTAAGAGTAATTGAAATAAATCTAGCTATTCCCTATCTGTATTATTTAGCTAATAGCGATTATATAGTTGAATTTGATAAGGAGATAGTTATAAAACAAGAGGGAATTTGTAATACTTGTATAGGTCAGGGTAAAGTTAGAAAAGAAAATAAAATGTGTGTTTGTCCTGATTGCTTTGGTAGTGGAATTAACTCTTTAAAGAAGAAAGTTAAAGAAGAAATAAGAGTTAGAGTAAATGATGAACAGATAATTTTAGATAAAGAAGAGTACAAACTTAAGATTAATTTTGATTTTTATGATAGAGAATTTTATCGAATAGAAAATAATGAAATCTTTATGGATTTAGAAGTTAGTGAAACAGAGTATGATAGAGGAATTAAATATACTTTATTAAGTGATGATATGACTTTACATATTGAGAGCTTAGGATTTAATGATTCAACTTACACCTTCTTAGATAAAATTATTCATATAAGATATAAACTTTCTAAATATAGAGGTAAGGATATTGAGGCTTATATAGTAGATGATAGAAAGATTTTATATCTTAATTTAAATGATTTTACTTATAAAGATGTAGTGGATGAAACTCATACTTATAAGCTTGTTTTAGATGATGAGGTTCTTACTTTAGAAGGACTTGGTAAAAAGGGATATAATGATAAGAATGGTAATCTTATTTTGAGGGTTATTAAAATCAAAAACGATAATGATCATAAGTTGTTTTTCAATAAGACAATAAAAAAAGTTAGTGCAAATTTATTCAAGTTTAAAGGTATTTACAATAATCATAATTTTACTAAAAATAAGCGATTTGATTATGATGATAATTATATTTATTTACCTTCTAGGGCATATAAATTAAAGTCTAAGAATTATTTGGCTTTTAAATTTATTTATGCTTTATTGTATTTATTAATTCCATTTGTTTTGTATTTTATTATGGGATTTAGTCTTACATATGTAATTACTATTTGCATATATAGTGTTATCTATTTACTTGCTATAAATTTATTGATGGAGGTGAAGATATAATGAAAAGAATATATTGTTTTATTTGTTTTGTTTTCATTTTATTATTAACTCCATTTATAGTAGAGGCTAAGTCATTTGATAATGAAAAGATTAATATAAGTTTTGGAGAGGAAAACTCTTTAAATTTAAAATATAATGGCTACAATAAGTTTAGTGTAGAAGAGGATAAAACATTTTACTATAATGGTAGTCAATATACTCTTAGCGAAGAAGATATAAGTGTTGGTTATATAATTGTTGAGGGAGATAAGCTAGTCTATGAAGATGGGGACTTATATAGTTCTAGAAATCATGAGTTCTATGCTTTGCCTGTTAGAGTTATTATAAAAAGTGGGGAATATGAATTCGCTCAAGAACTATGTTATAAGTATGATGGGGTAGAGAGATGTAGTATTGATAAGGGAGATACTCATGTTGTTGAACCAGGTACTTATGATAGTAATTATTTCTATGGTTTTTTACCTTTTTATGATGAGAATATTAGATTTGATTACCTTTATTTTAATTTTACTTTTACTAATGTTAGTGATATTAGTGATGTTATTAAAGTTGAAGATTTTGGCTTCTTTTTAAGTGAGGGAGATCATATTAATTATGAGGATTATTTTTCTTTATCATATTATCCTTTACATGAGGAAAATAGTTTAAATAATGGTAAGGAATATATATATCCTTATTGTTTCAATCACTATTTCGATGAGGGTGTTAATTTAGAGATAGTACAAGGATATGCAATGTGTGGAAACGAGTTATATCTTACTATGTATCTTGAAGGTTCAGGTAGCCAAATTGCTCCTGTTAGAGAGTATAATATTTCTTTAGAGATTTATGTTGGGGATGATTATAGTATTCCATATACCTTTAATAATGCAGATATTTATGTGCTTAGAGCTTATTATTACTTTGACTTTATTATGTATAATTACTTAGAAACTTTTGATGGAAAGATAAAGACTAATGAAGGGGAAATATTATACATTCCAATTGATAATGTTATTGAATATAACAAGAATTATAAAACTCTTAACTATGTTTCTTTTAAGATTGGGGTTAAATATGTTTGTAGTAGTAATTGTAGTGAATTTAGAGCAGTAACTAGTCAAACTTCAAAATATAAGATTTATGATTTTGATATAGATGATCCTGAACTTGATTTTGATGTTGTTGAGGGTGTACAACTACCTAACTATTATACAGTTGCTAGCAAGGATGAGGTTGTATTAAAGGTTGGCTTTAAAGATAATAATGGAGTTAATAGTGTGGGTTATTATATAAGTAGTAATCCAAGTGATAGTAACTATGCAAACTTTACTTATACTAGTGTTAATTTAGGCGAAGAAATTAGAGTGAGTGGTGAGTATGGGGCTTACTATATTTATTATAGATTAAAAGATAACGCTACTGATGGATATTTATACATTGTACAAAAAGTTATTATCGATGATGTCTCTCCAGTTATGAATAGAAATAACTTTAATAGTTATTCTAGTGAGGCAAGTTATAATAATATTGTTTTAAATATAGGGTTTGAGGATGCAATGCTTCAAATTGAGGGAACTACAATTAAGGCTAAAGGATATTATCAAATTGTTAATGAAAATGAGAGGGAATCATTAACTGTAGATGATGTTTATGAAACTAATTTATATGATGGTGGAGTAACTTTGAACAAAGATAATATAAGTGAAGATGGAGTATATTCAGTTTGCTTTGTTTTGGTTGATTTTATAGGTAATAAATCTGATCTTATTTGTTCTAATAAGTATTATGTGGATGTTAGTGCTTTAACTAAAGAAGAGGTAAGTGCTACTAGTAATGATTCATATGTAAATAGGGTGAAAACTATTATTACTATTAGTGGAGTTGAACTTAATAAGAGTTTTAAGTGTGGGTTATTTATTGATGAAATTACAAATCCAAATTTATTGATTAATAATTGTTATAATGGTGTAGAGTCCACTATTAGTGTGAGTGGTGAGGCTATATATAGTTTATGGATTTATGCCTCAGATTCTGCAGGAAACTATAATCTTATAAAATTAGATAATAATTACTATGTAGATTCAATTGCTCCAAGAATTGTAACTATTATAAATGGTAATAAGGATGTATATTCAAATAATGTTACTATTGATGTTACATATTCTGATATGTCTATGGTTGATACTAGTTTATTATCATATGAATTTTATCTTGCAACTTACAATGAAAATAATTTCAAAGCATTTACTTTAGAAGAGGGTATAACATATCCATTTGATTATTATGGTGGATATAAATTAGCAATTAAAGTATGTGATATTATAGGTAATTGTAAGATTAATACTAGTTCAGATACTTATTTAATTGATACTGCTAAGATTCTTTTAGAACTTGTTGGTGATAAAAGTATTACAATTTTACAATATGAAAAGTATAAAGAATTAGGTGCTAAGGCTAGTAAGGGAAATGCTGGCAAAAATGTTATTTCTTTAGATTATAAAATTGAAGGAGAAGTAAATAGTAAAAAGCCAGGAGTATATAAGATTACTTATACTGCAGGTGAGGGTATAAATAGAGTAGTTATAGAGAGAGAAGTTATAGTTAAAGAGAGTAAGATTCATATAATTATACTTGTTTCTACCCTAGTATTAGGTGAGTTAATAATCTTATCAAGATTATTTATAAAAAGAAAAAAGAATGATAATATTTAATTAAGAGGTGATTACATGTTACTTGCGTTTGAAGTAGATGGATACAAGGTGTTCGATGAAAGAATAAAATTTGATATGAATGCCAACATGAGATTTAGAAAGTTAAAAGAGAACATATATACTAAAACTATTAAGGGAAAAGATATTCATGCCCTTAAGAGTGCTATTATCTATGGTCCTAATAACTCAGGAAAGACTACTTTTATTAAGTCTGTTGGAGTATTAAAACATATTGTTCATGAAGAGTGTATAGATGATATTTGTCAAGATACATTAAATTTCAACTTTTTTGATGAAGAGAGAGTTATTGATTTTTACATAGAATTTTTACAAGATAATCATCATTATGAATATTCTTTATCATTTAACCCTAAAAAAGAAATAACAAAGGAAATCTTAGAGGTTGACTCTAAAGTTTTATTGGATAGATTTGGAAAAAATGATAAAGAGATAACTCAAGTTTTAGATCTTTTAGGACATTATAAGAATAAACTTATGGTAATGTGTTTGCCTAAAAAATATAGAGAATATCATGATGGATTTAAAAAATTCTTTGAGAAAATTTTAATTCTTCAATATACTGAAAATAATATTCAACCTACGCTAGATATGTTAAATGATATTCGTTATAGCGATGATTTCATGAATTTAATTAGTACTAGTGATATTTCAATTAAGAAGATGGGAATCAATAAGCATATTGATGCTAAATCATTCTCATATGTTCCAAAAGATGTAGCGGAATATCTTCAACTTGAGTCAACTTATGAAAAAGATGGAAAATTATATTCATTCCCATCAATTTTAGTAGACTCTATTGGTACTAAAAAACTAATTGTATATGCTAGTTATATTTTAAAAGCTTTAAGAGAAGAGAGAGTGTTACTTGTAGATGAGCTTGATACAAGTTGGCATACATTCTTAACTAGAAATATTTTTGCCTTATTTAACAGTTATGCAAATGTAAAAGCTCAACTTATTGCTTCATGTCATGACTTATTGCTTTTAGATGATGAACACATGTTTAGAAGAGATCAAATTTGGTTTACTTATAAAGATAAGAAGGGAACTTATTTTTATTCTTTGAGTGACTTTAAGGTGGATTCTTCAGAAAAGACAGGAATGGTTATGTCTAATTACTTAAAAGGTAAATATGGCGCACTTCCATATCCAATGATGGGAGAGAACTTAGATGCCAAAGACTAGAAGAAGTAATTTAGAATTTTTAAAAGAGGACTTATATTTGGTGGTTGAAGGTGAAATTGATGAAATGTTTGTTTCTAAGATTATTTCATTTATGCCTACTAAATATAATGTGAGAATTAGAGTAGCTAATGGAAATGGGAATATTCCAATTCATGTTAATATTTTAAAGAAAATCTATAGTTATTCTAAGATTGTTGTTTTATATGATTTAGATGGTAACAATACTCTAGATGATATAAATAGGTATTTGAAAAATAAACAAGTTAATCTTAAAAAAGAAGATATTTATTTTGTTAATCCTTGTGTAGAACACTTCTTTTTAATTGCTAAAGAATATAACAATGAAAGATTAAAGGTGAAAAAGGATTATCAACCATATTTTCAAAAACATTATGGTGTAAGTGATTATGCAGGGCATTTATCACAAGTTGAGGAAATGGTTGAGAAGTTAACTAAAAAGGACTTTGATAATTTTGTAGATAATCTAAGTAGAATGAGTGAAAATGATAGGGATTTACCATCATCTAATTTCTTGGCGTTTTTAGATTATATTAAGAGGTAGTTTTTATGGGAATGGGAGAATTACTAATATTAAGTTTTTTATTTCTTACTAGTTTAAATTGTTTTGTTACTTATATATGTAGTTCTTCATGTGTTAAAAGGGCTAGTAAACAAAACGACTATGTAGGTGCTATTAAAAGACTTAGAAAATTTGATAACTATTTATTTAGTTCGCTTATGATGATAACTGCGGTTATCTATGTTGCTTTATCTTATTATTATTTTGTAAGTGTTTTAAAGGTATCAGATTACTTTATAAGTTTTGCTACTATAGGTGGGTTTATTTTGACTCTTATTACAACATTTTTCTCAAGACTTTGTTATTGTTATGCTTGCAATTTTATTTTGAAAACTAAGCTTAATGAATACGAGTGTTTTGTACAAAATGCATTCTTACTTGCTAAAATATTTTATCCAATATTTATAGTCTCATTTATGATTCCAACAATTTACATATTTCCATACTCAATGGAGATAAGAGAGTATATAATAGGTGGTTTTTTAGCTGTATTTGTTTTATTTTATATTGCTAGTACTACTTTCTTTAATATCTTATCACTTGGGGCTAGGAGAATTAAAAGAGGAAAGATAGCTGATTTTATAGGTGAGATATTTAAAAAGCATGGTATAAAAAGATATAGATTATATTATTGGGATTCCTCTAGAAGTAATGATAGTAATGCGATGGTTACTGGGTTTAATAAAATCAATTTCTTTATTTCTTCAAGTCTTATTAATTCAATTGATGATAAAGAATTAGAGGCTGTAATACTACATGAAATTGGGCATATTAAACACAAGCATACAAAGAAGTCAGTAATTAATCAAACTATATATCTTTTTGCTATTGTAGGAGCACTTTATTATGCTATTATTTCAGATAACGCAAATATTAATATTTTACTTATCATTATTTTAGTATTCTTATTAATGATGGGAGTGTCTTTGGGAGTTAGTAAAAAGCAAGAAGATCAAGCTGACTTATATGTTGCTAAATATGGATTAGGAGACGCTCTTATCAGTGCATTAAAGAAAATTAGCTTTGGAGATGAAGATGATTTAGTGCATGGAAGTGTTTCTAAAAGAGAAGAAAATATAAATAAAAAAGAGTAAGTTTATTAAACTTACTTTTTTTGTTGCGTATTTTTTTGTAGATAGATGACTCTAACTGTGTTAAAATTATATAAAGCAGGTGGTCAAAATGATATTCAAGGTGGAAAATTTAAAGACAAAAGGATATTTTGCAAGAATATATAATAAGAGAAATAAGATTTATAATGAATTAATTGATACTCATATGATGATTCTTGATGAATATAGGGATATTTTGCCTCCAAGAAATGAAGATGATCAACCTGAATTATTTTTAAAAGATGTAAAAGATTTAACAAAAGAGGAAAAAAGAATGATATATGAAAGGGCTAGTAAGTATGATGATCCATACATAAAAGCCCATTATAGATATAAAAAGCCATATGAAGAGTTAGAGGATTCTGATTTTGAGGCGTTTAGACATGACATATCTTTACTTGCTGGTACAACTTTATATGAAGAGATCATGATTGATATTAAAAAGGAACAAGATTTTTTAGATAATTTAATTAAGGCAAAAGAAAGTAGTTATATATTTTCTTTAACTAAAGATAATATAAATCCTACTAATATTTTGTATTTTAAAAAGTTTGCTAAGAAGTTGTGGCAAGAAGGTAGAGATGTAAAGTTTGTTATTTGCCAAGATATGTTAACGCAAGATAATAAAGATAGAATTAACTACACTTATACTAAAGAAGAATTAGATTTATTGTTTGAACTTGATTCTTATATTAAAGAACATGGTGGTAAGGGTGTGTTATTTAGAGAATTTTTAGAGATAGATAACGAAGAAGATTTAAAGGATGCTTGGACTTTACATCAAGTTATTTCAGTAAACAACAATATTGATAGATTAGTTAATGTTATAAAGAAGAATAACTATTCTCCATTTGAAACAATGGTATTCTTGCATAAATATTTCACTACTCACTTCTTTTATAATAAGGGAGAATTAGAAGAATCTAGAATATTACCAGGTATTTATTTTAATGCTAAAATTGTTTGTAGTGGGTATGCTTCTCTTTTAAAGGCTGTAATAGATAGATTAGATAATCCTAATTTAAAAGCGGATATTATGGGGTGCAAATTATTTAATAAAGAACCACCATATAAGATTGAATCATCTCATTGCCAAAACTTCATTTATATAAAAGATGATAAATATGATATAGATGGATATTATATTGAAGACTTAACTTATGATTGCAAGAAGTTATTCCATGGCTCTAGAAATGATGGTGGGTTTGCTCATTGCTTATTACCACTTAATGCACTTTTACATATGAGAGATTTTATTTATGCAAATGTATTAGATAAGAATAGATATAAGAATTTAATGACAAATAAGACAATTATTAAAGGGATAAACTATGATTATACTCCTTTAATTGTAAGAAAATATGGTGATAAGAGTGATACAATTGATATGTCTAAATATGAAGAGGCCATTAAAGTTGTATTTGCTAAAAGTCTAAAAAGAGGTGCTTTGAATTTAGATGAGGAAATAGAAAAATCTATGCATAAAACAGAAGTGTTCTATGATAGTTGGGCGGATGTTAGTTTCGCTTCACCTGAGTCTAGATTATTAGGGGCAATTTTTGGAAGGGGAAAGAAAAATAAAAAGATTAGAAAATAAAATTAAGTGTCTTGAATTTTATGATTAATAATGTATAATAGGTGGCATAGGCTATGAAGAAGAGTAGTAATATATGAATACTATATAGAGAGCTTGTGGTTGGTGTAAACAAGTTAGGATAATATATGAACTTACTTTGGAGTTATGTGGGTGATAAGCTTACATCGTTAGCTGCGTTAAAGCAATTAAGTGCATAGATATACATTTATCTATGAATTAGGATGGTACCGCGTAATTTCAACGTTCCTATTTTTTAGGAGCGTTTTTATTTTGCTAAAGGGGGAGAAAAAATGAAAGAATATATACATAGTGAAATAGAGAAAAAGTGGCAAAAATATTGGGATGATAATGAGACTTTTAAAACAGATGTTTGGGATTTTTCTAAACCTAAGTTTTATGCTCTTGATATGTTTCCTTATCCTAGTGGAGTAGGATTACATGCAGGACATCCAGAAGGATATACTGCAACTGATATAGTTTGTAGAATGAAGAGAATGCAAGGATTTAATGTTCTTCATCCAATGGGATATGATTCATTTGGTTTGCCTGCAGAACAATATGCAGTACAAACAGGAAATCATCCAGATGGATTTACCCAATCTAATATTGCCTATTTTACTAAGCAATTAAAAGAACTTGGTTTTGATTATGACTGGGATAGAGTTTTAGCTACTAGTGATCCTGAGTTTTATAAATGGACTCAATGGATTTTCAAACAATTATTTAATGATGGGTATGCTAAGTATGTAGATATGCCTGTTAACTGGTGTGAAGAACTTGGAACTGTTTTAAGTAATGATGAAGTAATTGATGGTAAAAGTGAAAGAGGAGGATACCCAGTTGTTAGAAAGAATATGAGACAACTTTGTATTGATCAAGTTGCTTTTGCAGAAAGATTACTTGAAGGATTAAATGAAATAGATTGGCCTGAGTCTACTAAAGAAATGCAAAGAAACTGGATTGGTAAGTCAACAGGAGTAGAAGTTGATTTCAAGGTTGTTGGTGGAGGAGAGTTCTCTATTTATACAACTTGTATTGAAACTATCTATGGTATTACTTTTATGGTGCTTGCTCCAGATGGAAAACTAGTTCAAGATTTAATGCCTAGAATAAAAAATAAAGAAGAAGTTAATGCTTATATTGAGGAAACTTTAAAGAAATCTGATATGGATAGAACTGAACTTAATAAGGGTAAAAGTGGTTGTAAACTTGAAGGAGTGTACGCTATTAACCCTGTAAATGGTAAAGAAGTTCCTATCTTTATTGGTGACTTTGTTCTTGCAAGTTATGGAACTGGTGCTGTTATGGCTGTTCCAAGTCATGACCAAAGAGACTTTGAATATGCAATTGCTCATAGTATTGATATGATTCAAGTAATTGATGGAAGAGATGTAAGTGAATGTGCATTTGAAAAACAAGATTATTTAAACACTGGCGCTAAGTTAATTAATAGTGAAGAATTTAGTGGTTTAACAGTTGAAGAAGCTAAAGAGGCTATTACTTCTAAACTAGAAAAAATGGGTATTGCTAGACGTACTAATAACTATAGATTTAGAGAATGGATTTTTGCTAGACAAAGATATTGGGGAGAACCAGTACCAGTTGTTCATCTTGAAAATGGAGATATTCATGTATTAAGTGATGAAGAATTACCACTTGTACTTCCTACTCTAGAAGACTATAAAGGACATAATGGTAAGGCTCCACTTGAAAATGATCCAAATTGGAAGATTTATGATAAGAATGGTATTAAGGGGGTTAGAGAAACTTCTACAATGCCTGGAAGTGCTGGTAGTAGCTGGTATTTCTTGAGATATATTGATCCACATAATACAGATGAATTTGCTAATCAAGAATTATTAAAACATTGGATGCCAGTTGATTTATATATTGGTGGTCCTGAGCACGCTGTTGGACATCTTATTTATTCTAGAATTTGGACTAATTATTTATATGATAAGGGACTATGTCCAGTTAAAGAACCATTTAAGAAGTTAGTTCATCAAGGTATGATACTAGGAGAAAATGGTATTAAAATGGGTAAAAGATTCCCTGAATTTGTTGTTAATCCAAGTGATATAGTTAGTAAATATGGAGCAGATACTTTAAGACTTTATGAAATGTTTATGGGACCACTTGAGGCTTCTAAACCATGGAGTTCTACTGGAGTTGAAGGTAGCAAGAAGTTTTTAGATAGAGTATGGAGACTATATAATGAAGATAAGATTAAAGATGAAGAAAATAAAGAGTTAGAGTATTTGTATCATTATACAGTTAAAAAAGTTAGTGAAGATTATGAAACTCTAAACTTTAATACTGCTATATCACAAATGATGATCTTTATTAATGCGGTTTACAAACAAGATGTATTCCCAAGAGAATATGCTTTAGGATTCTTGAAATTATTAAATCCAATTGCTCCTCATATAACTGAAGAATTGAATGCTATATTGGGTAATGAAGAGATTTTAGCAACTTCATCTTGGCCTAAATATGATGTTAATAAATTGAGTGTTTCTACAATTGAAATGGCTGTACAAGTTAATGGTAAACTAAGAGGTACAATAAAGGTTAATAAAGATGAAGATGATGAAGTTGTAAAGAAAACAGCATTTGAACTTGAAAATGTTAAGGCAAATACTGAGGGTAAAGAAATTAAAAAGGTTATTGTTGTTAAAAATAGAATAGTTAATATTGTTGCTATCTAAATGATTAAAAGGTTTGTATATTTATACAAACTTTTTTACTATTAAATGACATTTTTTAATAAATGTATTATGATGTTTTTATAGGTGATATTTGTGAGTAATGAGTATGCAAAAAGACATGAAAAAAGCAGTATATTAGCTTCGCTTTGTACTTCATTAATTGTGATTTCTTTTGTCATTGGACTTTTATTGGCTTTTTTAGTTCATCCTGCGGGAATGATTTTAATTGTTTTGGGTGGACTTACTGGAGGAATTGGATTAGCTTTTACAATTGGTGAAGAAAAGAAAAATTCTCAAGCTTTTAAAGAAGAATTTTTAATACCTAGAATGCAAATGTATTTTAGCGAATTTGAATATAAAAATGATATGGGACTTCAAAGGTCTACAATTAGTGATTTGGGGCTTTTCTATACTGGAGATGCTATTTATACTAATGATCTTGTTCAAGGTAAATATAGAGGTTGTTCTTTTAGAATGGGTAATGTTAAGTGTACTGAAACTTATACTCAAATGGATGGAGATAGACGTACTAGAGTAGTGTTTCAAGGAAGAGTAATTATAGTGGGGCTTTCTGTTTTGGATTCTGGCCAAGTAACTATTAAACCTAAATCATTCTATGTACCAACATTATTAAAAAAAGGACAAATACTAGAGTATGATCATCCAATTTGTGATAATTTTGAAATTAGATCGTATCAACCTGTAGAGTTACCAAGATATTTCTTGGATTATGTAAATAATATGGCTCAGATGTTTAACAAATATAAGTTCTATTATAAGATAGTGCATGATAGAATCTATATCGCTATTGATAATATAAGTCCATTATACAAAATTTATAATTATAAAAAGACTACTCCGACTGATTTAGATGATATTATAAGAAAAGATAGCATGTTTTTTACAAATTTGATTTCATTAATTGTCGATGCTAGTAAAATGGAGAAATAATGTATGAGTGTGGAAAAAGTGAGTTGTCCAAATTGTGGTGCTCCATTAGAGTATGAAATTTGGAAGGGCAGATACAAGTGTGATTATTGCAAGAGCACATTTAGAGATAAAAAGGAGAATGCTGGTAATGGACATCGTTATTCTGGCCCTAGACCTGAGATTAAACTAGAAGATTTAGAAGAATTCATTGCACCTTTAGAAAATGTTGTTAATGAATTTGAAAAAGGTTTTGAAAAAGTTGCTAGAAATGTTATTTTAGTTATAGCAATAGTTATTATTGTTATAATTTTTACTATTTTAGGAATTATTTTATTTTGATGATTAAGGGGTGTTAATATGGAACTTAAAGATATGTCTTGTCCAAATTGTGGTGCAAATTTAAAGTTTAATTCTAAATCACATTATTATGAATGTGAGTATTGTAATTCAACCTATAAAGATACTAAAGCTAATTCTGCAGGCGATCCTAGAGTAGAGTTGAATCCAGAAGATTTAGAAATGCTACAACCACAATCACAACCACAAGCTAGAGGATTATTAAATAAGCATGATTCACATGCTGCAATTGCTATTTCTATTGTTATTGCTATTGTTGCAATTTCTATGGTTGTAGGATTTATTGCTTTTGTTAATGATGTGTTTGATATGACACACGATATGATGGATGATATGGATGATTGGGAAACTGATTTTGATGATGATGATTGGCCGCCAACCACACCAAGTTTTCCAAGTAGCCCAAGTTTTCCAAGTAATCCAAGTTTTCCAAGTAATCCAAATTTCCCGTCAATTCCCTGATTAGTCATAATTTTTATAATTTAAGGACCTTAGTGGTCCTTTTTATTTGTTTCGACATTCTTTTTGCTTGTCTTTTTTTATTATATAAAAGAGGGTATATGAAAGTTAAAGTTTTTGATTGTGGTCATGAGGGGGATTTAGAAAAGAAAATCAATGAGTTTATCAAAGACAAGGGGGATAAAATAATTGATATTAAGTTTTCTACTTCGGTTATGGTAGATGAATTAAGTGAGCAAATATATTGTTTTAGTGCATTAATTGTTTATAAAGATTAAATAATTTGATAAGATTAATTTAGGTGAGAAGCATGCAAAAGAGATACTTAATTATACTTACTGTACTTATAACTCTTGTTGGGTGTTTTTTCTTGTTCTTTGATGAGCCAAGTAATGAAGAATTATATGATAAATATTACTCTAAAATAGTAGAAAATAAAGAGTTTCAAAATATAGAAACTAATGATAAACTTAATGTTAAAGTTGAAAGTAAATTTATAAATGAAGAGTATCATTATGTTATAACCTTTACTAGTAATGCAGAACTTAATAATTTTAAAGTTATGGCTGTAGATAGTAAAAAAGATGATGAATATTATCCTTCGTTTGGAATATTTGACAATCAAAATATAAATTTAGTTAATGATTCTCCAGGAGAGGGTGAGACTAGAGGTGTTAATCTAGTTATCTCGGATGATGAGGAAATTTCTTCATTTGAAATATATGTTTCTTATGATGGTTATGAGTATTATTATCTATTAGATGTTTAATCTATGATTAAAAAGGTAGCTAAAAGCTATCTTTTTTAAATTTTTTAATATGCTTTAATAGATTATTAAAGTAAACTAGGGTATTATTTAGAGTAGGAGTGATGTTTATATGAGACTTAGAAAGAAATCATGGGCTAGACCATTATTAGACACTTACACAGATAGAATAATTATTACTAAATTAGATTTTTTAACAAATCCAATTAAAGAGGTTTTTAAAAACAATCATCCATTAGTTCTTGAAATTGGTGTTGGTAAGGGAGACTTTATTTGTCAAATGGCTACTAATAACCCAGAACTTAACTTTATTGGATTAGAACAAAATGAAACAGTGCTTGCTATAGCATTAAAGAAAGTGATTGATCTTGGGTTAACTAATGTTAAATTAATTAGAGTTAATGCAGGGGAAATGCTAAGTATTTTTGATACTAAAGAAATTGATGTTATTAGACTTAATTTCTCAGATCCATGGCCTAAGTCTAGACACGAAGATAGAAGACTTACATCTCCTGATTTTTTAAATATGTATTACAATATTTTAAATGATGATGGTTGCGTTATTTTTAAAACTGATAATAGAGAATTCTTTGATTATAGTGTAGAAATGTTTAAAGAAAATAATTGGGATATTGAAGATTTAAATTATAACTACCCATTCACTAATAATAAAGATGATGTACCTACTGAATATGAAAGAAAGTTTAGAGCATTAGGTACTCCAATAAACTTTATTAAAGTAAAAAAAATATTAAAGAAATAGGTGATGTAAATGAAGATACTATACATAACTAAAAGTGAGAAAAGAGTTAAAGAATTCAAAGATATATTAAAAAAGCATACTGATTCAGTATTAACTATCGATTCTTTATTTGATCTAGAATATGATGTTGTAACAACTGCTACAACTAGAGATTTAGAAGCCAATGCTAAAAAATTAGTTACTACTATTTGGAAAAAAGAAAAAAGCAATTATGATTATATAATTGCTGATGGCTATGGCTTATTTAGCGACTTTGCTCCAAATATTTTAGGTGTAGATTCTGACAATTGGTGGCCAGGTACACAAAGAAGCAAGAACGAAGCTTTAGTTAACTTGTTTTTAGGAGCTAAAAACAGAAATATTTATTATAAAGCGGTTTATGTTTCTTGTAATAAAAATGGAGATGTAGAAGTTGGAGAAGGATATTTATATGGATATCTTGCAAAGAAGATAAAAGAAAAAAATGGAGAAGGTTATGATAGCGTATTCATCACTAAAGATGGTAGACACTTATCAAGTTATTCTCCAGAAGAAATTGCTAGTATGTCAGCTAGAACTGAGGCAATAGAAAAATTAATAGCAAAGATTAAAGAAATTAATCATCACAATATTTAATTGCACTAAGAGGGATAAAATCCTTCTTTTTTTCTTGCATATAAACTTTATCGAATGTTTTCCATATTTTTCTAGATGGATCATATATGATAAAGTTATAGTCTTGAGATACAGTTTTAACTAAAGATAATAAAAGATTGCCTCTGCTTGTTTCTCTAAAAACGTTATAGTCAAAATAATCCATGTGTACAATAAGATCAGCTACAGAATAGTTAAAAGATATTCTACCAGTATTTGGATGAGTGTGTCCTAAAACTATTACTTGCTCTCTCATTCCATCTTGAATGAATACATCTAGTCTTAATTTTAAGAATTCATTTAGTTTTTCAAATGTAGCGGTAGCAGCCTTTAACTTATCAAAATTACAATATAAATCATCAAGATAAATAGCTCCACCTTTAGTTCTTTTTCCATAGATAATAAAAGGAACTTCCTTTCCTTTCTCTAAATTGTAGTTATCTATTAATTCTAAAGAATCAAAAACATTTTCTGCGATAATTATTGGAGTGTGGTCTACTTCCATATATTTTGGATTAACAGGGGCACTATAAATATCTTCAGGATTAGAAGATTTTAAGTGATACCTCATTTTATTTTGATGCATGTGGCCATTGGCACTATTTTCTATTAAACATGTTAAAACATAGTCTTTAAGTTGTTGTCTATTCATTAAAATCACCATTTATAGTATACTATAAACGTAGTTTTATTACTAGTTTTGGAGGGTATATGAAAAAATTAGAAGAATTAGAGATATATGCACAAGAAAATTATGTGCCTATCATTAGAAAAGATAATATAGAATATTTAGAAAATATTATTAAAGAAGAAAAACTTTATAATATTTTAGAACTTGGTAGCGCTATTGGATATAGTGCTATAAGAATGGCTCTAGTAGATGAAAATGTTAAAGTTACTACAATTGAAAGAGATTTTGAAATGGTTAATCAAGCAAGAAAAAACATAGAGGCATTTAATTTGGAAAATCAAATAACATTGATTCATGAAGATATTTTTAATGTGACTACATTTGATAAATTTGATCTTATTTTTATTGATGCGGCAAAAGCTCAATACATTAAGTTTTTCAATAAATTTAAGGATAATTTAAAGGACAATGGAGTTATTATAAGCGATAATTTAGAATTATTAGATTTACAAAAGTTAACACAAAGTAAAAGAAGTAAAAGACTAGTAGAAAAGATGAATGAATATAAAGAATTTTTAAATTCTTTAAAAGATTATAAAACAGAATATTTAGATATTGGGGATGGATTTGCGATTACTAAAAAAAATCTTTAAATGCTGTTTTAACTATGTTAAAATGTAATTAGCTAGGAGGTAATAAAATGGCGCTAACAAATTTTTACCTAGAATTACTTAATAAGCAAATGAATAAGCTAAAGAAAGTTATTGAAGAAAAGGATAACTACCCAAAGGAAGTTTATAATTGTATTTTGGCGGGTATATTAATCCAATCTAACTCTGTATTAGAGAGCTGTATGCTTGAATTACACTCTCCAAGTTTTTCTGCCCTAACAAGTGCAATATATAGTGCTAGACAATTAATTGTTCACTATTCAGATTACAAATCATTTGATGATTTAGAAACTATTTCTAAGAACATTTTAGAAAAGTTTAATAAGGCATATCCAGCAGAAAAGGCTTATTTTGATAAACTATTAAAATTCCAAAATACAGGCGAACATAATGTTGTCATTAAAAAGAGTAGTGATGTAGTATATGATGAATTCACTAAATCTTATTTGTTTAAAAAAGGTGATATTTCCATTTCAGTAAGTGCAAGTAAAGTTACTGTTATTAAAGATTTTAAAAAGAGAAAAGATTTAGCTTATATTGTTAATTGTGATAGCAATATGAATTATTTCTATGTAAATCCTGATTATGAAATGGAATATGTACAACTAAAGGCGCCAAAAGAGTTACAAGATTTCTTTGTTAAGAACTTTAAGCCTCTTGCTATTGATTATTTAGGACACAAAGAGATGGCTAGAGATATACTTGAACATTTCTTTTCTGGAAGTTATAGCACAATTAAAACGCGTAATGTGCCTGGGAAAAATGAAAAAGAATTTTATACAGATACAAGTAAACTTTTAAGCGATTTCTTTGATGAGGGTGTTGTTTATAAAGAGTTTTTAAATGGAAGATCATATATCAATAGAGGGGCTCCTGAAATTAGATATGATGACTATAGCGCTATTAAAAATCAGGTTAGCGAATCATTGCTTGCTAATGTTTCAGAAAGAGATTTCTTCTTTATTAGAAAGAGTGAGGCAATGCTTAATGATATTGAAGATAGTATAAGAAAATATGGACCATCTTTAGATTCAGAATTGCTTTCTAAAATGAAAATTTCTATGCTTATTAATTTTGTCGATCAAAGTGTAAAGAATTTATCTAATTCGTTTATTCATGCACATCCTGATTTTGAAAAACTATATATAAGATTATTGGATTATAGAAATTTCTTTGCTCATAATATTTATCAATTAAAACCAGATTTGGGGACTAGAATTCTTGATGAGTTTATGGATGTATCTAAAGGATTTGTAGGAATTATATCTTCATTAAACATTGAAAAAATAACTAAACCTTTAGAAAAAGAAGAGAAAAGTTTCTTGGCTTTAGAAAAAGATCCTAAAAACTTTATAAACTTCAAATATGAACAATTTATTAGAGTGGATCCAGTAACCTATATTGGAGATAAATTATATTACTCTACTAGAGGTAGTGAATATGAAAGGGTTATTGGTTTAATTCCTACTGATAAGCATGGAGATTATAGAGCTGCTTATTATGAAAAAAAAGAAGATACTTTTGTTGCTAAGACAATAAAAGGACAAGGTGGCAAAAAGAAAAAAGTATTTGTGACTCAAACAAATCTTTCAACTGGTGAAGATTTGATGATGGATACTAATATAAGAGATTTATTATATATTAATGCGGCATATGCTCACAAATGTGGGGAACCAGAAGTATTAAAGAATCTTAGAAAAACTAGTAAGAAAATTATTGTATTTAGACCAAGTGAAGATAATAATTTCACAACTCACGCGGCTAGTTTAAATCATCTTATTTCTAACTATTATCAACAAAGATATTTGCCATATGAACTTGCAAGAAGAACACAAATTAACTTTGCATTAACAGAAAATAATGAAGGATATTTTGAAATTTTAGATTTAGATGGTAATGTTATAGCTGAAGTTGTTGATGAAAAATTATTTAGAAAATATGAGATGAAAAAAGATAGTAATCAAGTATTTACAGTTAGTACTATCCCATATGATTTTTCTAAGAAAAGAGGGTAATGTATGAATAAAACATTAATATCGCTATTAAAAATATATAACATCAATAAGGTTCTTGTTAGAAATGATGATATGGTTGATATTGTTATTTTAAATAGAGACAGAGTATTAAGTTTAAATGACTGGATCAATTTAAATATTGGGCTTAAATTAATGTATGGCAAGGAAGTTAATTATTTAAGTAAACAAGATGCTATGTATATTTATAAGGATTTATCTTCATTTGAGGAGGTAAGTTATGAGTAGTATTGTTAATTTATATGTATATATGAATGCTAGCAATGAACTAGTGAAAAAGCTTGATAAAGTGAGTATTGATGAGTTTGTTAAAAGTGAAGATATGATTAGTGCGTATTTAGCTATATTTAAGGATCTAGTTAAGTATTTATTATCATTAGAAGATATGTTTAATATTGCAGATGAACTTACAACTTTGAAAAAAGAAATATATGAAATAGATTCATTTGTAATGAATTCATATAAGATGGTAAATGCTAATATGTTATATGATTTCTTCATGTTGGATTATAGAAGATTATTTAAAATAGTTAGTGAACTTGTAAAATAAGGGGATATATCCCCTTTTTTTCATATATTTATTTTTAAATCATAAACTTAATTGGTGATATTATGTTTGAATATAGTAATAATGTTTTGATCATTAGTGGCTTTAAAGATATTAAATATATTGATGATAATAAAATAGAGGTTGTTTATGCTCGTAAAAGGATTATTGTTTTGGGAAAAATGTTAAAAGCAAGTAATCTTCTTGATTGTAGTCTAGAGCTAAGAGGGATTATAGAGAGCATTAATCAGGAGTATTTTGATAATGATTAGTTATGATATCTATTTATTTCATTATTCTTCATTATCTACACTTTTAAAAGTTATGAATTATTTTAATATTCCAGTTAAAAAATATTATGAATATGGCAAAGATTATTATCTTAAAATACCAAGAAAATATAGAAGATTAGTAAAAGATAAATTTGTGGAAGTTCATATTGTAGATGGTGTGGGAGTTATTAATTTTATAGAGAGATTAATGCTTAAACCTATAACTCTTGTTTCTTTAATTTTGTCTATTTTTTTATTTATGAATTTATCATCAAGACTATATGATATAAGTTTTAATGGGGATTATCCTTATATTGAAAAGGAAATTGTTAATAGTTTAAAAGAATATGAATTATATAAGTGGGGATATTTTGTTGATGAAGAGAAATTAGATGATATTGAGGGGTTATTGAAAGAAAAATATAATAATGATTTAGAATCTTTAGATTTATATAAAAGGGGAAATAAATTAATTGTTAATTATAAAAAAAGAAGAAAGATAAATGATTTAGAAGAAAATAAAGGGAGTTTATATGCAAGTAAAGATGGGGTTATTGCTTCATTTGATGTTATAAAAGGTGTCAAGGTAGTAAAGGTTAATGATTTTGTTAGAAAAGGAGATTTACTTGTTAGTGAGATAGTTATAAATAATAAAGATGAGGGTGTTAGTGTTGGGGGAAGAGGGAGTGTATATGCTTACACTTACTATTTTATTGAAGTGAATGATACTTATAAAAAAAGCGATGAAGTAGAGGTATATTCAACGCTTTTAGATAAGGCTAGAAAAGAGGTTTCTAAAAATATCAATAGTGATAGAGAGTATATAAAAGAGGAAAATGTTTTAGTGTGTGATTTAAGCAACCAATATTTAAAAATTTATTATGTTTTATATGAAGATATTACAATTTAGAGTAATATCTTTTTATTTTGTTTATAAATGGGAGGGTTATGATAACTCCTAGTAAGTTGAATAGGATATTGATTATAGCGATTGATATAGCAGGTGTAGCGTTTGTGATATCTATAACTAGATTTATAAGTGTGGTGAATGGAAAAATAAAAATAGAAAAAATGATGGTTGTTAAAATATTAAATGTTATTGAAAAGTGAGAGAGTTTTTTTGCTTCTTTATTGCTTGAAAAGAAGGTTATTAGGGCATCAAAACTTGTGCCAATATTTGCTCCAAATATTAAAGGTATTGCCTGAATTGGGGTAATTATAGATGAGGTGGCAAATATTTGTAAAAGTGCTACAAATAGGCTAGAAGATTGTAAGGCTATAGTTATAAGTGTTCCTATTAAAATACTTAAAAAGAAGTTATCTGTGGCGCGTTTTATATAAAGTGGAATAATTGGGCTATCTTTTAATGAAATTAAAGAAAAAGAGATTAAAAACACAGAAAAAAATAGTAATGAAACATAGAAAGTTGTTTTTGAAATATTAGCTATTTTGGGGTTTTTTGAATTAGAAAAGATAAATGATATAAGAAGGAAAAAAGGAGATATTTTTTCTAAGTTAAGACCAATAAAAAAAGAGGATATAGTGGTGGCAATATTACTTCCAAGAACTATTCCTATACTTTGATTAAATGATAGAATATTTGAATTTATTAAAGTTATGGTAAGCATAATAAGTGCTGAACTGGATTGAATAATTAATGTAGAAAAGAATCCTGTAAATAGGGATTTTTGAAAAGATGAAGTCAACTTTTTTAGGCTGTTTTGTATTTTAAAAAGAGAAGATTTTATAAGGCTTTTTGATAAGGATTCTAAAGAAAATACAAATAAGGATAGACCACCAAGTAATAGAGTAATATTCACATGTTTCACCAGTTAATTATACTTATTAAGGGATTTTTTTAGACTAATAGTAATGGTATTTTAGAGGTGATATTATGATTAATTTTTATTATTTGATTAATTTCTTAGAATGTGGGCACTTTTGTATTAAATATTATTTGAAAAAGGATAAGAAAAAAGTGAAGAATGTTTATGATAAAACAATGATGTCGCTTAGGCTTGTGAGGAATGTTTTGAAGGAATACTATGGGGATGTTATTTGGTATAAAAATGTGAATCTAGATGAAGTGAATTTTAGGTGTATAAGTTTAATTAAAGTTGGTAAAAAGGGGCTTCATTATGTGGTTATTGAAAAGGTAAGAGATGGCTATGTTTATTTTTATGATCCTCTGTTTATCTTTTTAAGAAAGATGAAAAAGGAAAGGTTTAAGGAAAAATGGAGTAATTTAGTGTGTAAATGTTATTAAAAATAGTAATTGTTAACATAGTTAACATTTACATATTTTTCTTGTGTGGTATAATATCATTGGGTGTTTGTCATGAATAAAATTGATATTATTAACAAAGTTAAAGGATTAGATATAAAAGGTTATCGTAAAGATTTCAAAGAAATCTTAAAGGAAACTATTCGAGTTTTGGAAATAGAAAATGATGTTTCACTTAGTTTGACTATTTGTCTTAGTGATTATATTCATGGGTTAAACAAAGAATATAGAAATATAGATAGAGAAACAGATGTCTTATCATTTGCAATTGAAGATGGTATGGATGAGGATGATATTTTGGATATGATTGATTTTGCAGGAGTTAGAGAAATTGGCGATATCATAATCAATCTTGATAGAGTGAAGTCTCAAGCTAGTGAGTATGGTCATAGCGAGAGAAGGGAAATGTGTTTTTTATTCACTCATGGGTTATTACATCTTTTAGGCTATGATCACATGGAAAAAGAAGATGAAGAAGAAATGTTTGGGTTACAAAATGTTATTTTAGGTAATCTTGAGATAAATAGATAGGAGAATTGAAATGAAGCAAGAATTAAAAGAAAAAATGTTAAGAGAAGCAGTTTTAGTTAAAGTTAATTCATATTCGCCATATTCTAAATTTAGAGTAGGAGCTTGCGTTGCTACTAAGAGTGGAGAATTAATTTGTGGAGTAAATGTTGAATCTGCTTCTTATCCATGCGGGATATGTGCTGAAAGAAGTGCTCTTAGTGCGGCATATTCAAAAGGATATAAAAAAGATGATATAGTTGCTATTGCAATAAGTGGAGATAGTAAAGAGTTTATTAGTCCATGTGGGATGTGTAGACAAGTTATAAGTGAACTTATGCCATCTAATGCAACTGTTTATCTTTTGAATTCTAAGCAAGAAGTAAAAGAGGTAAAGGTAAAACAATTATTGCCATTTGCTTTTACTCTAAAGGAGGATAAATAATGTTTAAGTCAGGATTTGTTGCAATCGTTGGAAAACCTAATGCAGGCAAATCTACTTTAATGAATAACATTATTAAGCATAAAATTGCTATTACCTCACCTAAGGCACAGACAACTAGAAATAAGATTGAAGGAATTTACAATGATGAGAGAATGCAAGTAATATTTATCGATACTCCAGGTATTCATAAAAGTACTACTAAGTTAGGTGTTGAGTTAAACAAAATGGCATTTTCTTCGACTAGAGATGTAGAGCTTACACTTCTTATTGTAGATGCTTCAAAAAGATGTGATGAGTTAGATGATAAGGTTTTAGAAAAACTTAAAACTGTTAAATCACCAATTGTCCTAGTTTTAAATAAGATAGATGTGCTTAATAAAGAACAACTTATAAAGAAAACATTAGAGTGGAATAAGAAGGGGGATTTTGCTGCCATTGTTCCAATTAGTGCTTTGAAGAGTGATAATGTTGAAGAATTAAAAAATGTTATTTATGAATATTTGCCTGAGGGACCAATGTATTATGATAGCGATGCAATCTGCTCTTATCCAGAAAGGTTCCTAGTTAGTGAATTAATAAGAGAGAAGATTTTATTCTTTACTCAAGAAGAAATTCCTCATTCAGTTGCTGTTGTAACTGATTCGATGAAGAAAAAGGGAGACACTTATATAGTTAATGCTACTATTATTGTTGATAGAGATTCTAAAAAAGGAATCATTATTGGAAAAGGCGGAAGCATGCTTAAAAAGATAGGTGTTGCTGCAAGAGCTACAATTGAAGATTTATTGGGATATAAAATTTATTTAGAATTATTTGTTCGTGTTGAAAAGGATTGGAAGAATTCTAATAGATATCTTAAAGAATTTGGATATAAAAATGAGGATTAAGATATGAAGAATAAGTTTTGTGGATATGTTATAGATAGTGTGGATTATAAAGATAATGATTCAATTGTTACTATTTTGTGTGAAGATGGTCTTGTTTCTTTAAAGGCAAGAGGGGCAAAGAAGATAACTTCAAAGATGAATTCAGTGTTATTTAATTATGCATATAGTGAATTTGAAGTTAATAAGAGTGAAAAGAGTGGGTATCTTACTCTTTTGGATGGTACTTTACTTAATTATCCTAACTTTGTAATTAATAGTTTAGATTATTTAACTATTATGGGAATTGTTAGTGAGGGAATTAATAAATGTAAAGACAATGAAAATCTATATACTTCATTTAAAGATTGTTTGTCTTTAATGGAAAATGGAGTAAATAGTAAGGTTCTTATAGTGGCATTTTTAAACTTTATGTTAGAGAGTGAAGGTGCTAAGTATGAGGGAGATAAGTGTGTATCTTGTTTAGATAAAAAAGTTAGTTCTTTCTCATTTGAGATGGGTGGCTTTTTGTGTAATAAGTGTAGTCATATTAGTGAAGATGTTTCTTATTTAAAAACAATGAGAATATTAACTAAGATTAATTTAAAAAATGCTTTAAAAATAACTGAAACTAATGCAAATTATGATATTTATATTGGACATGCATTTGAGTCATTAGAAAATAAGTGTGGTATATATTTTAAAGGAAAAGATTTTTTACTTAAAGTACTAAAAATGGAGGGTTAAAGATGAGTGAATATAGTTTTGAAAAAGTAGTAAATCATGTAAAGGTTAGTGGATTTGTATATCCAGGTAGTGAGATTTATAATGGTCTTGCTAATGCTTGGGATTATGGACCTTTAGGAGTTGAATTAAAGAACAATTTAAAGAAGTTATGGTGGAAGAAATTTGTACAAGAAAATCCTTATAATGTTGGTTTGGATAGTGCTATTTTAATGAATCCAACAGTTTGGAAAGCTAGTGGACACCTTGCAACATTTAGCGATCCACTTATGGATTGTAAAAATTGTAAAACTAGACATAGAGCAGATAAGTTAGTTGAAGAGCATGATAGTAGTGTAAATGCTGGAGAAATGTCTGATGAAGATTTATTCAATTACATTAAAGACAATAAGATTGCTTGTCCTAATTGTGGTAGTCATGATTTTAGTGATATTCGTAAGTTTAATCTTATGTATAAGACATACCAAGGTGTATTAGAGGATGCAAAAAGTGTTGTTTATTTAAGACCTGAAACAGCACAAGGTATCTTTGTTAACTTTAAAAATATTCAAAGAACAACTAGAAAGAAACTTCCTTTTGGTGTTGCTCAAATTGGTAAGAGTTTTAGAAATGAGATTACTCCTGGTAACTTCATTTTCAGAATTAGAGAGTTTGAACAAATGGAATTAGAATTCTTTTGCAAACCTGGTGAAGATTTGAAATGGTATGCTTATTGGAAAGACTATTGTTTCAATTTTGTTAAGGCGCTAGGAGTAAAAGAAGAGAACTTAAGATTAAGAGAGCACTCTCCAGAAGAATTATGTTTCTATTCTAAGGGAACTTGTGATATTGAATATAAATTCCCATTTGGTTGGGGTGAGTTATGGGGTATTGCAGATAGAACAGATTATGACTTAACTCAACATACAAAGTTTAGTGGAACTAATTTAGATTATATTGATCCTAGTGATAATTCTAGATTTACTCCATATTGTGTAGAACCTAGTTTAGGTGCTGATAGATTGGCTCTTCTTGTTATGTGTGAAGCATATAGCGAAGAAGTGGTAAATGAAAATGATACTAGAATAGTTATGCATCTTCATCCAAATATTGCTCCATATAAGGCATGTATTTGTCCTTTAAGCAAGCAATTAAGCGATAAGGCTATGGAAGTATATAGTTTACTTGCTAAAGATTTCATGGTTGAATACGATGATGCAGGAAGTATTGGAAAAAGATATAGAAGACAAGATGCTATTGGAACTCCAATGTGTATCACTATCGATTTTGAAACTGAAAATGATGGTTCTGTAACTATTAGAGATAGAGATACTATGGAACAAGTAAGAGTTAAAATAGAGGATTTAAAAGCTTATATTGAAGAAAAAATTAGATTATAAAAAGAAAGTAGGTGAAAAGGATGAGGCTTGATGATAGAGTTATTGAAGAAATAAAAAACAAAGCCAATATTGTTGATGTTATTTCAAGATACATAAATGTCATTAAAAAAGGTAATAACTATCTAGCTATTTGTCCTTTTCATAATGATAGTAATCCAAGTATGAATATTAGCGAGAGTAAGCAAATATATAAGTGCTTCTCGTGTGGTGCTGGAGGTAATGTGTTTACCTTTGTCAGTGAATATGAAAAAGTTGGTTTTATTGAAGCGGTTAGTAAAGTTGCTAATATGATTGGATATGATTTATCAGGATATGAAATAGATACTCCAAAAGTTGATACAAAAAAAGATAAATTACTTAGATTGGTAAAAGATACAATGGAGTTCTATAATTACAATTTGCTTAACTCAGATAATGAGGGAATAAAGTATCTTAGTGAAAGAGGAATTACAATTGATGTCATTGATAACTTTAAGTTAGGATATGCCCCAAGTGATTCTAGTAAAACACTTAGGTATCTAACTAAAAAAGGTTATACAGTTGAAGAAATTGTGGAGGCTGGTATTGGTATAAATAATAATGGTTTCCTTGATAGATTTGCTTCAAGAGTAGTGTTCCCAATTACTGATTTAAATGGCAATGTAGTGGCGTTTAGTGGTAGAAGAATTGATGATAGTAAAACAAGTAAATACATCAATAGTAATGAGAATATTTTGTTTAACAAGAGTGAATGTTTATATAACTTTTATGAGGCAAAAAATTATGTATTGCAAACAAAGAAAATATATATTGTAGAGGGCTTTATGGATACCATAGCTCTATACAAAGCAAATGTAAAAAATGTGGTTGCTACAATGGGTGTAAATTTATCTAGCAAACACATAAGAGCAATTGAAAAACTTAATGCTGAAGTTATCTTTTCTCTAGATAGTGATGAAGCGGGGCAAAGTTCAATGTTTAAGTTAGTAGAATCATTAAAAGAAGCCAATTTAAATGTTAGGGTTACTAATGTTAGTGAAAATGGTAAAGATTTAGATGAGATTTATAATTTAGAGGGTTCTAAGGGAGTTAATGAATTCATAAATAACACCATGACTATTCCTGAATTTAAGGTAAGTTATAAACTTGCTAGAACAAATCTCAATAATTATATTGAGCGTAGTAATTTGATTAAATATGTTGCTGAAGTTGCAGATAAGGAAATAAGAAATAAAATTGAAAAAGAGAACTTTATTATCATGGCTAGTAAAAAAATAGGCTGTGATAAGACCCTTATTAGTGAAAACGTTGACAACTTGAAAAGAAAAGTAGTAAAATCCTTAAGTGATATAGAAGCGAAAAATAATAACAAACGTTATTATAAGGCAGAAATAGAGATTATAAAGCAAATGCTACACAACAAGGATGCTACATATTATTACATCACATATCTAGGCTATTTACTTGATAACACTCATAGAAACATTGCTACATATATCGTGAACTACTATTACAGTGGAAAAGATTGGGATGGTAAAAAAATCTTAGATTCAATAGTTGAAGTTGATATCAAAGAGGCGGCTAGCAAGATCTTTAATGATGATGGGTTGGCTAAGAAATTTGAAAAAAGCGTGTTTGATGTAATTAAAGTGCAGCAACCTTTAGAGATTCAACTTAATGATCTTATAAAACAAAGAGAAGAAACGATGGATTTAAGAGAAAAAGCTATGATTACTAGGGAAATAGGTAAAGTAAAGAAACAACTTAGTGATAGTAAAAGAGCTTCAAAGGAGGACAATTAATGGCAAAAGAAATTAATGAAGAATTAGATGAGATAACTCTTGAGGGCGTTAGAAAAGAGTTAGAAAAAAATGCCAAGAAAAGTGGAAATTTCTTAACTTATGAAGAAATTGTTGAGGCAGTAGGACCATTAGATTTAGATGAAAAAGAATTAGAAGATTTTGTAAATTATTTCAAAAACAAGAAAATTGAAGTGGTTGTAGAAAATGATTCTAGTGATGATTTAGATGATATTGATATTAGTGATATCGATCTAGAGAATTTTAATGAAGATGATGTTATAGAAGATGAAGATGATATTTTCCTTGATGAAGATTTATTGAAAACAGAGGAAGATGCCTTAAAGGATATCGATATTAGTAATGACATTATCATCACAGGAAATGTTAAAATTAATGACCCTGTTAAAATGTATCTTAGAGAAATTGGTAAAGTTCCTCTTTTGACTAAAGAAAGAGAAGTTTACTTGTCAAATAGAATTATTGCAGGAGATGAGGCTGCTAAGCAAGAACTTGTACAGGCTAACCTTAGACTTGTAGTAAGTATTGCTAAGAAATATTTAGGTAGAGGTATGTTATTCTTGGACTTGATTCAAGAAGGTAACTTAGGTCTTATAAAAGCTAGTGAAAAGTTTGATCCTACTAAAGGATTTAAATTCTCAACCTATGCTACTTGGTGGATAAGACAAGCAATAACTAGAGCAATTGCCGATCAAGCAAGAACAATAAGAATTCCAGTACATATGGTTGAAACAATCAATAAGATGACTAGAGTTCAAAGACAATTAGTTCAAAAATTAGGTAGAGAACCATCACCTGAGGAAGTTGCTAAGGAAATGGGTAATGGAATGACTGGAGACAGAGTTAGAGAAATTCAAAAATTATCTTTAGAACCATTATCAATGGAGAAACCAATTGGTGAAGAAGAAGATAGCCATGTTGGAGATTTCGTTGAAGATAAAGATACATTATCTCCAGATGATTATGCTAGTAATGAATTATTAAAAGATGAATTATATAGCATTATGAAAGATTTAACAGATAGAGAAGAAAGAGTTTTAAGACTTAGATATGGTTTAGATGATGGACGTCCTTGTACACTTGAAGAAGTTGGTAGAGAATTTGGTGTAACAAGAGAGAGAATTCGTCAAATAGAAGCTAAGGCATTAAGAAAACTTAGACATCCAACAAGAGCAAGAAGGTTAGGTGATTACCATGAATCAACAGATTAAACTATCAGACAGATTAACAGCAATATATGATATGGTGTCTTTCAATAATGTAGTTGCTGATATTGGAAGTGACCATGCTTTATTACCAATAGCATTAGTTAGTAGTGGTAAAGTTACTAGAGCATATGCAGTTGAGGTAAATGAAGGGCCTTATGATATGACTGTAAAAAATATTGCTAAGTATAATGTAGAGAATTATATTACTCCAATGTTAAGTGATGGTATTAGTGAATTAGAAGTCGATGTTAATACTATTACTATTTGCGGTATGGGAGGAAATCTAATTGTAGATATCCTAGATTCTAATAAGGATAAATTAGAGCATGTAAATGAACTTATTTTACAACCTAATAATAATGAAGAGACTGTACGTATTTGGTTAGTAAACAATGGATTTGATATTGATAAGGAAGTTATCGTATTTGAAGATGGAGTTTACTATGAAGTTATTAAAGGTGTAAAAAGAGAAATTGCAAGAAGATATACTAAAGAAGAATTATATTTTGGACCTATTTTATTAGCTAATAAGGGTGAAAACTTTAATAATAAATGGGTTAAATATAGAGATTATTTGAAGAGCGTATTATCTAAAATTGAAAATAAAGAATTATCTAATTACAAAATGCTAAGTGGATTAGTTAATTTAATTGAAAAGAATTTATAAGAAGCGTTTTTGCGCTTCTTTTTTTGTGCTAAATTATAATTAAGAGGTGGATTGTATGAAAAAAAAGATTGCTAAAAGAATACTTTTATCTTTGGCTTCAATATTACTTGTCTTTGTTATTACTGTTGGATGTTATTTAGAATATGTAATACTTCAATACTATAGAATTGAGGATAGAGGCGTACTTGAAATTAATGATAAAAATGAGAATGTATTAGCATATGGTGATACATTAACTATAACAACTTATAATATTGGATTTGGGGCATATAGTAGAGATTACTCATTCTTTATGGATTCAGGATATATGAAGGATGGTACTTATGTTAGTGGTAAGTATGCTAAAGCTAGAAATGAAGGTGTTGTGAAAACAAACACCAATGGTGCTATTAATTCTTTAACTAATACAGAAAGTGATTTTATTTTCCTTCAAGAAGTAGATGTGGATGCAACTAGAAGTTATGGTATTAATCAATATGAAATGTTAATGGATAAATTTAATACTTATGATTCTGCATATGCTTCAAATTTCCACAGTGCTTATTTACTTTATCCATTCAATGATTTTATTGGGAAAACTGAGGCTGGTATTGTAACTATGTCTAAATATGATATAGAAAGTAGTGTTAGACACTCACTTCCAATTGATAATTCTTTCCCTACTAGATTTTTTGATTTAGATAGATGCTTTAGTGTTACTCGAGTTAAAGTTAATAATGGTAAGGAATTAGTGTTAATTAATGTACATTTAAGTGCTTATGATGAGGGTGGGCTAATTAGAAAGGCTCAAATGGGAGTATTAAATGAAATATTAAAAGAAGAAAAAGAAAAAGGCAACTATGTTGTGGCTGGTGGAGATTTTAATCATGATATAGTTGGCTCTATCAATACTTTTAAAACAGAGCAAAAAGTTCCTGAATGGGTTTACGCTTTAAATGATGATGATTTAGAGAGTGGATATAAGTTTGTTAGTGATACAGATACTCCAACTTGTAGAAGCACAGATATGCCATATACTAAAGATGTTAACTATACAGTAGTAATTGATGGATTCATTGTTAGCGATAATATTGAAGTTATTAGTGCAGATGTTAGTGTTGGTGATGATAATTTGTTCTTACACAGTGATCATAATCCAGTAACTATGAAATTTAAGCTTAAATAAAAAAAGGTTTATAAGGAGAAGTAACATTTATATTGGTGTTAGTCTCCTTTTTTTTGACCTCTTTTGCTTCCACATTTATAACCCTGGTGTTGTCTGGAGTTTGTAAATTAGTGGTAGCTTTTTTGCTTCTTTTTAATAATTTACTTGCATTAGTGAAAAAACTTTTAGATGTTGACACAAGTGGCTTTACTTGAGTATATATGGGAATAATTTGATTTATTGTAGATACTGTTTTTTCTAGTCCAGTTATAATGGAACCAAAAGAAAATTTTGAGGTTTTAATTAAACTACTAGATAGATTTCTTGTTATATAGGGATTTAGAAAAGGTGAGTTAAACATTTAATCGTCTCCTTATTAATTTAATATGCACTAAATTAATAAATGACACTAACAAGTTTTTATTCTGTTGATTAATTTATTATAAAATAATAAAATACTTGTGTGGTGATAGTATGGAAATAAAAAATATTAATGCAAAGTCATTTGTTATAGACACACTTATTAAGACAAAGGGATATAAAGAACTAACTGAAGTTCAAAAAAGAGTTATACCTTTAGCATTAGATAATAAAAATGTGATTGGTAAGAGTGCTACAGGTAGTGGTAAAACTGATGCTTTTTTAGTTCCTGTATTTAATAAAATTGATGTAAGTGATGATTCTTTACAAGCAATTATTATTGCTCCAACACGTGAACTTTGCGCTCAAATTTATCAAAATGCAATGGATTATGTTAGTAATAATGAGGGAATAAGAGTTAAGTTATTTACTGGTGGATTTGAAAGAAAGAAAGATTTAACTAGTGGTAATGCTCATTTAGTTATTGGAACTCCAGCAAGACTTAAAGATGTTCTTGTTAGTAATGGCTTGTTTGATGTAAGCAAAGTAAAGACTATTGTTTTAGATGAGATAGATATGATCTTTGAAATGAAGTTTTTAGAGGATATAGATGTGGTTATGTCTCTTTTAAGTAAGGATGTTCAAACTCTTGCTTTTAGTGCTACTATAAATGGTCAACTTAAGCATTTTATAAGTAAATATATGCAATCAAAAGAGATTATTGAGATTGGAAAAAGGAAAGAAAGTAGTGCTACTATAGTACATAATTGTATTCCTTTAAGAGGAAAGAGTAGGATTGAGGGGTTATTAAGTTTAGTTAGTAATATTAATCCATATTTCTGTCTTATATTTGTAACTAAAAAAGAAGATATAGAATCTTATTTTAAAGCTTTAAGGGAAAAAGGATACAATGTAGGATTACTTCATGGTGATTTAGATAGTAGAAGCAGAAGACAAGTAATGCGTAAGATTGAAAACTTTGAGTATCAATATGTCGTATGTAGTGATATTGCCTCTCGTGGTATTGATATTGAGGGAGTAAGCCATGTTATAAACGTTGATTTCCCAATTCACTTAGAGTATTACTATCACAGAGTTGGTAGAAGTGGTAGAGCAAATGAAACTGGTGAAGCTTATTCTTTATATGATGAGAAGGATTTAAAGACTATAAGATTATTGATTGAAAAAGGACTAGAGGTTAATAATGTTGAATATAAAAATGGTGCTTTAAAAACACTTGCACCATTTGTAAAAGAAAAAAAAGCTAAAAAGGTTGATGAGACTCTAGAAAAAGAAATTAAAAGAATTGTTAACCAAAATAAGGGTAAGAATAAGAGAGTTACTCCTGGCTATAAAAAGAAGATGAAAGAACAAATTGATAAGGCTAAAAGAAAAAGAAAAAGAGAGATTATTAAAGCTGATATTAAAAAACGTCAAAGGGAAAGAGCAATTCAAAGGACTAAAGGAGAATTTTAATGAAAGAATTAATTATAGGTAGCCATGTAAATATGTCTGGTAGTGAGCTTTTAGTTGGTAGTGTTAAAAGTGCACTTAGTTTTAATGCTAATACATTTATGTTTTATACTGGTGCTCCTCAAAATACATTTAGAAAACCAGTTGAGTCTTTAAGGGTAGAAGAGGCTAAAAAGTTAATGGAAGAGAATGGTATCGATATTAAGAATTTAGTAGTGCATGCTCCCTACATTATAAACCTAGGAAATTTAAAAGATGAAAATACTTTTTCTCTTGCTAAAAGTGTATTAAAAGATGAATTATATAGAACTAATTATATTGGTGTTAAATATCTTGTTTTACATCCAGGTGCACATTTGAATTTTGGAGTAGAGGAAGGTTTAAATAGAATAGTTGAAGGTTTAAATGAAGTATTAGAAAATGATAATAGCGATGTCACTATTTTACTTGAGACTATGTCTGGTAAGGGTAGCGAACTTGGTAAAACTTTTGAAGAGTTAAAGTATATTATTGATCACACAAACAAAAAAGAAAGACTAGGAGTATGTTTAGATACTTGTCATATATTTGATGGTGGATATGATATTGTTAATGATTTAGATGGTGTATTAAAACATTTTGATGAGGTTATTGGTTTAGATTTGTTAAAAGTTATCCATGTTAATGATTCTAAAAATGTTTTTGCAAGTCATAAAGATAGACATGCAAATTTAGGAGATGGAAATATAGGATTTGAAACTCTAGCTAAGGTTGTATGGCATCCTTTACTTGAGGGGAAAATAAAGATTTTAGAGACTCCATATATTGATGATTTGCCTCCATATAAAGAGGAAATAGCAAGATTAAGAGAATATAATAAGTAATTTATTTACTAATTGTTCGCACTTGCTTGCAATAGTTGTAGATGAAATAGTAGCAAGATTATTAAGAAGATAAATCTTGCTATTTTCATTTGCAAAAGAAGTGTAATTAGCTTTTAAAAAAGGTAGTACTATAGCCATTTCTTTGTAAGTGAAGTCAATGCAAAATTGTTTTGATATGAGTATGGCTTTTTCAATACTTAAATTTTTAATATAACTATTTATTAATAGTTGAATCATATAATCACCTTCATAACTATATGATTTTATTTTTAACATTATACCCTTTCTTAATTGAGATATAAGATATTTGCATGATAGAATATAAGTGTAAAGTAGGGGTGAAGTATTTATGAAGAAAGAAGAGTCTTTACAAAATGCATTCATAGATATGAGTTCTGAATTTTATGTTAATCATAGAAAAATTTGTCGTGAGATCACGACTATTTTTAATGATGAAATAGTTCATTTTAAGCAACTTTTATTAGCTTTTAATGATGAACATGCATGCTTGCAACCTGAGCAAATAGATGGAGTAGTTCAAAAAGTAAAAGAAATATTTAATAATTCAAGAGTCATACTTGTTGAGGATTATGAAGTTAAGTTTTCAGAGAATGTTGAAGAGTTAACTCGTTCTATGTATGACTTTTTTGTTAAAAAACTAAATAATAAGAATCCTAAAAATCCTTCAAGAGAGATTAATGAAAGATTAAAAGAGATGTGTAAATTTGATTGCTTTTTAATTGAGGATAGGATTGAAGATGATTTAATTGATTTTGCAGGGGATTTTGGATATAGATATATTAATAGTGAAGCTGCACATGAAGACTTTAATAGAATTATAAGAAGTGTTAAATATTCACTTATATGTGACCTTAAAAAAGCAATAGCATCATCCATTGATGATAAGGAGAATATAACAAGTAGATATAACACTATTTATAAAGAAATTTTGAATCCTGAAAAATTAGCTAGATAAGACTCAAAACTGAGTCTTTTTTTTAGAAAAATAAAAAAATATATTTAGACTAGATATTTTATAAAAAGTATGCTATTATACGAGCGTTGTAATTGGAGGTGTAATTATGAGAGAAAATATAATATATCGTTGTAATGAATGTGGTGAAGAAAATTATATAGGTACAAAAGATAAAAAGAAGCACCCAGATAGAGTAGAAATTCAAAAATATTGTAAGCGTTGTCAAAAGAAAACAGCTCATAAAGAAAAGAAATAGTCCTTTTTTGGACTTTTTTTATTACCTTGAATGTTATAATAGGCAAGGAGGGATTTTATGGAAGTTAAGATATTTAAATCAGGGTTACTACAAACTAATACATATCTTGTTATCAAAGAAGATAATTGTTTAGTTATTGATCCAGCATTTGCTTATGATAAAATAACTCAATATGTTGATAAGCATAAACTTAGGATGCTTGGTGTATTATTAACTCATGGACATTTTGACCATATAGCAGATGCCTCAGATATTGCGAATAAATATAATTGTAAAATATACATTGGTAAAAAAGATTTAGATATGATTTTTGACTCTACCTTAAATGGTTCTAAAAAGTATTTAAGAAAAGATATAGTTATCCCATCTTCTAGAGTTGCGGCTTTTGATAAGGAAATAATAATGAGGTTAGATAACTTGCTTGTAGATGTTTTATTTACTCCAGGGCATAGCAAAGGATCTTGTTGTTATAGGATTGGAAATGAACTATTTAGTGGAGATACCTTGCTTGAGGATGGTTTTGGTAGAGTTGATTTATATGGTGGTAGCCAAGATGAACTTGATAAGAGTTTAAAATATATTTTTAGTTTAAATAATGATACAATTGTTTTTCCAGGACATGGTGATGACACTACAATTGGGGAAGAAAGACAAAGGTATATATAATATATAAAAGTAAATACTATTATTAGTGATGAATATGAAAAACATAATTTATGTGTTGCTAGTAATAGTATTTTTTAATTGCTCTTTTTTAACTCTTTATTATCTTAAGATATTTTCTAATTTAGGATTAAATAATTTATTTTTAATAAATATTGGTGTTTTGTTTGTTAGTTATTTATATTCGCTTATTTACTATAGATTTTTCTTGCTCAAATTTAACTTTATTTTTATTTCTTTTGTTGGGGGAATTTTGGGTTTGGTATCTCTTTTGTTTTTTAAAAACATGAATTTAGAAGAAACTTTGTTTATAGTTACATTTTCTTCCTTTGCTCTTACCTTTTTAAGCTATAGCATTTATTTTGAAAATAAAAAAGAGCTTGTGTTTAAATAGAAAAAATTAGTAAAGAATATAAATAGAGGTGATATTTATCAAAAATAATCCAATTAATAGTTTACTTGATATTTCTTTAGATAACATTGCTAGAATGGTGGATATAAATAAGGTGATAGGGACTCCAATGAGGGTTGGGGAAGATGATGTTGTTATTCCGGTTTCTAGAGTTGTTTTTGGCTTTGGTGCTGGTGGTAGTGAATTTAGCACAAAAAGCGCTAGTAAAGCTTATGATTTAGAACTTAGTGAGGAACTATTTCCTTTTGGTGGAGGAAGTGGAGGGGGAATTAATATTGCACCTGTTGCTTTTTTACATATAAAGAAAGGGAATATGGAAATATTGAATATTAATAAAGATTCTTCCATTTTAGATAAGATGTTTGAAATAGGTAAAGATTTATTAATAAATGAACCTGGTTTAGATAGTAAAAAGAAATAAACATTCTTGAATATTTATCTCATATTAATTAAAATGTATAGGTAAATATTTAGGGGGAATGAAAATGACAAAAATAATGGCTGTTAATGCAGGAAGTTCGTCTTTAAAATTCCAATTATTTGCTATGCCAGAAGAGAATGTTTTAGTATCTGGAGTAGTTGAAAGAATCGGATTTGAAGATGCATATTTTACTATCAAGGTAAATGGAGAAAAAAATAAAAGTGTATTACCAATTAAAGATCATAAGCAAGCTGTAGAAATGTTACTTGCTGCTTTAATTGATTATAAAATAGTTGAAACTTTAGATGAGATTAAGGGTGTTGGACACAGAGTAGTAAATGGTGGAGACTTATTCCCTGAATCAATTAAAGTTGAAGGCGATGTAATTGCTAGATTAGAGACTATCAATGATTTAGCACCTTTACATAACCCACCTGCAATTGTAGGTTATAGAGCATTTGCTAGTGCTTTACCAGAGGCTGGACATGTACTAGTATTTGATACATCTTTCTATGTAAATATGCCAGAAGTATCATATATTTATCCAGTACCATATGAATGGTATACAGAATACTCAGTAAGAAAGTATGGAGCTCATGGTACTAACCATAAGTTTATCGCTAAAGAAGCTAGAAATTTCTTAAATCTTGGTGAAGATGCTAAGATTATTACTTGTCATATTGGTAATGGTGCTTCAATTAGTGCTATTAAAGGAGATAAGTGTATAGATACATCTATGGGATTAACTCCATTAGCTGGTGTTATGATGGGTACTAGAAGTGGAGATATTGATCCTGCTGTTATTAAATACATTTGTGAACAAACAGGTAAGAGTGTAGCTGAGGTAACTAATGATTTAAATAAGAAATCAGGATTACTTGGTGTAAGTGGTGTTAGTAGTGACTCTAGAGATGTAGAAAATGCTGCTAATGAGGGAAATAAGAGAGCAATTTTAGCTCAACAGCTTCAAATTAAGACAATTCTAGATTACATTGGTAGTTATTATGTAAGACTAGGAGGATGCGATGCAATTGTATTCTCTGCAGGACTTGGAGAAAATAATATTGCTATGAGAAAGGCAATTTGTGAAAATCTTAATGCTTCATTAGGAGTAGTTGTTGATGATGAAAGAAATAATGTAAGAGGAGAAACTAGAGTAATTAGTGCCGATGAATCTAAAGTTAAGGTTATGATAATTCCTGCTAATGAAGAGTTGGTAATTGCTAGAGACACTGCTAGATTATTAGGCTAATAGTATGGATAAGTCTATAAAACAAATTTTAAATAAAATTAAAGAATTTGATACTATTGTTATTGCAAGACATAAAAACAGTGATATGGATGCTTTAGGGGCACAATTTGCACTTAAAGAGTGGATTAAAATAAATTTTGCAAATAAGAATGTATATTGTATAGGCGAGAATCATCAAAAATATACCACTAAGGGGTTTATACCTCTTAGTGATACATTTGATGGTAATGGCCCTTTTTTAGGTATTTGCTTAGATGTTAATACTATTGATAGAGTGGCCGGAGAAGAAGTATTCAAAAATGCTAATTATAAGATATGTATAGATCATCATCATTATAGTGAGAATAACGAATTTGATTTAGTATACATCGATGATAAAAGTAGTGCATGTTGTGAAATTCTTGCTGATATTTTAATTTCATATAAAAAGAAGATGACCTCTTTAATATGTAAATATTTATATGCAGGATTATCATCAGATAGTGGAAATTTTTATTATCCTAGCACAACTCCTAAAACCCTTGAATTAGCGTCTAAACTAATGAAAATAGGGGATTTTAACCCATATAATGAAATACATATGATAGTGGGTATGAGAACATTAAAAGATTTAGAAATAACAAATTATCTTTTTTCTAAGATAGTGTTAGATAAAGATGGTTTTGCTTATTTTGAAAATAGTTTAAAGGATTTAGAGAATTTAGCAGTTACTGCAAGTTTTGCAAATGAAAAAATTGCTGAATTTAATAAAGTAGAAGAGATTAAAATCTTTTTAGCTGCTAGTGAATGTGAGGATCATACATTTAGATGCTCTTTGCGTAGTAAGAATATTTCTATAGTAGAAATAGCAAGAAAATATGGTGGTGGGGGACATAATTTCGCTTCTGGCATCAAATCTGTATCAAAAGAAAATCTAGAAAAAATGAAGCTAGAATTGATAAATTTAACGAAATAAAAAATTAAATTTTGCAATGAAAAAAAATATTAAAAAAAGTATAAAAAAAATTGATATTCTGTGTTGACATGGGTACTTTTTAATGATAGAATACAAGAGCATTGCAAAAAATGGGCCTGTAGCTCAGTTGGTTAGAGCGCACCCCTGATAAGGGTGAGGTCGATGGTTCGAGTCCATTCAGGCCCACCATTAAATTTGTAAATGTATTTGCCAAGTTAGCTCAGTCGGTAGAGCAATCGGCTGTTAACCGATCGGTCGTAGGTTCGAGTCCTATACTTGGCGCCACTATTGGCCTTTTGGAGAAGCGGCTTAACTCACATCCCTTTCACGGATGCATTCACGGGTTCGAATCCCGTAAAGGTCACCATATTTAGTGCTGGCTTAGCTCAATTGGTAGAGCAACTGACTTGTAATCAGTAGGTTGTGGGTTCAAGTCCTATAGCCAGCACCATTTTATTTAAGGGGCTATGGCGGAACTGGTAGACGCGCCAGACTTAGAATCTGGTGAGAGATCGTGGGAGTTCGAGTCTCCCTAGCCCCACCAATATCTTAAAAAATGCGATTGGAATTGACTTTTCAATCGTTTTTTTATGCTCGTGAGAACACTTTGAGAACACTTTTTTAAAAAATGTTTTTTTGTGAGAACATTTTGGAATATTTTATGAGACTTTTATAAGTCTCTTTTTCTATGACATAATTCGACAAATTTCGGGAAAATCGAACGCTTTTGATAAAAATAAAAAAGATGATATGCTAGTTCATCATATCATCTAATCTATTTACTATTTCTTGTTGGTTAGTTGGGAATAAGTGAGAATAAACATCTAATGTAGTAGAAACATCTTGGTGACCTAATCTTTCAGATATAAATATAGGTGTTATTCCCATATTAATAAGTAAACTTGCATGAGAGTGTCTGAAGTCATGAATTCTTATTTGTTTAACTCCAGCTTCTTTACATTTCTTGTTTTTATATCTTTCAAGAGATGTTTCACTTATTGGTTTGATACCACCAAAGACAAAATATTGTTCTGTTAAACCAGGGAAACTCTTTTCTTGCCATATTCTATATTCATTTAGTATCAATAATAGTTTTTGTGGTAAATCAATAGTTCTAACTCCTTTAGATGTCTTAGGTGCTGTCAGGGTGTATGTGGTGTTATTTTCTTTATGTTTTTGTGTTATGGTTTTTGTTATTCTGATATATTTGCTAAATCTATTAATATCTTCCCATGTTAGAGCTAAAGCTTCGCCTTTTCTCATTCCTGTGTAGTAAAGCAAGTTGAACAAAGTGTATTGTAAAATATCACCTTCACAGCATTTGATAAAATTATTGAACTCTTCTGGAGTCCATATAAGCATTATATTTTTAACTACTGAAGTGTTTTTTATATATCCAACAGCTTTTACAGGGTTATAGTTGATGTTATAGAATTTATCGGCATATTCGTATATATCTTTAAGTAGCCCTGTGATTTTATTTACTCTTCCTATTGTAACGTTAGAACGTTTAATTGCATTTTGCCAATTTAAAACGTCATTGTTTGTGATCCTTTGAGGATATTTTTCTCCAAAGTAACCACGAATGTATTTGTCGATAACAATTTTTTTGCCATATATGGTAGCTATTTTGTATTTGTTTTCTATAAATTTTAAATATTCGTCGCACAGTTGATTCATTGTAACTCGTTTTAAAGATTCTAATTCATATTCTACTTGTGCTTCAGCTTGCTGTGCTTCTTTCTTTGTTTTGAAACCTCTTTTTGCAAGAAATACATTTTTACCACTTGCATCTTTCACTCGTTTTCTGTAATACCATGTATTTCTTTTCTCATCTTTGTGGACTGACATAATAATCGCTCCTTTCTATTGAATGTGTATTTTCTTGTATTAATCGAAGAAAATTGATAGAATAAGAGCATGGAAAAAGGTCTAGATGATTGCTGGTCATATAAGATTAATTATCCATGCGGCAAGTAGGGTGGTAGCTACTTGCTTTTTTTTATTTATTTTCTTCTTTTAGTTTTCTAATGAACTCGATATCATCTTCATTCATTAGAAGTGTATCTTCTTCAGAATTCATTAATGATTTTAGATAATCTGTTCCAAACATTGTCTCTTTTAAGCGTTGTTCGATATTTAACTCTTCAACTTCATTAAGACTTAATGCTTTTACGTAGTCTAATAAACTCAAGAGTTGAGAGTAAATCATTGTTTTTGTTGGTGCATCAACTTTCTTAAAGTTTAGGTAGTTCTTTATATTATAAGTTAGGTCAAGAATGTCATCTTCGATTTCTTTCATTGCTCCTAACGAATTATAAGGTCGTCCTAACCTTAAGAAATCTCCGCCTTCAAGTGCAACAAAGAATGTGTATGGTAGATCTAATGCACAAATGATTTTACTTAAATCATCTGTAGACATTCTTCTTTGTCTTGAAAGCCATAGTGTCATGGTAGAGGGAGATACTCCAACTTTCTTAGCTAAATCCTTTTTAGACATGTCTCTGATTTTCATGGCAATATTAATTCTTTCTATAACGAATTCGATAAATCCATCTTCTTGCCCCATACCAGTAGCGTCTAACAACATTGCTTGTCTATCAACGTGAGTTAGAATAGCAGAACAAATTAGCTTCTTTTCATCACCTTTATAAAAGTAATCCATATTATACCTCCTGACATTTTTTACTATATCATGGAATTTTAAAAAAATAAATAGTTTTTTGAGAAAATATTTACAAGTAGTAAAAAACAAGATAAATTTATATGCAAGAAAGGAGGAATTATTTTCTGTGCGTAAAGAAATGATACAAAATGAGACACCTGATTGATTGACATTATATATGAAAATGGTAAATAATCAGAATCAGGAAAGGGGAGAATTGATGTTATATGACCAGCAATCAAGAAAAAGAGAAGATTATTCTAAAAAGTAGTTTGACAAGAAAGGATATTATAGTTTTAACGGGATTAAACTATAAGGCAGTAACTAAGATATTCTTAAATATGAGAGAATCTATTTTAAAGAAACTTAGAAAAGATGATCCTGACTTTGAGTTCTACAATGTAAAGTATATTCCTACCACGTATGCTTTACCTTACTTGAAGAAGTATGGAGTAGAAAGAGAAGTTATCTTGCTAAATGCTGACAGAGAAAGAAGTATTGTTATTGAACAATAGATTGAAGGAATCTTTAGACTATTTTCGACATAGAACAGATTTATATGAAACGCCTGAGATGGAACTTGCAATAAGTAACAAAGGATTTAATGTGTATGGGATATACTGTCTTTTGTGTGAAAAATCTAGTAGAAATATAAATAAACCTTTAATTTTAGATGACGATATGATGCATCTGTTAGCAAGAAAAGTGGGAATGTTGGTTGCAGAATTTAAAGAAAATGTAGAGGAACTAATCAAAAGGAATTTGTTTGATCAAAAAAGTTATTATGAAACTAGGGCAATAACTAATGGAATAATAGAAGAAGGTAAAGAAATAACTAAAAACAAACGAGCTTCAAAGCGTGGCGATTCCAAAAAGGAATTCCATTTTGATAAAATAGAACGCCAAACTAGCAAAACGTTTAATAATAGTAAAAGTAATATAAATAGTAATAGTAAGAATGATAGTAATAGTAACAGTAATAGTGAAATTAATATTTATAGTTATAGTAATATTGATAGTGAAACGGGGAATCCTATCAATATAACTGATAATGAGAATAATGAAGATTCATCGCTATTTGTTAATGGCGTTTTAATTGCTGATGCTAATGATCTTTATAGAATCGTAGAAGAACTAATGGAAGCTAATATGAATGCAGGTATTAAAAATAGTATTGATTCATATATAGAAGAAAATGTTATTGCTTTAGCTAGGGCATTAGAGAATTGTCAGAATTCTAAAACGCAAGCGATATCTTTTAATTATATCAAGAAGGCATATTCACAAGAAAAGTTAAAATTATGTTCAAAAAGTCTAATTTTGTCGAATGATGTCGAAATCGAAAATGTAGAAGATGAAGTAGAAGAATTAGAACGTTTAAAAGAAGAAAGACGAAAACGTAAACTATTGCATGATGAAAATGATGATGAAAACAACTTTGATTAATAAAATTCTTTAAATTTTGAATAAAAGGGCTTTGGAGTATAAATTGCTTTGAAAGCTCTTTTTTGTTTGGTGGTGAAGATAAAAACGCACAAATAGAAAGCAATGTAATTTATATCCTCACCGTAGGTGATGTGTGCAAAAATAATTAAATTGGTGTAGTTTTTTAATTAGCTTCTCGGTGGTTTTACTTTTACTCAATATTATGCTATAATATTGTCCGTTATAAGGTCGTGAGTGTAGTGAATGAAGAAAATGGAATTTATTTAGTAATCATAATTGCTGTAATAATTCTTTTGGGGTGGGGTTATAGTCATTACAGAGAACTATATAATACTCCATTACCTACTCGTTCATCTAAAAGAAAGGTTAAATATAATTCTAAATCTAGTGTGTATGAAAAATTGTTTATAGATGAATATAATGTTTATATAGATTTGTTAAATAATATTGATTACTATGAGAAATCTATAAGTGCCATGTCTAAAAAAATAAAAGGATGTTATTTTTTTGATAAAGAACTATATTATGCACTGAAAAAGAGAAGAGAAGAATACAAAGGAAAACACATTAACTATTTAAATCGTTTGAAATCATTTTCGATAACTAATATGTTTGTTCCAATCGGAAGTGATCAATACAACATATTCATTAAAATGTATTTTCCAAATAATGCTAATTCAAACTTTTTCCTTCATGAATTTTTTAATAGGAAATATCATTATATTGAATACAATGGTGCTTATATTGTCTTTTATGAAGAAATGATTTTTCACATCAATACTGAGAAAAATACATTAAGATGTTATCGCTATGATGAAGTTAATCTTGACTATTATGATAGTTTTGTAAAGAGAGTATCTGTAAAGAAAAATGAAGAAATCATAGGAGAAACATGGCTTCATGCTAGAAAAGACGGAAGTCCTGATAGACGATATAGTCAAAATTATAGAATGTATAAAGTTTTGAAAGTAAAAGTGTATATGATGAATTATGAAACTGACTTGGCATTCTACAACAAGAAAGATTTACAAGAATTTAAATCATTTATTACTTCTATAAAAAGATTAGAAAAAAATTATCGACATGATACAGAAAGTAATAGAAATTCTAATTCCGATAAAATTGCTACTAACATTAAAGAAGAAAATATTATCTATCAGACTACGCTTTTTGATGTAGATATAGAAAAAACTATAGATGAAGTAGATACTTCAAGTTTAATAATAGATGTTGAACCTATTTCTGAAACCACTTCAATGGTCAGTGATTTTATAGAAAACATTATTTCTGAGCAAAAGTGCATTGAATGGTGTTTTCACGATGTTTTTGGATTGGGACAAGTACAAAATAATGAAAAAGAAATATTGACAATAGAATTTTTAGGAGGAACAACTAGAAAAATAGCTCAAACATATGCTGGGTTAAAACATGTTAAAAGTTCTGTTGGAAATAGCTGTATCATTAAAACTGAAAAATATGGTTATGGTGTGATTATCGAAAATAGGGAAGATGGAGTTATAATAGCAGAGTTTAAAGATAAAAAACATGTTATATCAGGTCCAAATAGTTCATATGAGATTATAGATGTTGCAACATTAAGTGAATCAACTAAAGTACCTAATGAACAAATTATATCTGAAGCTGAAGCAAAAGAAGAAGTAAAAGAAAGTAAGCAAGTTACTATCGGAACTCTTGTCACACAAATGAAATATGGAAAAGGTGTTATATACAAAATAGAAGATGCTTCATATACTATTGTTTTTGATTCAGGAATCGAAAAGAAAGTATCAAAAAGTTCATGCAGTGTATTGGAATACTTTGATAAAGAAAAATATGATTCAAAATTAGAAAAATTAAAAAGATTTGATTATGTATCTATGAAAAATATAGGCTATGGAATTATAGTTGATTTTAACTCTGACACAATTACAATAGCCTGGAAAAATAAAACAGTTGAAAAATATAATATTCTAGTTACATGTTTACTTACTAGAGTTGTATCTGAAAGAAAAATAGAGTTGTTGAATTTAAGCATTGGCGATTATTTGTATAGTAAAAAATATGGCTATGGAAGAATTGTGGAGTTTATAGTAGATAAGATAAAACTCAAATTTTATGATGTTCCTAAAGAGATTCTTGTAGGAATGGAGTATCTGCAAATACCATCACTACAACAACTTGAACAATTTAAATCAGAACTTAGACAGTCAAGCCTATCAAGAGATCTTACTTTTTTTACAAGATTGGATAAAAAATATTATTCGTATAAAGAAGCTCTTGACATATATACAGAATACTTTAGTTCTAAAAAATCAAAAGAAAAAAGTATGGTTATTAGCACATATAAAAAAGCAGGATTCAATCTGGTCAAAGATTTCTTTGTATATTGCGGATATTTAAAACTAGAGGATTGTATTTATGAAGAAATTATTTCTACAAAAATTTATAAATATGATTATTCTATTGAGAGTGATACATATAATTATATCTTAGATAAGATGTGTAAGTCATATTATTGTTTGAAGTATGATGATGGAGTGTATTTCACGTTTAGCAAGTATGGCGAATTCGGGTTTAATTTCTATGAACTTTTAAGTTTTATTGGAAAATTATTGGATTTTATAAAAGAACATAAATTTGTTTCAATTGTTTACTTGAAAAATAACTACGAAGGCTATTTGCCAGACGAAGGATTGTTACTGGCTATAATAAATTCTATTAGCATGATAAAATCGAGAAAAATGGGAAATTCATATATTTATCATTTGAAAGACGGTCAAACAGTAAAGAAAGATTTGATGTATAAATTTATAGTAGAAGAATTTAATTGTATAAATAGTAAAAGTTGTGATATATATGATTTTATGGAGCATTTAAATATAAAATACGAATTTGAATTTGAATATTCTACATTTGTTTTATTGTTAAATGAATTAGAAGATACTAATATTTATTATAGTGAAGATACAGAAAAAATATATAGCACTAAAGAAGAGTTTTATTTGGAGGTTTATGGAAATGGAAACGAAGAAAATAATAGCAATTAATACAGGAAGAAAAGAAAAAATGGTTATAGGCGGGCACACTGTATTAGAAGATGTATATAAGGTCGATATTTCTACTTTATATTACAATGATGAAAATGGTAGAATAGCAACTTTTATTGCAGAATATAAATCCAAAAGTGATGTTGCTATAAACGAGCTTTCATTTGATGAATATAATGAAACTATAATGCAATTTATCAAAGACTCTAGTAACAAAGATAAATATAAAACTACTAAGGAAGATATAAAGAAAAACGGGCAATTGAGAATTGGTATCATTTTAGATGATGGTAGAGTAATTGACGGAAACAGACGTTTTACTTGTTTACGTGAATTATATAACGAAACCGGGGATGAAAGATATCAATATTTCGAATGCGTTATTTTAAAAGTACCTACAACTCTAAATGATAAAAAAATGATTAAATCATTAGAATTGAAATATCAATTTGGAGAAGATGCTAGAGTAGATTATAATGCCATTGATAAATTAGTTGATGTATATAATCTTTTAGTGGGACCAAGTAGAATTTTTTCAATAAAAGAATATCGTGATCGTGTAAATAATCAAATCAAAGAAACTGATATAAAAAGAATGATGGTTAAAGCTGAAGTTATGTATGATTATTTGGACTTTATAGGTATGAAAGAAAGATACGATATTGCTAGAGACTATAAATTAGATGGTCCAATTCAAGAAATAGCAGCACTAAAGTCTTCTTTATCAGACTTTGAGTGGAGCGAAGTAAGGCCAATTATGTATAAAGCCATGAAAGATGCAACTGGTGATAGAACAAGAGAAGTTCGTAGTCTAATAAAGGTATATAAAAATAGTCCGTCAGAATTTGAAAAGATAAGAAATAATTTCTTAAATATCGAATTTAAGCAAGAACAAATCAAACATTCACAAGCAGAAGCAACCGAAGTTGTAACTAAAAAAGAAGAATTATCAGATTTAAAAGCAGAATATAAAGAACTTGTTAAGGATAGTATAGCTAAAACAGGAATAGATATGGCTAGAAAAAAACAAAATGAGTTATTAAAAGGTGTAGTTAAGAAAATGTCTGAAATAGATAAAATATCGTTAAGACACTTACCTGAAGACTTGAAAAAAGAATTCATGCAATATTTAAGTCAGTTAGAAATGGAAATTGCAATTTGTAAGAAGGAAATAGAATAATGTTAGAGAAAGTTCATTTCAAATCATTATACAATTCTAAACAAGATGATGTTATAAATGATTTTTATATTCCCGCATTATCTCAATCTAATGGTTATGACAGAATAAGCGCGTATTTTGATTCTAAAATTTTAAGAATGTATGCGGCGGGTCTAGAAAATATAAAAGATGGCGGGCGTGTTAGATTTATTTTTTCATGTGACCTTGATGAAGAAGATTATAACTTAATGAAGCAAGGATATGATTTAAGAGAAAAAATAAATTCAAAGTTACTTAATTCTATTTCAGATGAAGATGTTAATATTGATGTTTCAAATTTGGCGTATCTTATAGCTATTGGCGTAGTAGATATTAAGATTGCTTTTACTACTAAAGGAATTTTTCATGATAAATATGGGGTCTTTTCTGATTCTGAAGGAAACAAAGTATATTTTAGGGGATCGAATAACGAAACTCTAGCTTCAATTATGTATAATTATGAAAGTTTTGAGACGTCTTGCTCATGGAATTGTGATGCGCGTGAAGAATTGAAAATTGACAATGCTGTTAGAACCTTTGAAGCTATATGGAATGATGAATTTCCAGAACTATATGTAATTCCGCTACCTGAATGTGTGAAAGAAAAACTTATAGGATATTCTTCTAAAGAAATATCTTCAATATATTATAAAAAAGAAAATTGTGCAATTTTTGATGTTGATGAACAATATCATTATACGTTGAATAATTTTTTAGATAACAAGTCGTTACTGGATACTCAAAGTAGTTTGTATAAGTATATTATACATCCTTATGTTGATTCTTACATTTCATATTCTGATACATATGTATTGAAGAATATTGGTTATATGCAATTGAATAAACTGATTGTAGAAGTTAAAAAATATGCTTCACAATTAGGTTTTGATGTATACGTTGCTCCAAGACTAAGAAGGTTAATGTATGAAAGAGATATTTATATTGATAAGCGAAAAGACTTGGGAATTGCTATTAAACATAGAGACCCAAATTTAAATGAAGATTTCGAAAAATTTAAAAATATTATTAGTCAAGAGATGGTTAGAGAACTTCGTGAACCACAACAATGGGATGCTTATCATATAGCTAAAATGGTAAAATCTGCAAACTTTTCTGTTCCGGGAGCTGGTAAAACAACAATTGTATATGGTGCCTATGCCTATTTGGCAGCTATCAATAAAATTGATAAAATAGTTATGATTGGGCCTAAAAACTCATTTAGAGCATGGAAACAAGAATTTGTAGCAAACTTTGGTAATAAAAAAGAATTAAATGTATTAGATATACAAGCTAATAATGAACTTGACAAGAAATCTATGCTTAAGTATCAATCAGATGATAAAAATTTAATTTTAGTTAATTATGAAAGCGTGCAAGGTGTGCTAGAAGAATTAACTTCGGCAATAAACGATAAAACATTGTTGGTATTTGATGAAATTCATCGAATTAAATCTGTTAAGGGAAAAAGAGCAGAAGCTTGCCTTCGTTTAGCTAATAAAGCTAATTATAAAGTTGCTTTAACGGGAACTCCATTACCAAATGGGTATGATGATATATATAACATGCTAAATATATTATTTTGCGATGAGTATAGTACATTTTTCGGATTTAAAGTTAACTATTTAAGAGAAGCTAGGTCTATATCTGCTTCACAAGATGCAATAAACAAGAAAATATTTCCGTTTTTTTGTAGAACTACGAAGAATGATTTACAAGTTCCGCCACCATGCCAAGATGATACAGTTACTGGATATCTAGAAATGAATGATATTGAAGAAGAAATATTTTCTATAATTTATCGAGAATATTCATATAACACATTGATTTTATATGTTCGTTTAACGCAGGCATCTTCTAATCCTGCATTATTGCTTAAATCAGTAGATAAAAATGATTTAGCTGATTTTGATGGGGATTGCGATGAAGATGATTATGGTTTGTGGGATGAAATAGAGAAAGAAGATCATAAATTATCGAAAAAGGATTATGATTTTATCTTTAATAATATGACAACAAGAAAAATAGATAGATGTTGTGAGATAATTGAAGATAGGGTTCGCAATGGTGAAACTGTAGTAGCTTGGGGAATTTATATTGATAGTTTGAATTTGGTTTATGATAAATTGACTTCAAAGGGAGTGAAAGCTGTAATAATAAGCGGAGCAACTCCTCAAGAAGTTCGCGATGAATATATTAATATGTTTTGTAATAAGGAAATAGATGTTTTGATAACTAATCCACATACTTTAGCTGAGTCTGTTTCTTTGCATAAAACATGCCACTTTGCTATATATTTTGAGTATGATTTTAATTTAACTCATATGGTGCAATCTAGAGATAGAATTCACAGATTGGGGTTACCTGAAGGTCAAAAAACAGAATATTGTTATATGACGCTAAACTCAAAAACTAGTGAATATAATACTATTGATGTAAAGATTTATGAAAGACTAAAAGAAAAAGAAAGAATAATGTTAGAGGCAGTTGAAAACAACGACATTGCTGTCGTTGAAGATGATTATATGGATAATATTAATTTTATTTTACGTCGTTAATAATGGACAAAATAAATGATCTATCCAACCAGAAACAGTGTTTAGTATAATATGCTAAACCTGTTTTTTTATCTGGAACTGGTAAAATGTATCCACCACCACTTTTGTCTATACCAGTAGAGTCATGTGGTCTAACGTGACAAATGTGATTAAATGTACTTCCTGGGAAGTTAGTAAAATATTTTCCTGCTGAATATGAATTTACTATATCACCAGATTTGATAATTTTTTGAGTGTATTCCCATGTTTCTTTTACTTCTTTATCAAGTATTTCTAAAGGCATGTTCCAAAATTTAATTTTATCTAGATAGTAAACGCCATTTTTCTTCTTGAAAACAACAAACATATATTTAGTTGTATCAAATTTTTCTCTTAATTCAGAGGATTCCCACGTTTGCTCTGCAATATCTATATATTTAAATGTAGGAAAAGACATATGCTCTTTAATTTTGCCATTTTCTTCAATTCTAATTGTTTTTAATTCTAGATTTGCTTTTCTAAATTCATCGGTATTATTGATGTGACCGTTGAAACCTAACATTGCGCCAGTTAATACATTAAATCTGCTTTTTAGGGCAGGATTATTAGGTATGCCAAATTTTTCAAATAACTCGACTTCAGACATACCATAGTAAGGTTTTAATTTTTGATCCATAATTGCTTCAAATGTTGAATTTTTAAGTTCTTCAAAAGAAACTATAGATTTACATTTTTCTCCAATAAGATTTTTATTTATTATTGTATTGATATATGAAGGCTTTAAGCAGTATGCTCTTTGTTTGGCTAATTTATCTGAAGCAGGTTGTTTTCTATAACTGCTTGCAGCATCTTTTCCTTTGGTGCAAGCGCCTAAATACATTGTGTCTGCTTCTGACAAAGTATCAGCTAGTCCGTTATTAATTTTATCTACTATTAATTGCCAATCGTATTTTATTATTTCTAAATCTTCTTGAGAAAATGAATGAAGAATTGAATCGATAAGATAAAAGTCGAAATCCTCTTTTTCTTCGTATAAATAAAACATTAATAATAGAGACATGTTTTTCTTCCAAAAAGTGCTATCTTCAAATGGGATATTATATTCCAACATATAGTCAATGATATTAAGAACAAGTCTTTCTTTAGCTACATACTCATTATTTTTTAGTTTTTTTAGACCAGTTACTTTTAATTCTACGCCTAAATCAGCAAAATCAGCTTCAGGGCGAGAATTAGGAGGATAGTGAAAGACTCCTTCTTCAATAATTTGACCAATAACACCTTTATTGTTTTTTGCTAATGAGCGGTTATTAATATTGTATTCTGATATTCTATGACCACTTGTTTGCTTAGCAATTTCAAGTAGTTCGTTTGCTGAACTATATTTTGGTATTGTATTCATGTTATATCGCCTTCTTTATAGAAAAATTATAGCAAATAAAAATAAAGGGCACATTTATTTTAGAGATATTTCAAAAAAAACTTGATCAAGACAGAAGTTTGTGATATGATTATAGTGTTTTGAAAGAGGTGAATCCGAGTGAATAAAAGTGTAGTTGAATTATTTGCTGGTGTAGGTGGTTTTAGAGTAGGACTTAATAAAATCAAAAATATAGATAACAATGGTAAAGCAGTAGAAAATGGTGATTGGGATTTTGTGTGGGCTAATCAATGGGAACCTGCAACAAGAACTCAAGATGCTTTTGATTGTTATATAAAAAGATTTGGTAAAGATAGTTGTTCTAATGAAGATATAACTACTGTTATTAAAGAAAACATTCCTGACCATACATTATTAACTGGTGGATTCCCTTGCCAAGATTACTCTGTTGCTAGAACAAAATCTGGCGAAAAAGGAATTGAAGGTAAAAAAGGTGTTTTATGGTGGCAAATCAATGACATCTTATTAGCTAAAAAGCCTCCATTTGTTTTATTAGAAAATGTAGATAGACTAATAAAAGCTCCTGCTAGACAAAGAGGTAGAGATTTTGGAATTATTTTAAGATGTTTAAATGATGCTGGTTACTGTGTTGAATGGAGAGTAATTAATGCTGCAGAATATGGACATCCTCAAAAGAGAAGAAGAACATATATATTTGCATATAACAAAAATACAAACTATTACACTCAACAATGTAATGTGACTCCAGAAGAAATCTTATTAAATAAAGGTATGTTTGCTAAATCATTTCCTGTATCTAAGTTAGCTACTAAAGTTAGCCAAACAGATTTAAGTTCTAATTCATATAATGATTTAGTAGATATGACAGCAGAATTTAAATTCAACTTTGAAAATAGTGGATACTTATGTGATGGTATTGTATATACAGCTAAAACTCAACCTGTATTGGAAGATCCAATCACATTATTCCAAATTAGAGAACAAGACAGCGTTGATGCAAAATATCAATTAACGAAGAATATAGATAAGTTCATATATTTAAAAGGAAGTAAAAAAATACCTAGAGTATCTAAAACTGGTATGGAATATAATTATTCTGAAGGCAAAATGTCTTTCCCAGATAGATTAGATATGCCAGGTAGAACAATGCTTACAAGTGAAGGAACAGTAAATAGAAGTTCTCATGTAATAAGCGACTTACAAACTGGTATGTTAAGAATTATTACTCCAAAAGAAGCAGAAAGACTTAACCAATTCCCAGATAACTGGACTAATTCAGGAATGACAGATTCAAAGAGATACTTCATGATGGGAAATGCATTAGTTTGTGGCGTAATTGAAAAAATTGGTAATCAATTAAATGAAATTATAGACTGCGAATAATTATATAATTTTTATGGATGTTTTGTGAGAACATTTTGAGAACACTTTTTGGAAAATTGATTCTAAGCAATACTAAATTGGTGCGAAAAATAGTGAAAAATGACTAAAAATATGGTGTTTTTACTATAAAAACCGAGTGTTTGCATACAATCATATGCCTCCCTAGCCCCACCAAGTGTGTCGTATGCGAACACCTTATCCAGGTGTTCGTTTTTTAATACAAAATCTTCATCAACTCCATTACAAAGAATACATGAACAGTATTCTTTTTTTGTTTTATTAATATTCTGTTATAATAATATAAATTGGTGGTGAATTAGGTGAAAAAAGTAAATTTATTTGATATTTCTAAACTGCATGATAACAAAGCTATCAGTGAGATATATGTAAGATATTTGGCTGACTTTCCAGATGAAAAACAATATAGACACGAAGAAATTAAATATATAAATGAATTATTGAAAATACTTAATATAGAAACTGAAGAAGTAGAAGATTTTTATTATGGTTATGAAGTTCCACAATTAAATAAGGAGTTTGATTTACTTAAGGTTACAAAAGAGTCTGTATTAAACATAGAACTAAAAGGAACCGTGGATGATGAGTTGAAAATACTAGAACAGTTGAAGAAAAACTTGCACTATTTAAAACTTCTAAATAGAAAATGCTATCAGTTCACCTATTTATCTAAAGAACAAAAATTGTTCAAATTGAATAAAAACAAACTAGAGGTCATAGATTTTGATGAATTGTATGAAGTAATTAAATCAATATCTCAAGAGGACATTGACGAAGTTTACTTAGATGAATATTATAAACCAAATGTTATTTTGGTTTCTCCACTTAATAATCCTAAAAGATTTATAAGTAATTCATACTTACTAACTGAAAATCAGGAAAATATAAAAAAAGAAATAATTAATGATTTAGAAATTAATAACAAGAAATATTACGCTATTCATGGGAATGCAGGAACTGGAAAAACATTACTACTATATGATATTGGGAAAACACTTTCTGAAAATAAAAATATTCTTCTTATCCATTCTGGTATTATTTGTAAAGGACATAGCTTTTTGAATAAAAATATGGAAAAATTTAAGATAATTTCAGCAAAAGATTTAAAGTACAAAGATTTAAGAAATGTTGATGTTTTGCTTGTTGACGAAGCTCACAGATTGTATAGAGAAGATTTAGAAAAAATAATAAAATGGGTAAATAAGAAAGTTTACTCTTGTATTTTTTCTTTTGATGGAAAGCAAGTCTTATCTTATAGTGAAGAACGAAGGCAAACAACAGAAAATATAAAATTCATATGCAAAGGAAGATTACACAAATTAACAAATAAAATTAGAACAAATAAAGAAATTTCCTTATTTGTACAATGTTTATTTGATTTGAGTAAGTATAGGGATGAATACAAATTTGCTAACGTTAAAATTGTTTATGAGCCAGACAAACTTAAAGCGGTTGAAAGGGCAAAGAATGCTTTGGGTTACACATATATATCATATACAGGTTCTTTTTATAATCATGATATAGACTACCAATTTTCTCAACATAATACTCACAATGTCATTGGTCAAGAATTCGATAGGGTATGTATGATCATGGGAAATGAATTTTATTATAAAAACAATAAATTAAAAGGATATACTCATCCCACTCCGGACTATATTTATACTCAATTGTTATATCAAGGATTAACGAGAGCTCAAACTGGTGTGCTTTTAATAATAACTGATATTGAGCTTTTGAAAAGCATATTAAACCTGATTTAGAAAGAAAAAGTTGAATTTTATTAGATTTGTAATGAATGGAGGAAAATAAATGAAGGTATCCAGCGCAATAAGTGAAGTATTAAACGTATTGAAAATCCCTAATGAAGAAAGAAGACTACTTCATGATATTTATATAATTAAATATAGTGATAATATTAAATCGGAAAAAGATTATGATAAATTAAGAAATAATCCAGAATATCATCTTGTTGGTAGAGAAAAAATACGAAAGTATAACTCGGCATTTGAGCACTTATATAATTCTTTAGGTCTTGAGGTGGCAGGACTATCATCAAATGAATTTAGAAAGAAAATTGAGCAATTACTATTTTTTGACAATTTTACTGAGGAAAAAATTAGAGAAAAATTGAAAAGTATACCTCTGCAACACTATCATTGTGTAGATAAAATATATGGGATAAACATAGAAAATGATATGCTAGTATTAGGAAAATACACATTATTAAATCCTATTTATATATCTCATTACTTAAAAGAAAAAATAGAAGCAAAAAACCATCACTATATAGATGATTTTATAGATACAGAAGAAAATGCAGATAAATTCATATACGTTATTTGTGATTATTCAGGTAAAGGCGTTGATTTACCAAGGGAAAAATTTGATATGGATTTAGCGACCTTTATAAATATTCTTAGATATATGATTCGAATAAAAAATTCAAGACTTAACATAGATTTAAGTGCATATAATCCAAGGCAGCTAAATAAATTTCAATTTTCTGATGAGGGTAGTATCTATAGTAGTTTTAAGATAGATAGAAAAGATGTGACAATTACATTGTATGAAGACTATATTACAGATATTGATTTGGGTTTTAATAAAATTTGGGAAATAACTAATAAAGATAACAAAAATGATTTTGAAAATAGAATTATGCTTGCTATAGATTGGGTTGGACAGTCTCTTCAAGAAAATAATGATGATATGTCAATATGTAAACTTGCTTTTGCATTTGAGTCATTATTTCATGTGCAAAAAGATAATATGATAAGCCCAAGTATTCAATATAGTATTGCAGAGAGTGTCGCTTTCCTAATTGGAAAAACGCCTGAAGAAAGGATAAATATAAAAAAAAGATTTAAGGAATTTTATTCTCATAGATCTTCAATTGTTCATGGTGGAAGTTCTAAAAAGAAGAGTGATTATGACTATTTCTTGTCATTATTAATAGGGTCCATTTCGTATTTATTGACTGATGAAAATTTTGCGAATTGTAAAAACGGAGAAGATATATCCAATATTCTTGATATGAACTTTAAGTTTAAATAAAAATTGAGAGCTTTATTTAGCTAAATAAAGTTTAAAATAGAAATAATAACCTTTTAAATATAACAGTTCGTTTTCTATATTTTGAGTTCCACCATATCTAAATAATTACTCTGATACAATCGTGTATTGGAGTTTTTTTATACCAATTCATAGTAAAATAGGAAAGGTTTGGATGTTTCAAGTGTATTTGTCCTTAAGTAATGTTTAAATGATGCAGTTGTAAGGACTCTAATATAGCGAGGTTTAGTTTAAGTATCATTATCTGTATTATGTAGGCGCGTAATGGATCAAGATCAAAAAAACAAGCAAAAAAGGCATCCGAAGATGCCTTTTTTGAAAACCTCCACAGTCTATTACACGAGCAATAGATAGCTTTGAATACACACATATATTACTTAATTTTACACTATTTGTCAAATATAAGTTATAATAATGTGTACAATATATAGTATGAACTGTTGTTGTAAATTTATACTAAATCATAAAATATATTTTTAAATTTTCTTTTATCTTTTGAATTTCCTCTTCAGTTAATTCAATAGTTAGTTGGGTGTTTTTATCAATCAAAGGTTTTACAAAACGTTTAATACTGATTCGTTTTCCGTCATTTAATTTAATAATATTTGTTTTTCCGTCAATAATTTTTTTAATATTATAATAGTAATTCTTTTTTGGGATTTTGCTAGTTATTGGAAAAACAAAATATGAACTATCTTCTTTATTTTCTGTATTAACGTGTTCCTTCCAAACTAAGACAGGTCTTAATTTGTTTATTTCAGAACCTACGTTATTTCCAATATAAGCAAAGTAAATTCTATATTGTACAATATCAAGTTTAGATTTGTATTTTGAAAATTTAATATCTTCTTTTGTAATGGCCCATTCTAGATATTTAAGCATTTGCTCTGTTAGTGTTATATCATTCAATTTTCCATCAATGAGATTGCTGCCTATGGTTGTATTACACTTTGTACCAAAGTCTATCAATAATTTATCTACTATTGATTTGGTGACTAAATCAAATTCATATGGTGTAGCTATTACTTCTTTTCCTTTTAAATGAAGTTGACGTTGCATTTGATGTTTGTTTATTTTTTCATATGTTCCAAGTATGTAAACTTTATTTAAATTGTTTATAGTAATATATTTAGAAGTTGATTCAGGTTCAACTAATTTTGCCATTAAGACAAAAGGTTTAACATCAGTATCTCCAAGATAAATTCCTATTTGTTCTTCACCATTTTCGTCTAGATATGAATATATATTTTTAGGAAATAATTGTACTTTCATTTTTGTCACCTCTAATATTAAGTATATCATATATTCCTTGTTTTTTTAATAAATAATATGGCTTATAATATGTTGCTTTGATATGATTTAGATAACATTAAACAGAGGATAGGTTAATATGGTAGGCAAATATAAAGTTATTACATTATGTGGAAGTACTAAATTTAAGGAAGAGTTTTTAAGAGAACAAAAAAGACTAACGTTAGAAGGCAATATAGTAGTTTCAGTAGGCTTGTTTGGTCATAGTGGTGACAACGAAGTTTGGAGTGAAGGAACTAAAGAAATGTTAGATGATATGCATAAAAGAAAAATAGATATGGCGGATGAAATATTTGTTATAAATAAAGATGGATATGTTGGTAGTAGTACTAAATCGGAGATAGAATACGCAATTAAAACAAACAAAAAAGTTGTTTATATGGAAAATTGATCTTATAACGATTACTTAAAGCGAATTATTAAAGGGGGATAAAGAAAAATAAGCAAAAAAGGCGAGGCTTCAAAAAGTGTATGCACAACCAAATGTAAAGCATAAGTTGGATACAATAGTGTTCAACTTTTTTTGCTTATATAAATGGTTGTGCTATTATAATTAAGGAGATGATTGGTGTGAAAAACAAGCTAGTTACCAAAGAAGCTCATAATGCGATAGCAGAAAAGTATTATGAATTATATAAAGATGATATATCAGATTTGAAATATTTTGATTTATTTTTAGAATGTTGTAAATCTAAAATTTTGGATTTAGGATGTGGTATGGGACATTATTCAAATTATATGTATAATAAAGGATTTGATGTTGTGGGTATTGATTTTTCACAAAATATGATAAATATAGCAAAAAAAGATAATCCAAACATTAATTTTATTGTTTCAGATATTTGTGATTTAGATGTGATAAAAAATCAAAAATTTGATGGAGTTGTCATAGCGTATGTTTTACAACATTTATCTAAAGAAGAAGTTTTAGATTTATTTGTACAAATAAATAATATAGTTAATGATAATTCTAAACTATTAATATTTTTAAGAGAAGGTAATGGTATTGTTGAGGAAGTAGAACCCATTGATACAAGATATAAATATGTAATAAACGAATATTCTAAAGGGGAAATAAGCGAAATTTTAATAAAAAATGGGTGGAAGATAAATTTAATAGATACAAAAGAATATATAGAAGACCCTAACTCTCTTGCTCCCAATACCTTGGTTATATTGGCGGAAAAATAGCCTTTTATTTATGTGTTGATTTTTAGTAAGAGCAAATAAAATTGTGGGTATTTGTGATATATTGTATATGGATGGTGGTTGTAGTATGGTTATGAAAGATTCTAATTTTATCGAGTCATTGAAGAATTTAGATAAAGAAAAATTAGCAATGATACCAAAGGCGGATTTACATAATCATGCTGTTTTTTCTTGTGGGAGAGACTACTTGGCTATGAATAATGTTGATATTCCTTTAGATCAAAGAGTTAATAATATTAGTGATTTAATAAATTTTGCTAGAAAATATATTAAACCCCTACAAAATAATAAAGAAGGATTATATGTATTGTTAAATGGAACTTTCAAAAAATGCTTAGAAACTGGTGTAACTATAGTTGATACAAATATTGACTATAAAATATGTATTCAAGTGTTTGATAACAATGTTAGTGAGTTTGTGAATTTCCTTAAATATTTTACATATGAAAACTTAAAGGTTCATTGGATAATTGATATTAGTAGGGATAGTTATTTGCAAGAATATGAAGAAATCATTATTGAATTAATTAAAACAGGTTTTTTCTATGGAATAGATTTAACTTCAACAGAAAATTGTCTACCTAATATAATGTTTAAAAATATTTATGAATTGGCAAATAAAAGCGGGTTAATAACAAAAGTTCATTGTGGTGAACAATTGGGAGCAGATTATATAAAAGAGTGCATCAATGATTTTAATCCTAAGCAAATTCAACATGGTATACGTATTGTGGAAAGTGAAGATGTAATGAAATTAGCAAAATCAAAAGGGATAGTATTCAATGTGTGTCCTACAAGTAATCTTGTTTTAAATTATGCGAAAAGTTTAAAGGAACATCCAATATCTTATATGGTATATTATGGATTGAATGTTACTATAGGAACAGATGATATTTTATTATTTGAAAGTGATATAAATGATGAATATATAAAATTATATGAGAATAAGGTATTAACTGCAGAACAGTTGGATAAGATACGCGAGTTCTCTTTAAGGGTATAATGATATATAGTATCGCTATATTTTGCTTTGTTTAATTTTTGTGTTTGAAAAATAGTCTCGGTTATTGCAATGATAAAATGCGCGAGGTATAATAAGTATGAAAAGTATAATTTGTTATACTATAGGAGGCTATATGAAAGATAAGTTTGTGGGAATTGCAAGAGTTGGAGAAAAAGGACAAATAGTAATACCTAAAGAGGCTAGAGATATGTTTGGAATTAAGCCAGGGGATTGTGTTGTGGTACTATGTGATAAAAAGAAAGGAATGGCACTAGTTAAATCTGAAGCATTAGAGGATGTTATAGATAAAGTAATGCCTGAAATTGATTAGTATGTATTCTATTGAGGTAAGTAAGCTAACTAAAAAGTTTAAAGAAAAAGTTGCAGTAAATGAGATGGATTTGCAAATTAAGCAAGGTGAATTATTTGCTCTTCTTGGAACTAATGGTGCTGGTAAGACAACAACAATTAAGATGTTAACAGGATTAATATTGCCTACATCTGGAAATATTAAAATAGAAAATATGGATATGAAAAAAGATATATTTAAAATCAAAGAAATTTTAAATGTATCACCGCAAGAAACTGCTATTGCTCCTAATTTGACTGTTAAGGAGAATTTAGAGTTTATGGCGGGAGTATATCAAATAGATAATAAGGATATGAAAATCAAAGAACTTGTTAAACAATTTAAATTGGATGAGATATTAAATAAAAAGGCTAAAACTTTGTCTGGTGGATGGCAAAGGAGATTATCAATTGCAATTAGTTTAATTAATGATCCAAAAATATTATTTTTAGATGAACCAACATTAGGTTTAGATGTAATATCAAGAAAAGAGTTATGGGATATAATTAGTAATTTGAAAGGTAAGATTACAATTATTTTAACTACTCATTATATGGAAGAAGCAGAGAGTTTGGCTGATAGAGTTGGTATAATGTCAAATAGTAATCTAGTTGATGTAGGGACAGTTGAAGAATTGATTAAGAAAACTAATAAAAAGAATTTCGAAGATGCTTTTGTATCGATTGCAACTGGAGGTAAATTATAATGAGGATGTTAAATTTTGCTAAAAGAAACTTTAAAGAGTTAATAAGGGATCCATTGAGTTTAATATTTGAGATTGTTTTACCTATATTCTTATTGTTTATATTTCAACAGATCAATATTCCAGGAGAATCTTATAAATTAGAAAATTTCACTCCAAGTATTATAGTGTTTGGTTTATCATTTATAACACTATTTACTGCAACCTTAGTTTCTAAAGACAGGAGTTCATCTTTACTTATAAGACTAGGAACTTCTCCGATGAAATCAAGTGATTATATTTTGGGATATATAATATCTTTGATACCAATAATTATTATTCAGAATATATTGTTCTTTTTGGTTGCTATTATATTGGGATTTAACTTCACTGTTAATATATTATACACAATCCTTATATCATTGATTGTTTCTATTGTTTTTATTGCTCTTGGTATATTAATTGGAAGTTTAGTAAGTGAAAAAGCTACTGGAGGAATTGGAAGTATAATAGTTCAATTAGTTTGTTTTACAAGTGGAATGTATTTTTCAAAGGATTTAATTGGTAAGGAATTTGCTACTGTTTGCGAAATATTACCTTTTGAGAGTTGTTTGAATATAATTAAAGGGATATTGAATAATAATTTATCAATTATATCAATACAAAACATAATTGTCTTTTCAATATATACAATAGGTGTATTAGTTTTATCTATTATTATTTTTAAAAAGAAGATGTTTAGTGATAACAAATAATTATTAAAATATAGTTTTATGTTCATGCTAGTGTTTTTATAAAATAAAAAAAATCCCTAAAAATTGACTAGGGATGCTAAAAAAATTGGCGAAAAATTATAAGTTTTCAAAAAGTGTATGTAGAACTATTTTATAAAAAATGTGAAGGTGTTTATTTTTTAATATAATGTTTATGCAATGGAGTTTGTAATTATAATTAGTTATAATGAAATCATAGATAGAAGAGGTGTTTTATATGGAAAAGATATACAACAAATTAGTTAGAGATAACATTCCTGAGATAATAAAAAAAGATAATAGTGTTCCTGTTACAAGAATTTTAAGTGATGAGGAATATAAGGTTGAATTAGAAAAAAAATTATATGAAGAATATAATGAGGTTTTAAATGCAAAGCAACCAGATGAAAGAATAGAGGAACTGGCTGATATGTTAGAAATTATATCTTCTTTAGCAAAACTAGAAAATAAATCTCTAGATGATGTGATGGAAGTTATGAATCATAAAAATGCTAAACGTGGTGGGTTTGAAAAAAAGATTTTTTTAGAAAAGGTAATTTAAAAAGATTAGTAATGAATGGAAAAAATCTTTGCCTGTAATAATCGAGGCAAGATTAAAAGAAATGAAAACAAAAAAGAAAGAAACCGCTAATAAAAGATAAAATTTAACCTCCCAATAAGATGGGAGGTTTTTTATTTATAAAATATATTATTCTAAGTAGAAACAATAAATGCCTTCTACATTATAAAAAAGTTAATCATTTATTAAGGTTTGCTATATTGGATAAAAATTTTTAAAATCGACACTTTTTATAATTTTTGTTGTTCAATTTAGATTCATATAAATTTTATACTTAAATTATACAAGGGAGGTATTTAATATGAATACGGATAAGATTTATGCTGAAAAGATCGCTAGTGAGTATGCTCCTAAGAGCACTAGCAAAGTAATGGCATTAAAGAAGTTAGATAAGCTTGCTAAAAGAAATGCATTAATATTTGCATATACTTTTGGAGTTGTATCTAGTTTAGTTATGGGAGCAGGAATGAGTTTGGCTATGGGAGTAATTGGTGGAAATACATTTACTAGTGTTTTAGTAGGTATTATCATTGGATTAGTTGGAATAGCAGGCGTTAGTGTTAACTATCCTATTTATAAAGTTTTACTAAATAGAGGTAAAAATAAGTACGGTAGTGATATTATAAGATTAGCTAAAGAAATTAGTGAAGAATAAGGGAAGTGATGAGCGTGAATAAATCAGAGAGTAAATATTTTAATACGGCTTTACTTATGGATGAAGCGCTTTTAATTCTTTTAGAAAAGAAGGATTTTGAATTTATTAGTGTAAAAGAGATTTGTGATAAGGCGGGAGTTAATAGATCTACTTTTTATCTTCATTATGAGAATATGGATGATTTATTGAAAGAAACAATAGAACTTATTAATAGAAAATTTAATGAATCTTTTGGTAAAAAGATAGTTAATTTAAATGTTTCTAGTAGAGAAGAGTTGTTTTTTATAAAAGATGAATATTTGATTCCATATTTGAATCTTATAAAAAAGCATAAAAAAGTATTTAAATTAATTCATGAAAAGCCATATTTATTTAATAACGAATCGGAGAAGAATAATTTATATAATTCTTTATTTAATAAAATATTGGGGATGTATGGAGTTAAGGAGGAAGATAGGGAATATATTTTTTCCTATTATACTCAAGGAACATTAGCAATTATTTTAAAGTGGGTAGAGAAGGATTGTTTAGATGATATTGAGAAAATCTCTAAAATAATTATAGAGGTGATTAATTACAAGAATGAAGATAATAGAAATAGCTAATTATTATAGAAATTTATCGTTTAAAGAAAGAACTATATTGGGCACTAAATTTTCTATATTACTCAATTTGTTATTAGGGATAGGAAAGATATTCTTATCCTTCTTTTTTAGTATTTTCTTTTTAGTTGCAGGAATAGTGAATATTTTCATTATGCTTACTAAACTAGAGTGTTATTTGGGAGTTAAATATCCAGATAAGAAAACATTTGAATATAGGAATAAGTGTGTTGGTATATTTCTTCTTATTGCAGGATTAGAATATTCAATATATATGGCTAGAATGGTATTTACTGATACAAGTGTTATGAGCTATGACATGATTTTGGGAATAATTATTGCCTGTGTATCATTTGTCGAACTTGCTATTGCTATTATAGGGTGTTTTAAATCTTATGGTAAAGGGCACTATTATAGAAATATCAAATTAACCAGTTTGTGTAGCGCGCTTACTGCAATTGTATTAACTGAAGTAGCTCTTACTTCATTTGCTAGTGAAACAGATCTTAGAGTAATAAATGGGATTGTTGGGATGATAGTAGGAGTCATCATTGTTTTAATATCTATCTATGTTTTTATCTCTCCTAGAATTAGTATTGTAGATAGAGAACATAATGTGTATAAGATAAAAGAAAATGTAGAACCAATAAAAGAAAAAGAAATCAGAATTAAATTAACTAATAGTAAGTTTTATAGAGATTATGTTTATGTCGCTAAAGTAGAAAAAGATATCATTGATGGACATATAATTCAAGAAAAAAGTCCAATATGGAGTTGGAATATATATGTTTTAATTTTAGTGTGTGTTTTATCAGAAATACTTATATTTCCTTATGCGATTGGTGCGCTAGTATATCATTTTAAGTGTAGGAATATTATTGATAAATTAGATAATAAAATGTTGATGTTAGGATATGAAAAATAATTATAAATAATACAAAAATTAAATAGATATAAAAAAATAGTTTGGCATTCATTTAGTCAAACTTTTTTTCTTTCAATTTGATTTTTAAAAAAGAAGATTATGGTATAATTGATTTTGGTGATAGTATGATTTTTTATGGAAAAATTGCTCTATTTGATTTTGATGGAACATTAGTGGATTCAATGCCTGTGTGGGGAGAAAAGATGTTTAGACTTCTTAGAATGCAAGGGATAACTCCTCCAGGGGGTTTACTTAGAACTATAACTCCTCTAGGAGATGCAGGAACACTAAACTATTATCAAAATAATTTTGCACTTACCATGACAAAAGAAGAAATGATACAAGAAATGGATAATTATGCTTTGCCTAAATACGCTAATGAGATTCCATTAAAAGAAAATGTATTAAACTATTTACAAATTTTAAAAGAAAATGGAGTAAAGTTATATATTTTAACTGCTAGTCCGCATAAAGCTTTTGAACCATGTTTACAAAGATTAGGAATTTTAGATATGTTTGAAAAGTGCTGGTGTTGTGATGACTTTAATATGGTTAAAAGTGATGTTAATATCTACTTAGAAGTTGCTAAAACAATTGGAGTTAATCCTGAAGATATAACTTTTTTTGACGATAATAAAGTTGCAATTGAAACTGCTAATAAGGCAGGATTACATACAATTGCTGTATATGATGATAGTTCTAGTAATGATAAAGAAGATATGAAAAAAGTGGCTGATTACTATTCTAATGAGTATGCAGATTTAATTTAATAATTAATAATAAAGGAAATTATGGGGGATATTTATATGAAAAAATATGCAATATATGGAGCAGGTTCTTTAGGAACTGTATTAGGAGCTTATATTAGTAAAAATGGTATTGAAGTGGATTTAATTAATAGAAATGTAGCACATGTTAAAGCATTAAATGAAAAAGGTGCTAGAATTGAGGGAACTGTTGATTTAACTGTACCTGTTAAAGCACTTACAGTGGAAGAGATGAGTGATAAATATGATGTTATTTTGCTTTTGACTAAGCAATTACAAAATAAAGAAGTTGTTACAAAGCTAAAGAATCATTTAACAGATGATGGAGTAATTGTTACTCTTCAAAATGGCTTACCTGAACCATTAATCGCAGAAATAGTTGGTGCCAACCATACAATGGGATGTGTAGTAGAGTGGGGTGCCACTTTAAAAGAACCTGGAGTATGTGTTTTAACAAGTGATCCATCATCACTTTCTTTCCATATGGGAAAAATGGATGGTATTAGTGATGAGCAATTCAAGATGGTTAAAGAACTTTTAGAAAATATGTGTCCAGTACATGAAGAAGAGAACCTACTTGGAGCTCGTTGGTCTAAGTTGCTTATTAATGCAACCTTCTCAGGACTAGGTACAGTAGTTGGTGGAGTATTTGGTGATGTTAGTGAAAATAAAGAAGCTAGAAAAGTGGCTATTCGTTGTATGAAGGAAGTTATTGATGTTGGTACTAGTACAGGAATAACTTTTGCTCCAGTTCAAGGAAAAAACATTACTAAGTTATTTTATTACAAGAATGCGTTTAAAAGATTTATTGCTACTCTTTTGATTCCTATTGCTATGAAAAAGCATAGAAACATTGAACCATCTATGTTACAAGATATTAAAAAGAGCAAGCCTTGTGAAGTTGATGCTATAAATGGTATGGTTGTAGAGTTTGGTAAGAAGAATGGAGTAGCAACTCCAATTAATAGTAAAATTGTTGAGATTATTAAGAAAATAGAGGCAGGAGAATTAAAGCCAGAGGCTAGTAACATAGAACTTTTTAAAGATCTATTATAAAAAAGCATCAATATAATTGTTGTTGAAAATGGGCGTGTTATACTTGGGGTATAATTATTTATTATTTGGAGGGTAATGTATGAAGGAAGACTTAAAATGTAATGGTTGCGGTGGTCAACTTGCTAAAATAGAAAATGAAGAGAATACTTATGTGTGTTTACATTGTGGTAATAAGATGGTTATTGCTGAAGATGTAAATAATAATAACTATAATGTTACTAATCATGTTACAAATCATATCTATGGAAACGTTGTTTCTGAAGCAGATGATAGGGACAAGGTAGATTTAATGGCTAATGTTGAAGCTATGATTAAAATGGAAGAATATCAAAAAGCATATAAAATGTTACTTTCAGTCTCTGAAAAAGAGCCAGGGAATACAATCGTATGGTGGTTGCTTTCTAAAACTGCTATGTCTGCTGCTATTAGACAATTTAGAAGAGGAGAAACAAGCAATCACACTTATACAAGAGATTATAAACGTCACTATGAGAAATATTGCTTATTAGCAGGTGATAAAAAAGATCCTAATATAGAAAAAGAATACAAAGAATTAGAAGAAACTTTATTGAAATATCTTAATAGAGAAATAAAATATAGCTCAACGGCTTTAAAAATTATGTTAGGCATTATTGTAGTAGCGGTGGTTGCTGCAATAGGTATATCATTGATTTTTTAAGATTTATTATAATTGATTTTAGGCATTATCTTTTTATAAAAAAGATAGTGCTTTTTATTTTTTGTTGGATTTTCCTTAAAGTGCACTAAAAGCTCATTTTGTTGACAAATTTACTCTAAATTGGTATTCTCTTCCTTGCGCGGCAATAAAAAAAGGTAAAAGTTGAGCTTTTTACCTAATAAAAAAGGAGTAACTATTTATAAAGATTTATATTAAATGATTAATTAAATTATTTAAAACTTGTATGTAGTGATAGGGGAGTATTACTTATTACAAGTTATAAAGGGGAAAAATTTATGAAAAATTACGAAGAAGAATTAGAAACGCTAATTAGAGCGGGCGCTAAGGTTGTAGAAATTGCATCTTTTGAGTGGGAAAGGGTGCATGGATTTACTAACTATGTAAGTGAGATATTAGGAATTGCTTGGTATTCATGGAGTAGTGTTTCAGGGCTTAGAATTTGGGAACAAGGAAAGTTAAAAGTTATTAATCCTGATTGTACTACCCTAGCGGCTGTATTGGAATATTATTTAAATAATGAAAGTGATATGCTACTTGTATTAGAGGATTTTCATCCATATAGTGAGGTGGGATATCCAGTAAATGTAAGATATATAAGAGAAATGATGAGACCACAAAATTATTCTGGTAGCTATAAAAAAGCTATTATTTTAAGTGCGCCTAGTAAGTTTGTACCAGAAGAGTTATCTAAAGAATTACCGGTTATTGAGGTTGAATTACCTGATAGAAGTATTATTGAGGTAATTGCTCATACTGTTGTAGAAGAGTATAGTGATTATTGTATTGAGAGTGAGATAACTCCTAAACTTTTAGAGTCTGCTCTTGGTCTTACTGTAATGGAGGCAAGATTAGCATTTGCTAAAGCTATTATTACAAATAGAAAATTAACTGATGAGGAGATCCCTTTAATAATTAGCGAAAAAGAGCAAATTATTAAAAAGAGTGGTCTTTTAGAGTATTTCCATCCAAAAGAATATTTAACTAATGTTGGTGGTTTAGAAAATTTAAAGGATTGGATAAGAAAAAGAGGTAATGCATATAGTGATGATGCTAGGGCTTATGGATTAAATACTCCTAGAGGTGTATTACTGCTTGGAGTTCCTGGTTGTGGTAAGTCATTAACTGCTAAAGCAATAGCAAATGAGTGGCAATTTCCTCTTTTGAGATTTGATTTGGGCAAGGTGTTCAGTGGATTTGTTGGTGAGTCGGAAAGAAATATAAGATATGCTCTAGATGTTGCTAAAACTATTTCGCCATGTGTTTTATGGATAGATGAAATTGAAAAGGGTTTAAGTGGGACTCAAAGTAGTGGTAAGGCTGATGGTGGTACTAGTGCTAGAGTATTTGGAACTTTATTAACTTGGATGCAAGAAAAAGAGGATCCTGTATTTGTAGTGGCTACTGCCAATGATATAAGTTCATTGCCGCCAGAGTTACTAAGAAAAGGAAGATTTGATGAAATCTTTTTTGTTGATTTACCTACTGCAATGGAAAGAGAAAATATTTTTAGGATACATTTAGAAAATAAAAATAGAGACATCAAAACTTTAAAATTGGATATTAATAAATTAGTGAAAAATACAGAGGGATTCTCTGGTGCTGAGATTGAAGAAGTTATAAATGAAGCATTATTTAATGCTTATGCAAATGGTCAAGATGATTTAAAAATGGAAAATTTAATGGAGTGTATATATACTACCTCTCCCTTATCAAAAACAATGGCAGAGACTATTTCTAATTTGAGAAAATGGGCTAAAGAGAGAGCTAGACTTGCAAGTGATGGTATTCCAGAGAAAGTAATGGATTTAGGAGTAGATGTACCAAGATTGCATCAAGAGTGTAAGAATCCATTTGTTAAGAGGGAAGATTATGATAAATAGTAAGGTTATAAAGGTTATAAAAGAGAATTCCTTTAATCAAGGGTGGACACTTTTTGATAAGTGGGAATTTTCAGTGAGTAAAAATCATTTATTTCAAGAATATTCACTTGCTTCATTAATTGAACTTATAAATGGTGCTAGTGTTATTAATCTTATATTGAAAGAAGCTTGTTTAGATGAAAATTTAGTTATAGCGTTAAATAGAGTTAGTCTAAATGTCAAAGTGAATGTGATATCTAGAAATGAAGAAATTGTTTCTACATATCCTGATTTAAAAATAGATAACTTAAGGATTGATGATAATTTAGATTTCAATTACATTGGAGTTATTGGTAAAGAAAATAAAAATTTTATATTATTTGATAAGTATGTAGAAACTAATGATTTGATTAATAAGATATATTTTAATCATGAAGATATAAAAGAAGATTATTCTTTTTTTACTCAGGTGGCTAGGCTTATTATTGTGGATAAAAAAGGCGAAAGAGATTATTCACAATTAATTATGGAGGCAAATAAGGAAAAGATAGAGTGTATATATGTTGTAGATCCTAAATACTACAATAAAGATATCTTTTATTATGCTTTAACAAATAAACTGGATTTAGTATTAGCGGATGTTTTAAAAGAGGGAATAATACTTCAAAATAAGAATGCTACATTATCTTGTTTAATAAAGACAAATAGTGGTAAATATACTACTTATCCTCTAGATGCTATGGACTCTTTTGTTAGAAATACTTACAAATGTTTATTTTGTGATGATAATGCTAATATTGATAATATGCTTGATAGAGTATATTGTGTATCTAATGGAACAATTGAAAATTTTAGTTTGACGGATACAAAGGTTGTTTTTTGTGATGTTAAATTGAATTCAATTAGTGATTTTGTAAGTGAGAATTTTGATGATTCAATAAGTGAGGAACATAATAATTACTCTAATAAGGCATATAAGGTGGAATATCAATTTAATCTTATTCCTCCAACATTTGATAATACTTATAGTTTATCTAGTATTTATGATGAAGTGCATGAGTTAAAAAAAGAATGGGATGAAGTACAAACTCTTAAAGTGGATGAAATTAAAAGAGATTATGATGAAATCATGGAAGAGGATGTAGGTTTAATTGAGTTTATTGATAGTGGTGTCAAATTTGATGAAACATTAACAGGCATTATTGATGAGTGTAGGTATGAGGGATATTATAAATTAGTTAATAATGCTAAAGCTTTATTTGAAAACTATAAGCGTTCATTACTTGTTAGATGTAAGGACATGTTTAATGCTGTTAATAAAGAAAACTTGAATTCTAAGTTTGATAAATTTGATGAAGAAATTGAAGGATATAAAAATACTATTCAAGAGAAAAGAACCCTTATATTAGAAGGGATAGATGTAAATAGTAATAAAAGAAGTGTAGAGATATTAGAAAAGAAAGTGTCAGATTTATTAAGACTTAAAGCTAGCTTTGAAAGTAAGGCTAATACTATAAGAGATGATAAAGGGTTAGAAGTGTTTTTGGACAAGTGTAATGAAATTATCAATAATGATAAGCAAATACAATCTATTTCAGATATTGTCAAAACAAAAGAGATTTCTAAAATGGCTAAGTTAAAGGCATTTATAGATAGTTATTTGTATTCAATAAATGCCTATATTGTAAATTGTCTTAATATTATAGATAGATTAAGAGATTTACATCTTCCTGAAAATTATCCTGTATATGAAAAGAATGGTGAAAGATATATTGTTATTGATGATTTATATGAATATTATGACACTAAATGTTTGAGGGAAGAGTTTAACTTGAAGTGTATAGCAAGGAGATAGTTTATGAGTTGTGAGATTAGTGTGAAATCATTTAATCCTTTAGAGATTAAGGTAGATGGTTTTACTAGAGATGATGTTATTAATTTAGAAGGGGCAATTATATGTGCCCTAAATCAAAAATTAGATAGATTAAGTGTTTTAACAAGAGGGTGTAATGTTTATTCTAGTGATGGTAATATTTTAATTAATGATGCCTATAATACTTCTTCTTGTCTACTTTCTTTATTAGAGACTTTAGGGTTCGATGTAAGAGAGATAGAGTGTGAGTTAAAAGGAAAAAATTATATAGTAAGTGATAAGCTTCTTTCTAGTTTAAGAAGTTTTGGCAACGATTATAAATTTAACCATAAGATTATAAATTGCGCTCTAACTCCTAGTGTTAAAGAAATTATTTCAAATAATAAGTTTAATGTTGATTTGGATCTTAGAGTTTTAGATATGATTTTGAATATCAAGCAAAATGGATGTTATATGGAACTTGCTAAGCAAGAAATTATAACAGATTATAAGGATAATAAGTTTGTTAGTGAACTAAGGGGAGATATTATATCTTCTTCATTGAGTATAAATGAAGATTTATCTAACATTTTTAATGGGGTAAAGGAAAATTTAGTTAAGACTAATGAAATATTAAAAAACGCTACTGCTAGTATAATTGCCTATAGAGCTAAGCAAATGGGATACTCTATAAAAGAAGTTAGAAATGGTAATAAGATAGAGTTAGAACTTGTGAGGTGTGAATAATGGGAGAAAAGAAAATTCTTATTAGTATAGATGAAAATGGTAATTGTGATGCTGAAACTTTTGGAATATATGGTAGCGAGTGTATAAGTGAGTTAGATAAGCTTTTAAAGGAATTATCACTACAAACTAAAACTAATAAAAAAGATGATTTTTATAAGGAAACAAAGCTTATTAATAATGGTGTAAGGATTAATAATCAATGATTGGGATATATAAAATAAAGATAGTAAATAATGAGCATTTATATGGTAAGGGAAAGAGATTATTAATATTTTTAAAAGGGTGCTCTATTCATTGCAAGGGATGTATAAACAAACATCTTTGGTCATTTGAGGATGCAATATTTATGGATGAAAAAGAAATAGTTGCTCTTGCTATTAAAGAAAATGTAGAGGGTATTACTTTGCATGGGGGAGAACCTCTTGATCAGGCTAAATCTTTATATAATCTTGTTAAAATGGTTAAGGATAACAAAATGAGTGTTATTTTATTTACTGGATATAAAAAGTTAGAGTTAGATAAAATACAAAAAAAGATTTGGGATATTTCAGATATTGTTATCTCTGGAAGATTTGTAATGAGTAAAAGAAATGTTTCTTTACAATTTAGGGGAAGTAGTAATCAAAGAGTGTATGTTCATAAGGGAATATATAAAGGGTATAGAATAAAAGATGATAAGACGGTTACTTTATTAACTTTAGATGAAAAAGGAAATTTAGATATTAATGGTTTTATAACTGGTGATATTTTGAAGATAATTGGTAATTAAGGTAAGTGAGGAGACTTGCTTTTTATATTGAATTTATTGAGGCGAAAAATTGAAAATGGTAGAATTGTTGTATGCGTTTTGTTAGGAGAAAAATATGAAAGAATTAAAAGAAAATAGAGTGGCTAGTTTTATTGTTATAGCATTTGTATATATAATGGCAATTATTGCTGGTGTAATTACATATAGAGCATTAAATTTTTCTTGGTGGGTTTCACTTTTGATTGCAGATTTAGTGTCTACAACGTTAACATTTATATTTAGTTTGATCTTTAAAAATGCTTCAGTTTATGATCCTTATTGGAGTGTTCAACCATTAGTTATATTAATAGCTTTTGCTTTTAGTGAAAACATTACTTCATATGGATTACTTTTATTAGTTGTAGTATCAATATGGGCTATAAGATTAACTGCCAATTGGGCATATACATTTAAAAATCTTACTTGCCAAGATTGGCGATACACAATGCTAAATGAAACAACCGGAAAATTTTATCCTCTTATTAACTTTATTGGTATACATATGGTTCCTACTGTTATTGTGTATGCTTGTACTTTACCTGGAGTATATGCTCTTAGAGAGGGAATAAGCGCGAATGTATTAAGTGTAGTATTTTTATGTCTTTCTCTTGTGGCAATTATTATTCAAGGTACTTCAGATATTCAAATGCATAAGTTTAGAAAACACAAAGATTCTACATTTATACATACTGGTCTTTGGAAATATTCACGCCATCCAAATTATCTTGGAGAGATTCTAATGTGGTGGGGAATTGGTTTATCTGTTGTTAGCGCTAGTTATGGCAATTATTATCTTCTTATTGGTGCTATAGCAAATACTATTTTATTTTTAACAGTGAGCATTCCAATGGCTGATAAAAGACAATCTCACAAAGAAGGTTTTGAAGAATACAAAAAGCAAACAAGAATGCTTTTGCCAATAAAAAAATAAAGAAGATTCTAATTTTAATCATTTAAGCAAACTAAATGTTGAAGTGGTTTCTAGTAAACTAAAAAAACACAAATAAAAGATAATTATAAAAAGGTGCTACTTTGCACCTTTTTTATTTAATAAATAACAAATATTAAATCTATTAGTTATGTCCTCTTTTGTTACTAACATGAATAATCCACCTTTAGGTATGTATTTATAAGTGAAGTTATTATCATCTAGATATTTGATACTTTTATCTAATAAATTTTTATATTCTTTTGATTTTTCTTTTAGCAATTCTTTTAAGTTGTTGTTTTTTAAATAATCTAAGACAACAAATTGAATAAATCCATTAGTACATAAATCTATTTTCTTAATTAGATATAATTTATCTATTGTTTTTTTATTTGAAATGATATATCCAACGCTGAAACAAGGAGATATATATTTAGAGAAACTAGATATGTATATTACATGGTTATTATCTAATTCATATAACTTTTTATATTGATTGTTTTCATATGATATAAGACTGTATGGATCATCTTCGATTACTATAATATTTTTATCTTTTATGGCATCAATAAATTTCTCTCTTATATCATTATCCCAACTAATACCTGAAGGATTATTAAATGTGGGTATTACATATATCATTTTTGGATTATATTTTTCTATCTTTAATTTTAAATCTTCAATATCTATCCCAATAGTATTTACTTTAACTCTAATAATATTTAATTTTTTTAAATGAAATATTTCTTCTGCTCCAAAATAAGTATTTTCCTCTATTAAAATAGTATCATTTTCCCTAAGCAAACCAGTAATAATTTGAAGCGATTGACTACTTGAATTTGTGATTAAAACATCATGATATGAAACACTATCAATATCTGTAAATTTTACTATTTCTTTACGTAACTCTTTAATCCCTTTACTTGATACATAATTGTAATCAAAGTTGCCATTTATAACATTATTAATACTAGTATTTATAAGCTCTTTGTCGATAATATTATGTAATCCACTAGAGTAATCTATCTCTTCTTGCATACATATACCCCACTTTTTCCATCTTCATATACTTCTATATCAAAATAAGGTAATAATATAGAAAAGAATCTCTCTCTAGATATATATTTGAATTTAGTGAAATGAGGTAAATGATTTTCTTTTATTTGAAGGTGATATACTTCATTATCTACTAGATAGGATATTTCTACATATGACTCATTATCTAAAGTATATTCTTTAATTAATGGTGTTTTAGGAGGCTTGTTTGTAAACGTATTAAAAATGAATACACCATTTTTATTAAACATTTTTGAAAATAAAGACATATCGATATCATCTAGATAATAATTAACAGCCTGCATACAAAATACTTTATCAAATTTCTCATTATTGCTCTTTATAAATTCATTTATATCTGAGTTATATACTTTAATCCCTAGTTTATCTAAATCATCTGGAATCATATCTTTTTCTTTATCTAAATAACTTACATAATTACTATACTTACTTAGCTCTTTGGTGAGTCTTCCATTGCCTCCACATAAGTCTAATATTTTATCATCTCTATTAATGTTTGCTTTATTTATTATGTGATCGCATCCTTTTAAAAAATATCTTTTATAGACACTTTCATATTCTTTGTAATGAGGGTATTTCATTTTATTAAATCTCCTTTCTTATTAAAAAGATAAAACACACCATGATTTTTAATGTTAAAAGATTTTGTGTTATCTCTTTTGCTATCTTTAATAGTGCCAGGGAAGGAATAATCAAAATATTGTAAAGTGTCATCGTATTCATGGTTTATATGAACAATTATTTCTACATTTTCATTTTCAAATAATGTTGCAAGTAATGGGGCATTAAGTGAAGCTTTTTTATTTTTTACACTTACGATGTTGTTTATGTGATCTACATAATTAACATAAGCGTAGTCGTTTAAGTTTTCTTTGCCTCTAGTGGTAGTTATAAAACCTTTATTTGATTTAATAGCTACAGTTCCAAATAGGTATCTTTCTCCATATATCTTGTTTGATAGTTTATCTTTAAATAAATCTATATAACTATAATATCTTTCTAGGTCTTTAAAGTTTATTTCACAAATGTTTTCTTTGATAGTGTGATAGTATTTATCATCTCTAGCATTAGTAATGAATTCATCTATATCATTTATTTCTAATAAACTTTTTTCTTTTGTTAAACAATAATATTTGTTACTGTTCTTTAGTATTATGAATTGATATTTTTTCTCTAGTAATTCTTTATAGAAATGGTCTATACTTTCATTTAAATCTCTAATTTCTTGGACTAAATATTTAATCATTGTTTAACATCTCCCTTACTAGAGAAAATGCTATATTTTCTTTTGAATATATCTTTTTAAAATCATTTTTATTTTTAATGATATAACCAACATGATTACCGTTTCTAATCGAAGATAAGTCATTGGCTAATACTAAATTACAATTATTTTTAACTTTTAAATCATGGGCTACATTTATTAAGGTTTCTTCATTTACATCATCTAGTAATTTGAATCCTACTAGGTATGTTAAAGGAGATATGTCTTTAATCATTTTTATAACCTTAGGGGTTCTTTTTAATTTGATTATTAAGTTATCTTCATAAGAAGATATTTTATTATCTCTATTAATGATTAAAGAATCATAATTGTCATTTAAAAGAAAGTCTTTATATTTATCTTCATTTGTTACATAGTCAACTGTATAATCACTTACTGCCATTGAGTGAATAAAGTAGTCAATTTTATTATTTGTTAATAGTTCTTTAGTTACATTTACTAAATCATTAGTGTCCATTATTTCTATTATCTCTACATTATCTTTTTTTGTTGGTTTTATGGATTTTTTATTACAAACATAATAAATTTTATATTCATCAGTTAGTGCATCACTAAATGCATCGCTAATCATGCTTCCAAGTTTTCCTGAAGAGGAATTAGTTATCTTTCTAACATTATCTATTCTTTCACTAGTACCTCCAGATGTTATCACTATCTTAATCATTTTTATCACCTCTTAATATATTTTCTAAATAGTTAATAATCGTTTCCTTTTTAGCTAATTTTCCTTTTCCTACATAACCACACGCTAAACTTCCTGTTTCTGGTTCAATGAATTTATATCCAAATTTTTTGAGTCTTGATATATTATCTTGAACTATAGGGTTTGAATACATATTATCGTTCATAGCGGGTGCTATAACTATTTGTGCTTTTGTTGCAAGTAGGGTGGTAGAAACTAAATCATCACCTAAACCGTATGAGAGTTTAGCAATCATATTTGCACTACATGGGGCAACTAAAACTAGATCTGAAGTTTGTGCAAGTTCTATATGTATCACTTCTTTTTTATATTCATGATTAAACATATCACTATAGACTTTATTTTTTGATAATGTTTCTAGTGTTAATGGGGTAATAAATTTAGTGGCATTATTAGTCATAATAACATTAACATTAGCACCTTTATGCTTTAACACACTTATGATGTCACACACTTTATAGGCTGATATTCCTCCAGTAACGCAAATTAAAATATTTTTATTTTTAAACATATAATCATCTCCTGACACTTTGATTTTATGATTATGCCGTTGATAAGTAAAATATATATATGTTATGATGATTATAAGAGGTGCTTATAATGGATATCGATTTAGATTTATATAAAATATTTTATACAGTAGCTAAACACAAACATATGACTAAAGCAAGTGAGGAGTTATATATTTCTCAACCAGCCATATCTCAAAGTATAAAAAAACTAGAGGAACAATTAGGAGGAACTTTATTCATCCGTAGTAATAAGGGAATGGAATTAACTGCAGAGGGTAAGATGTTTTATGAGCATATAAAAGGAGCAATGGAACTTATATCTAATGCTGAAAATGAATTTTCTTCATTTAAAGGATTAGAAAAAGGGGAAATAAAAATAGGATGTTCATCTACACTAACTAAACTTGTTCTTTTAGATTCAATTAAAGAGTTTCATAAGAAGTACCCTGGAGTAAATATAACTATCGTTAATGATTTAACTAGTGATTTAATTAATAGTCTAAAACTTGGTAAACTTGATATTGTTATTTTTAATGAAAGTAATATAAAAGAGAGTAATTTATCATTAGTTAAGCTGAAGGAGTTAAAACAAGGTTTTATATATAACAAAGAGTATTTCAAGGATGATATAAAGTCGTTATCTGATTTGAATAATTATCCTTTGATACTTCAAAAAGAGGAATCTAATTCTAGAAAGTTATTAGATTATGTGGCTGGTAAAAATGACGTTAAACTAATTCCATCAATGGAAGTTGTGAGCCAAGACTTAATTGTGGAGTTTACTAATATAGGTTTAGGGATTGGTTTTTCTATTATTGACTTAGCAAAGAAGAATCATCCACACTTAGAAGAATTAAAAATAAATAATCAAATTCCTAATTTAAATGTTTACCTAGCAAGCAATAAGAATATATCACTTACCTTTGCTAGTAAAATGTTTATAAACTATTTAAATAAAACAATTGATGTGGTTAAATGAATTTAGGTGATTTAAATGAAATATTGTAGTAAATGTGGACATGAATTATTGGATGAAGCAATAGTATGTGTTCATTGTGGGTGTATGATAAGAAATAATATAGGTAAAGAAAAGCAAACTATTGATGATCCTAGAAAAAGTTTAGCTATATTAAGCTTTATATATTGGATTATGCTAGTTATCATATTTATTTTATTAGGTGCTTCTCTTGCTAATGGAACGGGTAAATTTTTTTGTAGCGATTATGCCCCATATGGTAATGTGTATTGTACTGGCGATGTGCCTTTTATTGCAAATGAAGATACTTCGATTGCAGCAATGGTGTTTGCTTCTTTTTCTTTCGTGATGGCTATCGCAAATGTTGTTTGTGCTTGTGCGGGGCGTTATGCATTTAAAGAAAAACTATTTAGTGTGCTTAAAATTATAATTTCAATTGGTGTTATAATTTTGGTTGGAATCATGATTGGATAAAATAAGTCCCAATATATTGGGGCTTTTTTATAATAATACTAGAAGGTCAATAAAGATTAATATATAATGTTTTTTAGCGAGGGATGTTTATGGCGACTGTATTTGGAGTAAGAGATATAAAAATGAAAGATGCAGCTTTTTGTATCGATATGTATAATTCTATTATTAATGATCAAAAGGATTTAGCTATTTTAGCTACATTAGCTTATGAGAAGTTACAAAAGGATAATCCTGGTAAGTTTAATGGTAAAGATTTTTTACTTAAAGACTATGTAGAGAATATTAGAAAATTAGATGCTGAATTTAAAAAGTTTGTGGAGTTTGTAGAAAAGTATGAAAGCAAAAGATTTAGGATTAGAAGTAGTCGTAAAGTGGAAGATATACAAAGAGAAGTAGAAAACAAGATAACTGGGGATGCAATAAGCGAGGTAGAGGCATTAAAAAAATTGATGACAGAGACATTTACTAAAAATAAGATTAATTTTAGAAAACTAGCTCAAGCTTGCCAAGATCCTAACTATAAGAATTTTGAAAGAGCAATTTTAAAGAATACTGAAATATTAACTACTTGGACAAAAAATAATGTAATAGCTAAGGCTAATAATGTAAAAGTTTGATTTATTATCAAACTTTTTTGTTTATATAAATAAGAGTGATAGAATGAGTGTGTAAGGTGGTGAGTGATGTGAAGAGTATAACTATTGGTGAAAAATTTGATTCTAAATATGATTTTAGAGAAACGTGCTTTGGAATTGTAATTGTAGATAATAAACTTATGGTCGTAAAAAAAGGAGATCAATATTCTCTTGTCGGGGGAGGAATAGAACCTGGAGAAAATTATTTAGAGTGCTTGAAAAGAGAATTCAAGGAAGAATCAGGTTACAGTGTTACTAGTGTAAAAGAACTTGTTTGTATTGATTGTTATTGGCTTGCTGCAGGTAAGTATCCACTTTTATCTAGGGCTAATATATTCATAGTTAATATAGATGAAAATAATGGTGTTGATCCTAGTGAAGAGGGATGTGAAGTATCTTTTATTGAGATAAGTGAAGCAATTTCCTTATTACCTCTTCCATATCACAAAAAAGCTATTGAGTATTATTTAGAGGTGATGTAATGAGTATTTATATTTCATTAAATGGAAAAAAGAAATTAATAGATAGACTAGATATAATAGAGAAAGAAATAACTGAAACTTACCGATTAATGGGTGAGTCTACTAAGGTGGATAATGATTTAAGAGAGAATCCCGAGTATTTAGAGTTACAAACTAAAATATCATATAAATTGCCACTTGAAAGAAGCAAGGTGAAAGAAATTTTAAATAATTCTTTAGTTATTGAAGAACAAGAATTTTATAAATCATTTAGTGGAGAAGTAGTTATTATAGGAAGTAAAGTAACGCTTATATATGATAGTGTTGAAGAAATTTATTATATTGTGGGTGAGGGAGAAGAAGATCCATTTAATAATATTATTTCCTATAAGTGTGATTTTGCTTCTAACTTAATTGGTAAGAGAATAAATGAAGAATTTAAATATAAAAATGCTAATATTAAAATAGTTAAAATAGAGTTATGTTAAAGGAGTGATTAATGTGAATTATAAAGAATTTGCTAGTATACCTGGATATGATACTTGGATTAGTATTGAAAAGATTAATAAAGGATTTTCAGGAGAAGATAAATATTTGATTGTAGATACAAGTAATAATAAATATTTATTAAGGGTTGCTCCGATTGCCTCTTATGAAGAGAGAAAAGCTCAATATGATTTATTAGAAAAAATTGCTAAACTTAATATTAATGCTTCTAAACCTATATGTTTTGGTAAACTAAATGAAGAGAAAATATATACTGTATTAACTTATCTAGAGGGTGAAGATGCAGGAGTAGTTATTAAGGATATGTCTGATATGGAAGCATATAAGCTAGGAAAAGAAGCTGGAGTTATTCTTGCTAAATTACATACTTTAGATGTTGATGTAACTGGCAAGGAAAAGTGGATTGATAAGTTTAAATCTAAAATGGCTAGAAAATATAAGGCACTTAATGAATCTGGAGCTAAGATTGAAAATATAGAGCTTGTGATAGATTATGTAGAGAATAATTATCACTTATTAGAAAATAGACCTCTTACCTTTACTCATGGCGATTATCATGTGAATAATATGATTGCTTATAATGGTAAGATCGGGGTAATCGATTTTGAAAAAAATAAAATAGCAGATCCATATGATGATTTAAAACCATTTATTTGGAATGTGTTTGTTAGTGAATATTTTCAAACAGGGTTAATTAATGGATATTTTAGTGATAGTGTTCCTAGCGATTTCTTTCCTATTTTAAAGATGTATGCTGCAGAAAACTTTATTTCGTTTTTGCCATGGGCTTTAAAGATTGGAGGAGAAACACTTACTAATGCTTATAAGATTAATACCTCTACTATGGAGTGGTATGATAACTTTAAGTTAACTATTCCAACCTGGTATAAAGGCGTTATAAAGGAGTAAGTAATTATGGAGGAATTAGAATTAATCTTTCCTGATGAAAATTATCAAAGTGAAGTTGAATTGTTTAAACAAGTGCTTATAGATAATGGTTCTAGAATGGATGGGTGTGGATCTCTTAGAGTAGATGATTTTGCTACTTGGTTAAGTAAAAGTAGGGATTATAAAGAGGGTAAAAATATGCCTCCATTTATGAAACCATATATTCAATATATTTGTGTTAGAAAAGCTGATAATAAAGTGGTTGGAATGTTTCAAATAAGATATAAGGAAATTAGTCAAGTATTTGGAAACATTGGATATTGTGTTGCCTTTGATGAAAGAAGAAAAGGTTATGGAAAAAAGATGTTAGCTTTAGGAATAATAAAGTGTAAAGAGTTAGGATTAGATAAGGTAATGGTTAATTGCCTAGTTGATAATGTGGCATCTAGAAAGTGTATACTTGCTAATAATGGTGTCTTTCTTGATAAAATGTATGTTGAAGAAAAAAATTATGATATAGAAAGATATATAATAAATATAGACTAGGAGGGAAATAATGTCATATATAATTTCACAAGTTTTTGTAATTATAAGTTATGCTCTTCTTGCTTTAACTTATTTGGCTAAAGATAGAAAAAAGATTTTGACAATGAGTTTTTTAGCTGTTTTAGCTAATGCAATTGCTTTTATTTTACTAGGTGCTTGGAGTGGCTTTGTTATGTCACTTGTGGCAATGGGTAGAAATATTGTTTTCTTAATTAGAGGAAATGATAAAAAGATAAACTATGTAGACTATATTATATTGGGAATACTATATTTAATTATTGCTGTATCTTCTTATTTTACATATGTAGGACTATTTAGCTTATTCTCCGTGTTTGGAACAATGATATATACTTATTCAGCATGGCAAAAGAATCCAAAAGTGTATAAACTTTTAGGTATTCCATCTAGTGTTTGTTGGATAATCTATAACATTTATGTGTCTTCAGTATTTGGGGCAATTTTAGAGAGTATTTTATTAATCTTTGAGGTAGTTGGAACAATAAAGGCATTAAAAGAGAAACCAAAATTACAAGAAAAATAAAAAAATTAATACTATGTATTAGGGTGGACAAACATTAAAAAGTGTTTGACACCCTTTTTTTACCATGTTAAAGTAAAAGTGCGTAGATGAGGACAAGTACCTTAATAAACTTGTACTAGTGAGTCAGGTATAGTGGAAACTGATTACAAGAGTTTTGGGAAAGAACACCTCGGAGCTAACTAAGGAAAAGAGAAATCTTAGTAGACTAGTTCGGAAGCAAACCGTTATCACATTGCTATGCTTGATAGAGCAAAAAGGGATTACTAAAGAAAGAAAAACACATAGATGTTTAGTAATAATTAAGGTGGCACCGCGGATACCCGTATTCGTCCTTATTGTAGGGATGATTACGGGTATTTTTATTACTAGAGAAAGCGGGGTATTTAAAATGAAACTAGTAGAATTAAGTAAAGTAGTTGAAATGTATGAAAAGAAGGTGAAGAGCAAGGACCCATATTTTGGTTATTATTTTCTAGAAGAAAGTCTAGATATAAAACTACAAAGAGTAAGAGCGTTAAAAGAGGCGCTTGGGGATATTAAAATAAGAGAAGATCACTTAAAGATGTTTTTGTATTCTGGATATAGACATAGTTATGGAGAAAAGATTCCAGAAGAATTAACAATTAGTAAAATTAAACATATTTATCCTCTTATGGTTAGACATCCTAAATTGTCACTAAGAGCACTAGATACTATTGTCTATTACTATGATGAAGAGTGTTTTGAAACATTTGATATAGGAAGTGAGTTTGATAGATTAGTTAAAGAGTATGGATATGAGGATGAATTAGTTAGATATTATTGGAGATTAATTGATTCAAAAAGAGATGAGATTAGAGATTTTTATAAAATGGAATCTAAAAAGTTAGAATATTTAAAGGAAGAATATGGAAAAGACTTTATAAGACAAATCCAAGAAGCAATGGAAAAGAAACATGTAACAGCAGATGTTGCTATTTCTCTTATTCCTAGTAAAGCGTTTATTGATGCTTCAAGGGTATGGGTCCCACTTGGATATAGTATTACTTCAGGAGAAGATGTAGTTGTTAGAACTATTTTAGGACATACTGATCCATATTCAGGAAGTGATGATAAACCAATATATTTAGGACCTTGTTCTACAGGAGATTCAGTATACACTTCATTTACTAAAAAAGAGTATTTTGATGAACTTAAAAGACAAGATAGAATAAAAACACAAAGAAGATAAAATAAGAAATAAACAAGCCTACATAGTTTAATAAAAAAGCAACTTATTATTGAGTTGCTTTCTTCTTTTCTTATTATAGTGATAAAATAATATTGTGATTAAGGTGAGTAAAAATGAAAGAGATAAGATTATGTGATGATACAGAAGTAAAAAGAATATCTGAGTTATGTAAAGATTGTGGTTTGGGTATTGAGATACAAGGATTTTATAATCCTATACTTATGGATACAAAAGAAGCAGAGGATTTATTAAAAACACATCGAGAAATATTGGCTAATTTTAAAGGAGGTAAGTCACTTCATGCACCTTTTTGGGATCTTAATTTAGGAAGTAAGAATGCCCTTATTAGAGATGCTACAATGAAGACATATAATTATGCTTATAGAATTGCTAAAGAACTAGGATGTAGTGAAATAGTAGTTCATAATGGATTTACTCCAAATACTAGTTTTTATAATGGTTGGGTGAAGAATGCTGTATCGTTTTGGCAAGAGTTTTTTAAAGATAAAGATGACTCAATTGTAATGATGATAGAAAATCAATGTGAGGAAGATAGTGAAGTTATAAAGATGGAGATTGATGCTTTAAATGATCCTAGATTAAAAGTTTGTTTAGATATTGGACACGCACATGCTAATTCAAATATGAAAGTAGAAGATTGGATTATAAGTTTAAAAGATAGAATTGGTTATTTGCATTTACATGATAATCATGGAAAGGTTGAGGGAAGACCATCTTATTTGAATGATGAACATCTAGGACTTGGTATGGGTAATATTGATTTAAATAGGGTATTTACTCTTTTACAAGAGCATGCTCCTGAAGCAATTTGGAGTATAGAGTGTAAGTTAGATTATATTGATGAATCTTATAAAGTATTGAAAGACATTTTAAATAATATGAAATAAAAAAGAGGAACGTAAGTTCCTTTTTTAGTTTAGAATCCAAGTGGCTAAGTTAAGACATGTGGCAATAGTTAACCAGGTTGGGTAAATCATTAACACGTATCCCCATTTTTTGTTTGTATCAAATACTTCTTTTAAAAGAAAGAAACTTGATAGTAGGTTGATGTCAATAACTACTAATCCTAGTAGGGTATTCTTTAAAGTAAAGAATACTAAACACCATAATACATTTAATATACCATTGATTATTAAATAGAATTTTAGTGTTTTATGTAACTTATTTTCTTTTGTTAAATGAACAAGATAAAAGGCACACAATGTATAGATTATTGTCCATACAATAGGAATAAGAGCCATATTTATCCATCTTGATGGTTTGTTTAAAGTTTCAAACCAGTCCATTTCTACAGTAGTGAATAAAGTTCCTAAGACTGCCACAAGTAGTAATGCCAAAATTGGATTCCCATACTTTATAATATTTTCTTTTTTCATACTACTAGTTTATGAAGAAAAATTTTTATTATTCATTAATTTTTTTAGTGTTGGTATTTATATATTCTTTTTGAAGAGCAATAGTAACTATGATATAATTGTTAATGGTTAGGAGTGAGTAAAAGTGAAAAAAGAGAATCAAAAAGTGTTAGATAGAATCGCTTATACTTATACTAAGTTAGCTAATTTTACTAATGAAGAAGCTATAAAAAATAGATTAGAGCAACTTTATAATCTTGAAGAAGATGATGTTATAGATAAAGTTTTGGTTACCATTTATGATTTTGTTTCTAGAGGTAAAATTGATAAAGAAGTAGCTATTGATCATTTAGATATGGTGTGTGAGTTAAATAAGGACAAATATCCTAGAAAAGAAGATTTATGGAATAGGTTGTATTTTCTTAGAAGTATGAATCTTATATATACAGATATGCCTTTAAAGGAAAATCATAAGTTAGTAGTAGAGGCTTTTGATGCTTTTAATTCACTTATAGGTACTGATTTTGATGCATATTATACGGGTGGTATGATGGGATATCTTGCTGCTGAAAAAGATTTGGTTAGATATCATAGTGATTTGGATTTACTTATTAATGAGGAAGAATTAGAAAAATTAAAGAAACTAGTAGATGAAAGTGAAGATTTTGAGTTTATATCTTGTATGAGGGATAAGGATAATACAGGACATGAATATGTTATTCGCTATAAGGATACTAGAATGTGTATTGGCTTATTTTTGTTTGAAAGAAAAAATGAGGGAATGGTTAGAAATAGCTATTATTACAAAGGAGATAAATTACTTGTAGATAGAGAATATATACCTGAAGAATATGTTAATTTAACCTATGTAGATAAGATATATTCTCATAATGATATTCCTTTTAAAATGGTATCTTTAGAAAGTATATATTCAGTTAAAAGAAATGGTAGAGTAAAGGACCAATATGATGCTGAAATTATTAAAGATAAGGTAGATATGGAAATTGTAGGAAGTATTGAAGAATCTAGTAAAGATATAAGAAGAGTAGATAGTATTGATGCTAGTAAAAGTATAGTTAGTAAAATAGAAAATAAAAGAATAAGATAAGATGTCTTAATGACATCTTTTTTATTTGCTCTTTACTTTAGTTTATTTTGATTTTGTGCTATTTTTTTATTGTGGATATTAAGGAGGGATAACTTTGAAAAAGATTAAAGTATTTTTATTATCTTTACTTATGATACTTCCTCTTGTGGGATGTAATGTTTTACCAAATAGGATAAAGAATCAATTATTAGAAACAAAGAGTTATACAATAGAGGTTTATGGCACTCTAAATCATCAAGTTGATTATGAATTTCTTCCAGGAGAAATTTGGAGTGAGATATCTGAAACCACTTTTAGAATAACTGGTAAGATAAGTTATCCTGATATGGCATTTAATTTATATGTTATAAATGTAGCTAAAAATAATGAAGATGAATCAGGAACAAGTGAAATTACAACCATAGATTATATTTATAAAAATGGTAATTCATATTCAAAAATTAAGTCTCCACTTAAAGATAAGGATACATGGGTTAAAGAAGATTTAATTGAAATTGATAGTGAATATGCTGATTATATTGCAAGTATTAGAGATTATATGACTAGTTATCATAATAGTAAAAAGAATCTTTCTAACTTTGTAAATGAGACTGTTGAAATATTTGAGGGTAAAGTAGAGGGTAATAAAGTTTCTTTGTCTGAAGATATGTTAAAAGATTTTAAGAAATTACTTTTAAAGGAATTGGATGCTAGATATATAAATACTAGTGAAGAAGATATTAGTTATAATTCAGTTGGTAATTATATATTAAATAAATACACTAATGAATTAGATAAAATTGAGATAAGTAGTAGTTTTGGAAATGAATATGCTAGAACTAATAAGACTCACAAAGTGGATCTTTCATTGGATGTTATAGTTGGCAATTTTTCAAATAAAACTGGATCTATTATAGAGCCTAATGATGATAAATTATATGATGGAGTTATTTTAGAGGAAGCATTAGATGAATATTTAAATATTCATTTATATCCTTTCAATAACTGGGGAATTTATATGATTGAAAATCATGATATAGCCATAACATTTCATATTGATGAGCCATTAAAATATGGTGAAACTTATAATATTGTTATTGATATTGTGGGTGGAGTTAGTGATGATGAGATTGAACTATATGAAACTTATTTTGAAAATAATCCTAATCAAACAATTGTAATTTATGGAAATGGAACTTATCAAATAAGTATACCTAGTTATGAAGAAGTATTAGGAAATTAATATTTCTATTTGACAATATAAAAATAAGATGTTATAAATTAAGCATCGGCTGAGAATGGGAAGAGTAGTCTTGCAATGTATTGTAGAGAGTTAGCGGTTGGTGAAAGCTAATATAATAGCAGGATAAAAGACACCCAGGAGCTACTTGCTTGAAATTATAGTAGAGTAAGTCGGGAATGAACCGTTACTTCATAGAGTGATTATATATAATTTTATACTTTAATATATAATAAATTGGGTGGTACCGCGGATTAAGAACAGTTATTCGTCCCTTTGTGGATAATATAACTGTTTTTTATTTTTATTATATATTGAATAGGGGGTATAAAGGATGAAAGAGATATATTTTAAAAATCTAGAAGAATATATAGGAAAGGAGATTACTCTTGAGGGTTTTGTAGATACTATACGTAATTTACAATATGTACAATTTGTAGTATTAAGAGATAGTAGCGATAAGGTTCAAATTACTATAGAAAAAAATGATGATAATAAAGAATTAAATGCTATAGTAAATGATTTAACTTGTGAGAGTACAATTAAAGTTAGTGGAGTATTAAATCGAAATGAGAAAGTAAAACTTAATGCTATGGAAATAATTCCAAATAAAATAGTTGTAACTAGTAAAAGTTTAGAAGAATTACCTCTAAATTATAAAGATAGCAAGTCCGCACTATTGGATACTAGATTAAACTATAGATTTTTAGATTTAAGAAATGAAAAGAATTTACTTATGTTTAAAGTTCAAACTTGTTTTATTAATGCGATGAGAGAATATGTTGTAAGTAATAATTTTATTGAAATTCATTCTCCAAAAATTATTGGTGCAGCTAGTGAATCGGGAGCAGATGTTTTTGAACTAGAGTATTTCGGTAATAAAGCATATTTGGCACAAAGTCCTCAATTTTATAAGCAAATGGCAATGTGTAGTGGATTTGAAAAAGTATTTGAAATAGCTCCAGCATTTAGAGCAGAAAAATCAAATTCATATAGACATGCAACAGAATTTACTTCATTTGATATTGAGATGAGTTATATTGAGTCTTTAGAAGAACTTATGAATTTTGAAGAAAATTTATTTATTGCAGGATTAAGTGCAGTTAAAGAAAAGTATGGGGAAGAGATAAAAAGAATATTTAATGTAGAGGTAATAATACCTTCAAAACCATTCCCTAGAATCAAATTAGAAGAACTATATAAGATTCTTGAAAAAGAATATGGATTTGTAATGAATTATGAAGATGTTGGTGATATGAATGCTGAATCTGAAAAATTGGCTAGTAAATATGTAAAAGAAAAATATGGCCATGAATTTGTGTTTATTACTGATTTCAGTGCTAAAAAAAGAGCATTCTATCATAAAAGAGAAAACGGAATTCCTCAAGGGGCTGACCTTTTATGGAAGGGATGCGAGACTACAACATTAGCTTTAAGAGAGCATAGATATGATATTCTTTGTAACCAAGCTAGGGAAAAAGGATTAGGAAATGACGTTAAATTCTATTTAGAGTTCTTTAAGTATGGTTGTCCACCTCATGGGGGATTTGCTTTGGGTGTTGATAGAATAACTATGTTATTACTTGAAACAGGATCATTAAAAGAGACAATGTATTTATTTAGAGGGCCAAATCGTATAGAACCATAAACAAAAAAGAAGCATTTGAGTGCTTCTTTTTTATCTTCCTTTATTTTTCGATAACCTACATCTAAAGTTACCTGCAAAGTTTTCATAGGCATGTTCCCAATCTTCCCCAGTAATTAATAACCTATCAATAAATAAAACAGGATTCTTACTATTTAGATTTTCCATTATTTCATCTTTTGATAAAAAACCAGATCTTAGAAATCTAATTGTTTGAGTAAGGTAATCAATGCTATCATCTTTACAACATTTAGGTAAGTTTTCTAATTCTTTTCCAGTTATATTTAAATAATCTAAATAATACAAACTGGTATATTTTTCTTCTAAATATAATAGTAAACATATATCAGTTGCGTAAGTATTATTGTGTGTTAGTCTTTCTAAAACATCGCTTATATCATCCATTATCTTAAGTCCTCCTGTTATGTTAATAGTATTTTAACATGGCTATTTGAAAGTTTAAAGAATTATTTAATTGAGTAATAGACTAGTTAAGGCTAAAAAAGTTTGATAAAATCACATTAGGAAGTGATAATATGGAATACATTAAAATAGAAAATGAGTTTGATTGTAAGTGTGCAGATAAATTACTTAATGAATTAATTAAGTATGAAAGCAATCTAGATGATGTAATTAATGGAGAGTGTATTATTAATGATTTTCATAAAGATATGATAAAGCATTCTCATGTTTTTGCTTATTATGTTAAAGATAATGATGAGTGTATTGGTTATATTTTTGCTTATTTAAAAACTCCATTAAATGATATTATCACTACTAATGTTGTCATGTTAGAATCTTTATTTGTAAAAGAAAAGTATAGAAAAAAAGGCCTAGGTAAACAATTAATTGAGATGCTTGAAGAATGGGCTAAAAGTAAATGGGATAAATATGTGGTTGAAATTGTCTGTTTAAGTGATAATAAAAATGCACTTAATTTTTATAAGAAATTAGGATATGTTGAATCTAAAACAATACTAAGAAAATAGGAATTACAATATGAAAAGAATTACATCAATATCAATATTTATTACATTAGTTATTGCTTCTTTTTTTAGTGTGATTAGCTTTATTCCTTTAAAAAAGGTTGTAGAGGAAAATATTTGGATAGAGGATTATACCCAAATTGCAGCTCATAGAGGTGGAGCTCATTTGAATCCAGAAAATACCAAAATGGCTTTTGATTATGTTATTAAAGAGACTACCTATACAGATATCATAGAGTTTGATTTAAGGTTAACAAAAGATAATATTTTAGTTATAAATCATGATGAGGATATAAATAGAATGGCGCTAGAAGAAAATGAAGAAAGTGTTATTATATCTAAACATAATTATAAAGATTTATTGGAATATAATTTAGGTAGGAATTTTATGGATTTAAATGGGAAATATCCATATAAAAATTTAACCATAGATGATGCTAAAAATAGGGGACTTACCCTTATGAAATTAGAAGATTTCTTTGAAGAGTATAATATGTTTAGAGACTTCAAATTATTTATAGAAATAAAAGAAGAAGGAGATAGGAGTAGAGAGATAGTAGATCATTTGATGAGTATGCTAGATGAATTTGAATGGTATAAAAATAGAAGTATGATTATTTCTTTTGATGATTCTTTGATTGATTATATGTGGGATAATTACATGGATCAATATATAGGAGCACTTGGTAATAAAGTGTTTGCACAAATTGCTTTTACAAAGTTAGGGTTAGCCCAACTTTATAATCCTAAGTATCATAGTATACAAGTGCCATTTAATGAAAAAGCTAAAAAGGTTCCTATTAATTGGATTGATAAAAGGTTAATAGATTATTGCACAAGGCAAAATCAATTAGTTGTATATTGGGGCAGTGATGATGTAAATGAAATGACAATAATGATAGAGGCAGGTGTGCATGTTATTACTACTGATAGGCCAGATGTATTATCTGAATTAATTCACAAAAAATGATATATCTTGACATTGTTGTATTGAGATGTAAAAATAAATTTAGTTATTAGAGGTGAAAAAAATGAAATTTTGTACTCATTGTGGTAATCAATTATTAGATGAAGCAGTAATTTGTCCTAAATGTGGGTGTGCAGTGGATAGTGATAGTAGAGATGCTTTTAATTCTACTCCTAGAAGTGGGGGAGCATCTGAGGGAATGGTAAAAGCTACTAAGGCGCTTCTAATTGTGGCTTGTATCTTTAGTATATTCTCTTATTTTATTCCACTTATTTGGTGCATTCCTATGACGGTTTCTTATTATAGGAAGAAAGAAAATGGTGAGCCTATATCTCCAACGTTCAAAATTTGCACATTGCTATTTGTATCTACTCTTGCAGGAATATTAATGCTTTTTGATAATGAGCAAGGAAATAATAGTAATAATTATTAAATAAGAAAAAAGAGTCTAATATTGATTATTAGGCTCTTTTATTTATGTTATATTAATAAGTATTACTAATACGATGTAGAGGTAATATAGACAGAGAGGTAATTTGATGAAAAATATAACTGTTATAGGATGTGGTAGATGGGGTAGTTTTATTGCATATTATTTGGACTTAATTGGTAAGAATGTTACTTTGTATGGTAGAAGTACATCTAAAGATTTTAATAATTTTAAAGAAACAAGAACTAATGAAAAATTGGTTTTAAAAGAAAGTGTTAAATTGAATTGTGATTTGCAAACTGTTTTAGAAAATGATGTAATAGTTATCTCTATTAACTCACAAGGATTAAGAAAGTTAATGAGTGAAATAAAATCTTTAAATTTAAAAAACAAAACATATATTTTATGTATGAAGGGAATAGAAATTGAAACAGGTAAGAGACTTAGTGAAGTGGTGGAAGAATTTATAGATGAAACTTCTAGAGTGGCTGTTTGGATTGGTCCAGGTCATGTCGAAGAGTTTGTTAAGGGTGTTCCAAATTGTATGGTTATAGATTCTAAAGATAACGATACAAAAGAAATGCTAGTAAAAGAGTTTTCTAGTAATCTTATAAGATTTTATTATGGTAGTGATTTGATTGGCAATGAAATAGGTGCTGCAAGTAAAAATGTAATTGGAATAGCTGCAGGGATGTTAGATGGGTATGGATTGTCTTCGCTTAAAGGTGCACTTATGTCTAGAGGAACAATAGAAATATCTAGATTTATTAAGGCTTTGGGAGGAAATGAAATATCTGCCTATGGACTATGCCATTTAGGAGATTATGAGGCTACAGTATTTAGCAAATATAGTCATAACAGAATGTTTGGAGAACTTTATGTAAAAGGGGAAGAATATTCTAGTTTAGCTGAGGGTTATTATACTGTAAAAGCAATGATAAATATTGCTAAAGAAAAAGGTATAGAAATACCTATATGTGAGACTGTATATAACATTTTATATAATAAAAAGGACCCAAAAGAGGAACTTGATAAGTTATTTTTAAGAAGTATTAAAAAAGAATTTATATTTTAAAATAAAAAAAGAGCAGATTTACTGCTCCTTTTTTTTATTCAAATACTACTGTGTTTGCCCAACTTATGAATTTATCATGATATTTGTTAGATAAGTTTTCAAAACAATAGAATTGGATTAGCCAGAATGCATTATCACTTGCATGAAGTGTAACCATGTAATAGAACTCAGTTCCATCTACATCAGCTGTATAAGTGTAATAAGCGTATTTTCCATTTTCGCTTTCTTGGATGTCATAATCAGTACCTTCCATTAGTTGAACAAGTTCTAGATATTCAACTTTAGTTACAGTATCAGAATCAAAGCCTTCTTCAAAGTCTTCATGAGACACGATCATTGCAGAACGATTATTTTGAATGCAATAATCAAAACCTGCATATGAGAATTCTCTATAACCCATAGGCATTTCTATATGCATTTCTCCATATGAATAAGTTTTAGCAAAACAACCTGAAATTGTAACAGTTAATGCTAGTAAAATAGTAAGTAAAATTCCTTTTAATCCTTTTTTCATAAATACACCACTCCTTGAGGCTAGTATAGTTAATATAATTAATTTAGTCAATATTTATTTTTTTTCTTTGTTTGTGTATCATTTTATTGGTGATGTAAATGGAATTTTTATTTTTAATTATAGGTGCAATTATTATGACCTGCTTTACAATGAGAGAGGATATTATGTATAGTACAAGATTGGCTCCATTGGTAAGATGGACATTACTTTCAATTTCTTTAATAATGTTAATATCGCTTCCAATATGTGCAATATCATTTGCCTATACTTGCTTTAGCGAATCTATAAATGATGCTGGTTATGTTGTTGGGGCGTTATGTATAGTTGTTGCAATATCTGATATTATATATTTCATTAGATTTGTTATAAAAATGATTGGGGCAAGGAAGGTAAGAGAACACTTAATCGATGAAGAAAATAATCCTAACTCGTTATATAATGCTTTTAGAAGTAAACAAGAGACTCAAGAAAATCAAAATGATCGTGGGAGAATAGTTGTTAGGGTTGTGGGAATATTTGTTCTTATATGTATATTGGCTGCTTATGTTTTAATGTCTATCTATATTTGGTAAGTTAAAACAAAAGATAAAATAAAAAAGGTTAGATTTTTCTAACCTTTTTTTACTGATGTATTTTTCTTTTCTTTTCCCTCGACAAGTAAATCTCTAGGATCCTCTAGTGGGTAATCTAATTTTGACTTTACTGCTTTGATTACTTTCATGGCTTCATCATATGAATGCTCTTCTTCATTTATTAAACCTTTACGAACTGGTGCCTTATATACTTGTATATCTTTTTTAGATATTTTCTTCCCCTTAGTTATTTTTAATTTTGACTCAATAACTTTGTCTACAAGAGCATATTGTAATGGTGCATCTTCATCTAATGAGTTTTGAACTGGTTGAAGAATAGTATCTCTATCATATAAAGTTAACTCTACTGATTTTCTATCCGCGGATAACTTATAAGTGACAACTATTTCACCACTTTGAGTACCTCTTACTGATTCATGGAATACTCTAGCAAATGTATTGTAATTTAATTGCACAGGGTTTGTAACAGGTGGGCGTAGTGCATCATATGTTTCATGCCCTGATTCATAATCTGGGAATATGTGATATAAGATGTCATATTTTAAGCATTTAATAATAGCTTCTTTATAATTCTCTAAGTTATTTGAATCTTCTCTTAAAAAGAAATATCTAAATGGTGTTTCTCCTTCAAAGCCATAAGATTCATAGAATGGTAATTCTCTAGTTTTTTGCATAATAAATCAACTCCTATTTAATTTAATAATACAATAAGAAATAGTAATTTGCAAATTTAGATATTAAAAAGTTATGATGTGTAGAAATAGGGATGGAATAGATGATTATAAAAAAAGATTATCCATACTTATTTCAATAGATTAAATAAGGTTGTTTATTCCTTTTTTTGTTGTTATTAACTCTTAATAATTATATGAAGTGAAGTGTTGTTGTGTTATAATGAAGTTGTGGAGTGATATATATGAAGTTAGTAAACATTAGACAATTAACAAATCAAAAATATTTGAATATGTTTGAAGTTGAGTATGAGCATGAAGGACATAGTGTGAAGTGGACTTTTTCATCAAGAAACTCTATTGATGAACTTATTTGTAAAACTGGAGGAAAGAAAGCAGATACAGTATGTATAATTCCTAAAGTTATAGTGGATGGTAAAGAGTATATTGTTATGACAAAAGAATTTAGACAACCTATTAATGATTATATTTATTCTTTCCCTGCTGGTCTTGTAGAGGAGGGAGAAGATCCAATTGAGTGCTGTGCTAGAGAGTTAAAAGAGGAAATAGGAGCAGATGAAATTGGGGAAGTTAATGCTTTAACTGAGGTTTGTTATAATAGTGAAGGTATGACTGATGAAAGTGTTATTATATATGAGGTTGTTGTTACAAAGATTGGAAAACAAGATTTACAAGACCATGAAGATATAAAAACATTCTTTGTTCCAGTTGAAGATTTAGAAGACTTTATAAGAGGAAAAAGAGTTAGTACAAAAGCTGGTATATATTGTCCGATGATTGTTAGACAACACAAACTAGAACAAGAATTAAAGAATAAAAACAAAAACAATAATCGTAGATAAAAATAAAAAAATGGGTTTTGCCCATTTTTTATTTTATGTTTTCAATAGCACTAAGTATTTTTTCTTCCTCATATTTATCTTTGAAAGTTTTATCATCTATTTCTATGATTGCTTTATCTACTTCGATGAATCTTTCAAGTAATTTACCCATTAGTTGTAAAGGTATATAACAACCACCAATTATTCCTGTATTTTTATTTATTTGATTACCTTTTTCATCTATAAAATATGGAATTAAGTGATTTTTATTACCTGAAGGAGGTCCATAATAAGGAACTAATATTTCATCGAATAGCCTAAATATTGATTCATGGCTATCTTTACTTGGATATGTGAATTCAATATAAATTCGTTCTCCCATGTTAATAAAGGGACCTCTTTTCATTTTTATTATAATTCTATTTTCATTGTTCATAATTTCAACTCCCTAATTAATGCTATCATAAAAGATTAAAACTAAAATAAATATGGGGACTTTTTTAGACTATTATTTTAAAACTGGTATAATCAAAGTATGAAAAGTTATGTTAGGGTATTTAAAAATAGAGAAGATATTACTTTTAATAAAAAGGAAGGTAATATATTTTTTGTTACAGGTTTATCTGGTAGTGGTAAAAGTTATTATTCAAAAATGTTAGCTAAAGAGTTGGATGCTAAAATATTCCAAGTTGAATGGTTGATTCATTATAAACATTGTGATGAAGAGTTTAAAAAATTTCTTGATGATTTTATAGAAAAATATGATATAAATGAGTATGTTTTAAATAAATGGAATAATGTAAAAAAAGAGGATGATAATGAACTTTTAAAAAAGTATATGAACTTACTTTTAAAGGAGTTTATTGATATTTATAAAGATGGAGTATACATTATTGAAGGATTACAATTGTTTACACTTATTGATGTTGATTTGATAAAAAATTATTTTATTCTTATAAAGGGGACTGGTAGCATTACTAGTTTAAAAAACAGAGTGAAAAGAGATTATCAAAAAAGAAAAGATTATAAGTTTATAGATAAAGTAAAATGGTTTATAAAAGTGATAAAGCAAAGCAGTCTTTATCAATTTAAACATCGAAGGAAATTAAATGATTTTATTGGAGAATTAATAAAAATCAAGGATGCCAAAAGTTGAAAAAATTAACATAAAAATTATTATTTGTAATAAAAAAATAGATAAATAATGTAAAAAATACATAAAAAAATGCAATTTATATAAAAAAATGTATTATTGAATATATTATTTGTTATAATTAGTCATAGTTATAAAGGAGTGTGTATGATATGAAATTTTGTCAACATTGTGGAGCTCAACTAAGTGAAGGAACTAGATTCTGTGAATCATGTGGAGCAAGAGTAGAGGAAGAAACTTCAATTGAGGTAAATAGTTCTACTGGTGGAAATTATAATGGGCCTATGAACACTACTGGTATTAGTAAAAGAAATATTGTTGTAGCAATTATCTTATCTATTATTACTTGTGGAATTTATAATATCTATTGGATGATTAAACTAAATAATGAATTACTTCAAATGTCTGGTAAAGAAGGTCCTAGTGGTGGAATGGTATTCTTCTTAAGTCTTATTACATGTGGTATTTATACTTATGTATGGTATTGGAAAATGGGAGATTGCGTAGATACAATCAACGATAAAAAATCAGATTTATCTACAAGTGTTATTTTCATATTATTAGCTGTATTTGGCTTTGGATTTGTAAACTATATCCTAGCACAAAATGCAATTAATGAACATGTTAGCGAATAATAAAAAGCTAGATATAGAACAACAAAAAAGGCTTAAAAAGCTTTTTTTTGTTTATCTAATAGTGGCGGCAATCATGCTGGCATACTTATTTATATTTCTATTTGTTCCATTTTTAAGAATTCCATGTTTGTTTAATTTCTTTACAGGATTAAATTGTCCTGGATGTGGAATTAGTAGAATGCTTGCTTCATTTGCTCAATTTGAATTGAGTAAGGGTATATCATATAATTACTTCTTGGGATTTACTTTTCCATATGTACTTTTTATTTTGGGATATTGTTCCTACAGTTATGTAATGAAAAAGAAAGTTAAGGGTATTGAAATATCATTAATCGTGTATATGATTTTACTTCTTATATGGGGTGTAATTAGAAATTTTATAGGTCTTTAAACAAGAGAAATGATTCTCTTGTTTTTATATTTTATATAAAAACATTTCTAAATATATATAATAATGATATTATAACAATGTTAGAAAGTGAGTAATTATGAGAGTTATAGGAATTTCAAATAAAGGATTAAAAAAGGAAATAAATGAAGATTGTTATTTAATAGATGATAGTGTCTTATATGATTCTAGTTTTGATAGTGATAAGGTAACAGCTGCTTTTGTTTGTGATGGGGTTAGTAATTCTAATTCTAGTTTGCAAGCAAGTAAGTTTGTGTGTGAAGAGATTAGTGATACATATTTAAATGTAAAAAGCGAAAGAGAATATATTAATAGCATTAATAATAAGTTAATTAAAAATTATAAAGATAGTCATACTACAATAGCGGGGGTTTTTATAAAAGAAGATAAGATTACCTCTGTTAATGTTGGAGATACAAAGGTTTATATATTAAAAAATGATGTTTTGACTCAGATTAGTATAGATGATACCTATTATGAATATCTAAAAAGTATTAATGACCCTAGTTATGTTAATTATAAAAATAGTCATATTATTACAGCGTGTTTAGGATCTAAAGTATTTAATAAAAATAGTGTTCATGTTGTTGATATTGATAATGATTTAAAAAAAGGGGATTGTATTGTTATTTGCAGCGATGGGGTAAGTGATATGGTTGAAAAAGATAAACTAGAATACTACTTATCGTTAAAAGAAGCACTGGAAGTAAGGGTTGATAAAATCGAAAAAAGAATTGAATTCAAGGGTGCTAAGGATAATTATACTATGTTAGTAATTGAGTTTTAGGAGGATGTATATGAGGGCTGAAAGTGTTGTTAAGTATTATGTTTTTAATAATAAATTAAAACATCTTATTAGAAAAGGCTGGTTACAATGGAATGTTAATAGGGAAAGAGTAGAGAGTGTAGCTGAGCATATATATGGAGTAGAAACTTTAGCTATAGCAATGGCTAGTGAATATGAATATGATATTGATTTATACAAGGTTATTATGATGATAGCTGTCCATGAACTAGAGGAAATATTTATCGGTGATTTAACTGCTTGGGAAATATCAAAGGAAGAGAAGATAAGATTGGGTCATGAAGCAGTAAAAAAGGTGCTTGGAGAGTTATTGATAAAAGACAAGTTAGAAGAATTAGTTTTAGAGTTTGATGAAAGAAAGACTAAAGAAGCTATATTTGCCTATCATTGTGATAAGTTAGAGTGTGATATACAGTGTAAACTTTATGATGAAGAGGGATGTGTGGATTTAAATAATCTTTTAGAAAATAATCTTTCTTTAAAGGATCCTAGAGTTCAAGAGTTATTAGATAGTGGTTATAGTTGGAGTAAAATGTGGATTAACTATGATAAAAATAAATATATGGATGATGAAAATTTTCTTGAAGTTTTGGAATATGTAGAAAATAATGATATATCTATATAGGGGAGGGATATTATGGAGTATTTACTTGAAGCAGATCATTTAGTTAAAACTTATGGTAATGTATCTGCGGTAGATAATGTTAGTTTTGTGATTGAACCTGGTAAAGTATATGGCTTGTTAGGACCTAATGGTGCTGGTAAGACTACACTTATGAAATTAATGACTAATGTAATAAAGAAAACTGGGGGAGAAATTAAAAGTAAAGAAAATTTAAAGATTGCTTATCTAGTTGATGTGCCTACATTTTATGAGTATATGAAGGTTGAAGAATTCTTGAGAATGTTAATTGAAATTAATAAAATTGAGGATATAGAGGGAAGACTTTCTTATTTGCTTGATTTAGTAAATCTTAATGAACATAGATCAAAATTTATAAAACAATTATCTAGAGGTTTAAGACAAAAACTTGGAATTGCTTCAATACTTGTTAGTAATGTTGATTTGCTTATTTTAGATGAACCAGTAAGTGCACTAGATCCGATTGGTAGAAAAGAAATATTTGACATTATAGAGTCACTAAAAGGAAAAGTAACAATTATTTTTTCTAGTCATATTTTAAGTGATATTGAAAATATTTGTGATCATGTAATTTTGATGAATAAAGGAAAAGTAGTTTTAGATGATGAATGTGCTAATTTGATGTATGCTGGAAATTATTTATTAGTTAAAACAGAGTCAAGAGAAGATATTATAAAACTTAAAGAGGAGTATCCAGAAGCAAAGTTTTCTTCTAGAATAGAAAATACAATCGAACTTGCTTTTGAAAATTTAACAGATACTGAACTTGATGTTTTAAAAAAGGCAAAGAAACTTGGTGTGGAAATATCTTTGCTTACTATAAAGAAAGAGACTTTAGAAGATATTTTTGTAAAGAAGGTGATGTCTCGTGGCTAATTTTAAAATATTATTAAAAAAGAATTTTTTGGAATTAAAACGAACTAAGAAATGGTTTATATTTATTGGCGTATTTGCTTTCTTATCTATTGTGAGTGCTTTGTTTGCTAAATATTTGCTTGCACTTATAACACCAGTATTTGAAATGATGGGAATTGTTATTGAATTTGAACCTACAATTGCTGATTCATATGCTCAATTTACAGCCAACATGGGAGAAACAGCATACTTGTTGATTGTAATCATGTTTTCGGCACTTCTTATAAAAGAAAAAACTGCGGGGACTTATTATATTTTGAAGAACAATGGTGTAAAAGAAAGCGAGATTGTATTAGCAGAATATCTAACTAAGCTTATATTAATAACAGTTTCATATTTAGCTAGTATATTAGTTTTTGTTATTTGCAATCTTATTTTATTTAATTCTTATACAGGCTATAGAGGAGTAATATCTTTGATATTTATCTATTTATTGTTAGTGTTTGCGTTGACTTTTGCTTTCTTTGTTTCAAGTGTTGTTAAAAAGAAATCGATTGGATATGTATTGGGAATAGTATCTTATTTTGTGCTGCCTATTCTTTCTACGATTCCTAAGATAAATGTTGCTACTCCTTTCTATACACTTACTTTAGCAAATAATGTAATGGTAGATCTTGAACATGTATGGGCTGATTATTTGATTAATGGATTTGCTACAATAGCATTAATTGTAACTATGGTTTTTGCAAGCATATATTTCTTTAAAGAAAGAGTAGATAATTAATGGATAAAGAAATATATGGTATAAATGAGGCAGTTTTCTTATTAAAAGAGGGAAACAAGTTAAAAGATATTCATTCTAGTGTATTTATTTTAAAAAAGGGTAGAGTTTATATTTACTCTTTACAATCTTCCTATAGTTTGAAAATGGATGAGTTTGTAAACTTATACAAAGAAAGTAAATTTGTTATCTTTGTAGATGATGAAGAGGGAATAGATGCAAAAAAGGATGAAGAATATTATAGCTATAAACATAAATAGGGTCGAATATTGACCCTTTTTTGTTTAATAATATAGAATATAATTAGGTATTATGGGGTGATTCATATGAATATATTTTTATCTATACTAGTAACTTTGTTACTATTTGCACTTGGATTTGGGGTTTATATTTTAATTCCTTTCAAAAAGAAAAAGGGACAAATAATTGTGACCTCTATTTGTGTTGCACTAGCAGTAATAATGATATTTGTTCCTGCGACTTTTATTTGTTCGATTACGATTCCTTTCATTAATCTTAGTGCAGATGATATGATTCATGCATTTTTAGAATCTAGTGAACAATATGGTTATATTACTACAGTTACAAGTGATTTTGGACCAAAGATGATTTCAATGGTACAAAATATTATAAAGTCATCTGTGGTATTTGTAATGGAGGGAATCATTTTATTATTTGCCTCTTTAATTACCACAATTATTTATTTAGCCAAAAAGCAACAAGGCAAAAAGAAAGTTGGACGTGCAATCTTTGCAAATTTAGGATGCTTTTTGATGAGTATTGTTTTCATGCTTGTTCCTGTATATACAGTTTCAAATATCTATGTGAATATGAATAAAGCTTTGGGTACAGGAGAAGATGCTTTATATTCTAAATATCCTGAATTTGAAAAATATGCTCCTATACTTAATTTGCTTGATAAGATTTCTGTAATTAGCGATACTGATTTTGCAATTGGTGAAGTTCCTTTGCTTGCTGCAGATGCCTTCAGTAATGGTGCTGCTTCTGCTATGTCTGAGGAGTTAGTTAGTGTTGATGAAATTATGTATCATTTTGAAAAGTCTGGTATGGCAAAAATATATGCTGAGTCATTTAAGTTTTCTGATACTAATGAAGAAACTTTTGATTTCGATGCAATGGGAACTGTAATTGGAATTACTTTAGAGTCTAGATTATATGGTGACATATCTTTAGCATTTTTAAATGATATAGCTACTTGTTTTGAAAGACAACTTAAGATAGATACAGGTAATCAAAATGTTGATTTGCATTTTACAAAAGAAGAGTTTAAAGCTCAATATTTAGAAATAATGGATATGTTAAAATTTGTTGTGGAATTAGATTTAATAAATAGATTAAATGGATTCTTTGATCCAAATAAGACATATGGAGAGTTATTCTCTGAAGTTACTTCAGTAGCTCAAGATTTATTACTAGATGCTAATAATAGACATCAATTATTAAATAAAATTTTGAATTACCAATTTATTAAGGATGTTAGTGCATACTTAGATGTAGAAATTAGTTTGGTAAGTGCAATTTATGCTTGTATGAGACTATATACTGTAATGGATTATTGGAAGAGTGAATATACAGGAAGCGATTTATACAATGTATCAAAGAAATTCTTAGAAGCAAGGGAGATGTTGTAATTGACAAAGAAAATAGGATTAGTACTAGCTGGTGGTGGAGCTAGAGGCGGGTATGAAATCGGTGCATTAAAAGCACTTGAAGAATTAGGATTTAAATATGATGTTATAACTGGAACATCTGTTGGAGCATTAAATGCCCTAATGCTTTTGTCTAACAAAAAAGAAATTTTGTATAACATGTGGGAGACTTTAGACTATGATACTGTTATAGATCATAAGTATAAGTGGAAAAACAAATCTTTAGAAACTATGATTAAAGCACCTTTGTGTAATGGTTTTTCTATTGCACCACTTGAGAAAATCATTCTAGAAAATATCGATGAAGAAGCAATTAGAAATAACCCAATTAAATGTGGTGTTGTCTTTACAGAGAGAATATTTAAATATAGAAGTGCTAAGGTTGAAGAGATGGAAGAGGGATGCATTGCTAACTATCTTCTTACAAGTTGTTCTGCCCATCCATTCTTAAAAAGAAGAGTAGTAAATGGAAAAAAATGTAGAGATGGTTGGTTTAGTGATAATGTTCCAGTAAATTTAGCACTTGAGTTAGGTGCTGAAAAAATATTGGCAATGGATATCATGTGGGGTATTAATAAAAAAGTTAGTAAAGACACTGACATTTATTATTTAAGGCCAAGCAAAAAAATGAAATTCTTTTTAAACTTTTCAAATGATGTTGTAAAAGAAGCAATAGAAATGGGATATAACGATGTTATGAATAAAAAAGAGGAAATTTTAAATTTCCTCAATAATTAGATTGTGATCAAACAAATCATTTAAAATTGATTTTTGTTTATCTTTTAAAGGAGCTATAAATGTTTTATTTGATAAATAAGACAAGGCTCCTTTTATATTTGAAAAAGTTATAGAGTAAGAGTGTAAAAATTGATACTTATAATTAAATGATTTTTGGAAATCTTTGTTAGATGCAAAGTTGCCATACTTGTCATCATTTACAAGTGGGTAGTTAATATGAGCCATATGCACTCTTATTTGATGGGTTCTTCCTGTATATATTGCAACTTTTAATAGAGAATATTTATCATTACTAGCAAGGGGATAATATTTGGTTAAAGCAGGTAGTCCTGAAGAGGATACTTTAACAAATTTATCCTTTTCATTTTTTAATAATGGTGCATCAATAGTCCCATTACAATTAACTTTTCCATTAACTAGGGCAATATATTCTTTTAGTAAATTATCTTTATTTTTAAATAACTCTAGTAGTTCTTTACTGGCGTTTAAGTTTTTTGCTGCAATAATTGCTCCTGATGTATTTCTATCAAGGCGATGAACGCATGAGGGAGTAAATAAGTCTGTTTCACTATATTCTCCTTTATTTTTTAAATAATTTAAGATGTCATTGTTTAGTGTGTTGGTTTTTGTGTTTTCTTCGCCCTCATGTACCAAAATTCCTGGATCTTTATTGATAATTAAAATATTTTCATCTTCATAAATTATATCGAGCTTATTTGTGCTTGAGGCAAGAATATTTTTAGAATTAAATTCATTCAAAGTCTCTTCGTTAGCATAGATAGTAATTTCATCATTTGCACAAATAATATAACTAATATCTACTCGTTTATTGTTAACTTTTATGTCTTTTTTTCTAAAAAGTTTATAGATGTAGCTAAGAGGGGCATTATTAAGATATTTACGGATGTATTTATCTATTCTTTGGCCTTCTTCATTTGATTTTACAACAATTTTTCTCATTATTTTCACCGATTAACATTATACATCAAAGATGTATCTATAAAAATTATATTGGCACTTTTTTATCTCTATGATAAAATATGGGTGGTTAGGAGTAGGGAAGATGAACGTAGTTTATAGAAGTATATCTTTCATAACAAGCCTTCTAATCCTTTTTTTGACTTTATTAATCGTATATAAAAGAGGTAAAAAAAGAGGTATTAAAAAGGCACTTTACAGGACTACATACATTTCTTTGTGTGTTGTTCTATCTTTTGTCATTGCTCCATATTTAACGGATTTTATTTTGAATTTGAATTTGTATCCACTAGGTTTGGGCCTTCATTATAATGGATTGAATTTTTATCGTATTATTGATTTTATTGAAGAGGTTATAGTGCATAATGATATTTTAAATGATATCTATAATGTTTTCCCTAACTTGAAAAGTCTATTAATCGACTTCCCTCATGTTATATTTATTCCTTTTGTCTATGTATTTGCATTTTTCTCTATAACAATCATTTTATTGCCTTTGTATAAGTATCTTAGTTACAGGCGCAATAGAAGAACTCTATATGAGGTAGAAAAAAGAAACAAAGGTGGAGTTTGGGCGGGAATTATTTCAGTTGTTCAAATGATTTTTATTGTTTCTATTGTTCTAACACCGATTAATGGTTTAGTTAGAGTATATGCACAAAGTAAAAAAAACAATTTATCTGCAGATGAAAATGTTTGTGCTCAAAATGAACTTTTAGCAAAGTATGAAGCTGCGTGTTTAGCAATTGAGGGATATGATAGTAGTTTGTTTTCTATTATGAGTAAGAATCCATTGAATTCTTTTGTTTATGATTCACTTACTAGAGTTGAATATGGAGAGATGCAAACTACTTTTTCTAGTGAATTAACTAATATCGCTAGAGTTGGTATTGTTTTAAATAAGACAGGAATACTTGATGCTATGAATACGGAAATAAAAGATTTTTCTGATATTGCAAAACTTAACCTTAAGGGAATTAGTATTCAAGATATTGATATGATTATTGCAGCCTTTGAAGAATCTACATACAGTAGAGAGGTATTAGAGGATGTTTATGAGTTTGCAAGAGATTATCTTAATGTTTTATTACGGGATGAATTGCGTGTAGATGTTTATGTTGATTTATCTTATTCAGAGTTAATAGAAGAATTGAGAATTATTCTCCTTACAATCAATTTAATATTAGAAAATGAAGGATATATAGACAATATCTATCGTATCTATAAAATTATAGAAGATTATGAAAATAGTAGTCAAAGTGATGAAGAGGGCATTAGAATGTTCTTTACAATTGCTCATACAGTTGATTTAGAGGCTTTAACTGCAATTTATGATCTTCTTAGTAAGTCTAGAATTTATAGAACTGTAATTCCTAGTTTACTCCAATATGCTTTATCTACGATTGATGTTTACGTGACAATGACTGCAGATCCAGATGAATTAGATACTACAATTAGGTTGTTATTTGGATTAGTTGAGATTATTAAAAAACATCACACATATAACATTTTTAAACTGCTTGCTTATTTAAATTATGAAGAAGTTCAATATTTAGCTAAGGTTGTAAGCTATATGTGTAATAGTAAAACAATGAGAACATTCTTCTTTGATCTTGCTAATTATGGAATTAATAGTGCAGGGTTAAAGTTAGATATTCCAACTGAATTAATATTTGAAGTTAAAGATTGGACTAGGGAGTTATTGCTGGGTCAGATTGTTATAAGAATTTTATATGAAGAGATGATGTATGGATATATAGACTACGATCTTGCATGGTATGGACTTACTCATTATAGTAATACAGTTGTCTTTGATTATGCATGGAGAATGGGAATAAGTATGCTACCGGATGTATTTAAAATGTGGATAGCAGGAAAGGATTATAAATATTTGGTGGGTGAATATGTTGTATAAGAAACTATTTAAAATATTTAGTATGTGTTTTATCCTTTTTGTCATATCTATTTTTGTTAATTCTTCAAGAGTTGAGGCATATGTTGGGTGTAATTATAAAATAGAAAATACTGAATTTTATGATTGTGGTAACTATGTTTATACATATCCTGCAGATTATAGTAAAAGTAGTATGATATATGCTATGCCAGGTAATAATGTTGTATATGCAGGGGAAAGAGAGGGATATCATCTTTTCTATGTTAATGATTTTAGATATTACAATAGAACTTATGATGATAGATCTTTAAAAAATAATAATATATGGACTAGTGTTTCTTCGATTTATGGAGTGGTTTTTTCAGGAGAGTTTAAAGATTCTATCTTATTGGATGAAACTCATGAGGGTGTATATAATGGAGGATATGCTATCGGTGGAGGTAAATATGAGGTTATTCAGTATCATCAAAATGGTGAAGAGTACTCTAAATTACTTATCTATAACATTAGTGATAGTATTTCTAATATTTATAACACCAATGTCAAATCATTTGATTATGATGGAACTATAATTGAACCAAATGTTAATACTGATGTTGTTGAACTTAATGATAAATTAATTGTTAATTTAAATACTAGTTTTGGTATTAAAGACTTTTATTTGAAAGTTGATGGAGTTGAGGTTGAAAGTTATAGAATAATAAATAATTCTGCGATTTTTGATGCAGGGTTTAATAAATATTTGAATAAGGGAAATGTTAATACAATAGAGGTGTATGCTAAAAATTATTTAGGAACTGTTGTTAATGAAACATATTTTATTAATGCTCTTAGCACAAATGTTTCTATTAATTTTTCAAGTATATCTAGTGATGTAATTAGTTCTAGTAGAAGAATAGTAATTAGTGCTAATGCGGGTATTGGAGGAGAACTAGATAGAGACTATTGTTGGTATTATTGGTCTACTAATCCAAATGATTCTCTTGAGTATGAAGATTTTTTAGTTAACTATGCAAAAAGTGAATATAAGGGTAGTTATAGTGAAGACAAGGGTGTAATTCTTAGAAATACTTCAGGAACTTATTATTTATATGCATTAGCTAAAGATGAGGATTCTTACATAGTTTCTAGAAGTGAGGGTTATACTTTGGATGATAATGGATTTAGCTTTGAACTAACTATTAATGATTGGATTTTTATTGTTTCTTTATTGATTTTAGTAGTAGTTCCTATCTTAATATATTTATCTACAAGAAGAAGACTATATTAAGCTGTTTTATGTTAAAATAAAAGGGTGCTCCTATAGCTCAACTGGATAGAGTACTTGGCTTCGAACCAGGGGGTTGTGAGTTCGATTCTTACTGGGAGCGCCAAATAAAATAAAAAGCTCATTTAGGGCTTTTTTTACTTTTTGCGTTTTATTATCATAAGAAGGTTATCAAAATTAGAACTATTAAAAGATAAAAAATTTATTTTTTATTGGTGAAAATGTTATTAAAAATTTGACTATCAAAATAGATAAATTTATAATCAAATTAAGGATGGTGAGTTTTATGAAAGACATGAGTAGACTTTATGAAAAAGAATTGCAAGAGAAGCAAAAGGAAGTTATTGCTTTAATTAAGGGTCTTGCAAAAAAAGATGAGATGATGTTAAAGAATTTAGTTGCCCCAATTTATATGGTGGAAGGAAGTGCGTTTGTCGATCAAACTCAACAAGCCTCATGGAATGCACTGGTTAAAAAATATACTAAGGTTAACAAAAATTATGGTGGTTTAATTGATGAATCTTTACGTGTTATGAGAACTATTGAATTAAAGGGAATAGATCATGCGATTAGAGAGTTAGTTGATTTAGAGAGTGACGTTAGTAAGGTTGTAGCAGTAGTTAATAAGTATTCTAAGCATGGAAGTGAGTTTACTTCTACACTAGTTAGAAATAACCCTAAGATTGTAGAAATATATCCTCCAATTGCTAGGGTTGCAAAAAAAGAACCAGTTAAGGTATCAAGTGATAGAGATGAATATAATGATAAGGGATTAACTGAGTCAATTGAGTATATGTCAAATCTAATTGAAAACTTAAATGTTGATGAGAGAATTAAGGAAGCTATAGCACTTGAAAGAGATGAACTAAAAGGCATTCAAGAAAAAAGACTTGGTAAGTCTAAAACTAAATAAGGAGAAATAAGAATGAACTGTTTTGAAGAATTTAAGAAAATTATTGCAAGCAAAGTAAAAGATGCTAGTGCAATTACAATGGAGTCTAATTTAAAAGATTTAGGATTAGATTCACTTGACTTACTTGAAATTGTAAGTGAGGGAGAAGAATTGCTAAATGTAGAATTCCAAGATGAAGAATTATTGTCTTTTAAGACAATTGGTGATGTAGTTAGTTGCGCTGAAGGGAAATTAAAGTAATATGTTATACGATGAGATTAAAAAATTAAATCTTATCGCTATGAAAGAAAAGAATACAATTGCTAGAGCAATATATTCTGTTATTATTTCACGTGTTGATTTGATTAAAGTTAACAAAAGAGAAAAGAATGAAGAATTAAATGAGGCAGATTGTGTTGGTGTTATTCAAAAGGTTATTAAAGAATTAGAAGATGAAAAAGAAAATTATTCTAAGGTTAATAATCTTGAAAGAGTGGAATCTACTCTAAAACAAATGGAGTACGCTAAAGCTTTACTTCCTAAAGGATTAAGTGAAGAAGAGATTGTAGAAATTGTAAATTCTTTAGAAGATAAATCAATGCCTAATATTATGAAATATTTCAAAACTAACTATGCAGGCAAATGTGATATGTCTATAGTTAGTAAAATTGCAAAATCTTATAATTAAAATTAATAGACATTTGAAAACAAGCATGTTATAATACTGCTTGTCTCTAGGGGTATAGTTCAAAGGTAGAATAACGGTCTCCAAAACCGCTGATGTGGGTTCGATTCCTACTACCCCTGCCATTTATGAGAAAATAAGCCCATCAGGGCTTTTTTTATTTATTAATACTTAAAACATTATTAAATAGTGTAGTTGGTGATATACTGGAGTTAGTGATTTATATTTTATAAATCAAATATTTTGTTTATAGCATAAGATATGATAATGAGGATAAAGGGTGATGTATTATCAAGTGATATGATTATAGATAATGATTGGAAAAATACAAAGTATTGGAAGCCTGGATGGAAATATATAATTGAATAGGGAGGAAATATGGATGAAAACAGTAGTAATTACAGGTAGTGCAAGAGGGCTTGGATATGAGCTTGCTAAAAGATTTAGAGAGAATAATTATAATGTGGTGTTAAGTGACATTAATAAGGAAAATCTAGAGAAGTCAGAAAAAGAATTGATAGAAACTATTAATAGTGATGCTAGGGTTATTAGTGTTTATGCAGATGTTACTAGCGAAGCTGACTTAGAATACTTAATGGCTAAAGCACTAGAAACATTTGAATCTGTAGATGTTTGGATTAATAATGCAGGAGTTAATCAACCTAATTTACCTATTTGGGAGGTAGATAGCAAAGTTATCAATAGACTTGTAGATATTGACTTAAAGAGTGCTATTATTGGTAGTAAAATTGCTATGAAACAAATGATAAAACAAGGTTATGGACAAATATATGGTGTTGAGGGTTATGGTAGTAATGATGCGATGATGCTTGGCTTAAGTGTCTATGGCACTAGTAAAAGAGGTTTAACTTATTTCTTTAGGGCTTTAGCAAAAGAGGTAGAAGAAAAAGAATTAAACATTAAAGTAGGTTTACTATCTCCAGGTATTATGATTACTGACTTTATTACTCATTCAATGGGTGATGATAAGTTTGAACTTCCTGAAAAAACTAAGAAAGTATACAATATATTAGGTGATTATCCAGATGTTATTTCAAAATTTTTGGTAGATAAGATAGTTAAAAATGAAAAAAATGGTGTAAGATTTAATTGGTTAACCAATGCTAAAGCAAGTTATAGATTTATGACTTGTGCATTTAACAAAAGAGATTTCTTTAAAAAGGAGGACTAAGAGAATGAAAATTGTAAGATGTGCACATTGTGGTAATATAGCATTTTTATTAAAGGATAGTGGGGTTCCTATGATTTGTTGTGGTGAAATCATGAAAGAACTTAATCCATTAACTAGAGATGGTGCAGTTGAAAAGCACGTTCCTGTATATGAAGTAAAGGATAATGTTGTTAATGTTGTGGTAGGAAGTGTTGTTCATCCAATGGAAGAAAAACATTTCATTGAATGGATTATTGTAGAAACTAATTTACATACTCATATTAAAAAATTAAATCCAGGAGAAGAACCAAAAGCTAGTTTTGCACTTGCAAATGAAGAGACAGTTGTAAGCGTATATGAATATTGTAATTTACATGGATTTTGGAAAAGTGAATAGAGGCTAGTCCTCTATTTTTTTATTGAAACACCCATTTAGTTAAATTATAATTTAAGTGTAAGTGGGTGAAGCAATATGGAAGATGAGATTATTAAGTATCAAAAGAAACTAAAAAAATGGATCATGAAAGATAATTGGGATGATATTGCAGAGAGATTGTCTGATTCGTTTATGAGTATCATTACGATTGTTATGAATGCCAAAAGTGAGAAAGATGTTTCTCCATTAGTATATAGAAATATTGAATATACCTTAGAAAAAATAGAGTCAATTAATAAGTCTTTAAAAAAAGGAACTAGAAGGAGATAATAATGTTTAATATAGAGGAAATGATTAAGCATGAATTTGCTTTGCTTAAAGAAAATAGTGAGAAAGATAATGATAAATCATTAAATTATAAAGCAAGGGTTAAAGTGTATAAGTATTTAAGATTTTGTGTGGAACATAAAACAAGAGAAATGTCTTATAAAGAATATAGTGATTATATGAGACTTGAATCTAGTATCTTGTTTACGGATTTAACTTACAGAGCGAGAAGATCACTAAGGAATGGTTATGATCATTTATATAATGAGTTTCAACCTTTATTTAAAACTTTAACTAATGAAGAGATTAAAGATATATGTAATAAGTGTTTGGCTTTTTCAAAAGATATAACAAAGTTTGAAGATTTAGAATGCTATTTAAAATATGAACCAGTTAAAACATATGCCAGATTTATTGCTAATAGATACAAGCCAATACTTGATCAATATAAAAAAGAAGATTTAGCTTCTTATTGTGATGAAATTTTAGATAAGTCTAGAAAAACTATTAAAGGTAGGGTATAAACCCTACTTTTTTTATTAATAATTAGGGCTTATTCTTTTAAGAGGGTAATTTTATCATTAAAATTAAAATGTGGTGATTTATATGAAGGATTTTAGTAAAACTAAATTTAAATGGACATTTAGAACATATCAACAAAGGGTGTTGGATAATAGTAAGAAATATTTAGATAATAAGAAAATACATGTAGTGGCTGCTCCAGGTAGTGGTAAAACCATTTTGGGACTTGAATTAATTTCTAGACTTAATTCGCCATGTATTATTTTATCACCTACTGTTACTATAAGAGATCAATGGCAAGATAGATTCCAAGAGGCTTTTTTAAATGAAGGAGAAGATATAAAGGATTATTTTTCTAATGATCTAAATAATATTCAACTTATGAATACTATTACTTATCAAGCTCTCCATAGTGCTATTAATAATGTTAGTATTGCTGATGAGGATGAAGAGTTAGATTATAGTCATTTAGATTTATTTAAAATTGTAAAAGAGAAGAAGATTACAACCATTTGCTTAGATGAAGCGCACCATCTTCAAAATGAATGGCAAAAAGCTTTAGAAAAGTTTATTAAGGGATTAGAGGGTAAGGTTAATATTGTGGCTCTTACTGCTACTCCTCCATATGATGCAAGTGAGGAAGAATGGAATAGATATATTGGTATTTGTGGTGAGATTGATGAAGAAATATTTGTTCCAGAACTTGTTAAACAAAATACATTGTGCCCTCATCAAGACTATGTTTATTTTAACTATCCTAGTAAAGAAGAAATTGATGATTTTAAAGAATATAGAAGTAAAGCTTATATGGCTTTAGATGAACTTGTCTCTACTACAACTTTTGCTAAACTATATAGACAAGTTAATAGTAGAAACAATTTTAATTATGGAAAAATTTATAAAGATACAAAGGGTTATACAGCCTTACTATCTTTATTTGAATATGCAAAACTAAGTGTAGATAAAAAGATAGTCAAAAATATGTGTGGGGATAAGGAACTTGAAGAACTTAGTTTAGCAAATGCAGAGGGTGCAATTAGATTTATATTAAATACTGATGAGTTAGATGAATTAGAAAAGGAAGAAATATTAAATATCTTTAAAAAATATTCTCTTGTTAATAGAGGAAAGGTAAGTTTGGATTTAAATGAAAAGTTAAGAAAGAAACTTGTTTCCTCAGTTGGTAAGTTAGAGAGTATTGAAAAAATTGTTGTTAGTGAATTTGAGGCATTGGGCAATAAACTTAGAATGCTTATACTTACCGATTTTATAAAAAAGGAATCTATTGGTGATATAGGTACAGATTGTAAGTTTGCAAATATTAGTATTGTTACTATATTTGAAAAGATTAGAAGAGCTAATACAGGTGTTAAACTAGCAGCATTATCTGGTGGACTAGTTATTCTTCCTGTGAATATGCAACCAATATTAGAAAAGGATTTTGGATTAACTAAAAAGGATATTAGTTTTAAGCAAATTAATGACACAGAATATGCTCAATGTGATATCAAGGGTACTAATAGAGACAAAGTTACTTTGATTACAGAATTATTCAAAAGAGGGGATATTGAAGTATTAGTTGGTACTAAGTCTTTACTTGGTGAAGGTTGGGATTCTCCTTGTATTAACTCGCTTATTTTAGCTAGTTTTGTTGGTAGTTTTATGTTATCAAATCAAATGAGAGGTAGAGCTATAAGAATATTTAAAGATGATCCAAATAAAGTAAGTAATATTTGGCATTTAGTTACCCTTGAACCTAGTTATATTTTAGATAATGATAAAAACATTAATAATGAAAATAGTATTGTTTCTTATGATTATAATACTCTTTCTAGAAGGTTTAATTGTTTTGTTGGGCCAAACTATGAAAAAGGTGTAATTGAGAGTGGTATGCCTAGAATGACTTGTATCAAAGGCCCATATAACAAAGAGGGCGTTGATGCAATAAATGCTGAAATGATTAGGATGTCATTAAATAGGAAAGAGTTAAAGAATATTTGGACTAGAGCATTGGGTGGAGATGGTAAATTGTGTCTTATCAATGTTGTTTCAAAACAAAAAAGATTACCAATTGTTATGCCACTTGTTTCTCTTGCTAAGGCTTTGGGATATAACTTAGCATATATAATTCCTTTGTTAATTTTATATTTGGCTACAAATAATCTTATTTTAACTCTAATTATAGGAGTTATTTGTTTTTGCTCGTTATTTAAAAAGACAATGGGACATTTATTTTTATTCTTTAATCATATAACAAGCAAACGCTCAATTAAGGGAATGTCCTTTATTATACTTAACTCACTAAAGAGCATTCAAAAGGTTGATTATAAGGGTAAATTAAAAATTGTCGAAAGTGATGATAAGAAGGCATTTGAAATTGGTCTTGATCATGCTTCTTTTGAAGATGAAAGAACTTTCAATGAGGCTTTAAGAGAATTTTTCTCACTAGTTGAAGATCCTAGATATATCATCATCAGAAAAAATATTTTTAAGAAAAGAGACTTTAGGGTTAGCTTTGCTCTTCCAAATATTTTAGGGGACAAAAGAGAACATGTAATGATGGTTAATTATTTTTTGAAGAAAAATATGGGAGTAATGGATATTGTATATACTAGAAGTGTATATGGTAAGATTAATATTTTGCATTATATTACTAATTCTTATGTTGTAAGAAGTGATAAGGTGGAAAGTAAACATAAAGTTATTTAAAAAGTGCTTTTTGGCACTTTTTTAAATGTCTACTGATATTCGACATTTACTAAATTGAAAATAAATTTATAGATGGTATAATTCTAGGTGTGGGGAGGTAATTGATAAATGAATGATTATGGTTTTGGAGAGAGAATATATAAACTTAGAAATAAGTTTAAGATTTCTCAAAGTGAGTTAGGTAGTATGGTTGGAGTGTCAAATAAGGCGGTAAGTAAATGGGAAACTGGTGCTAGTAAACCCAGTATTAATGTGATTAATAAACTAGCTACTATATTTCGAGTAAGTGTAGATGAATTACTAAATGATGAAGTTGAACATCAAATTACTAAAATAGTTATTACAGGAGGTCCATGCGCTGGTAAAACTACTGCACAAAGTTGGATACAAAGCGAGTTTACTAAGAAAGGATATCAAGTAATATTTATAAGAGAGGGTGCTACAGATATTATTAATTCTGGATTAAATCATGATGCACTTACTAATAATAAGGATTTCCAAAAAGCGATTTTAAAATATCAACTAGAAAGAGAAAATATCATATATGAAGCTTGTAAGAAGCTAAAAAACAATAAAGTATTAATAGTTTGTGATAGAGGAGCTTTGGATGGTAAATGTTATATGTCTAATATCGAATTTAGACAAATGTTAAAAGAGTGTAATACAGATGAAATTGAATTAAGGGATGGATATGATGCAGTATTTCATCTTGTTAGTGCTGCTAAGGGTGCAAAAGAGTGTTACACTTTAGAAAATAATACTGCTAGAAGTGAAAGTGTGGAACAAGCCGCCATTGCAGATGATAAAATTATAGCGGCCTATACAGGACATCCACATTTTAGAATTATTGATAACTCAACAGATTTTAAAACTAAAATGCTAAGATTAGTAAGTGAAATTTCAGCATTTTTAGGAGAACCAGAACCATTTGAAATTGAAAGAAAGTATTTAATCGATTACCCAGATACTAAATACCTAGAGAGTTTAGAAAATTGCGATAAGGTTGAGATTATTCAAACTTATTTGTTAAGTGATGATAAAAACAAAGAGATAAGAATTAGACAAAGAGGAAAAGATGGTAGTTATATATACACTCAAACTGTTAAAGAAACAGTAAATGATGTAAAAAGAATAGAAAGAGAAAAGAGATTAACTAAAGAAGAGTATTTAGAGTTACTTATGAGTGCTGATCCTGATTTGAGACAAATCAGAAAGACTAGATATTGCTTGTCTGAAAATGGATATTATTATGAAATAGATATTTTCCCATTCTTCAAGGATAAGGCAATTATGGAAATAGAGCTTAAGGATGAGCAAGAAAAATTTACATTCCCTAAATTTATTAAGGTTATAAAAGAAGTGACAGATGATATTAACTATAAAAATCATTCTTTAGCTATGATTAAATAAGAGGAAATATATGAATTATAATTATGAAGTTTTTTATGCTTATAAAACTAAACCACTTACTGGTTATGGTAAGGTAAGCGTGATATATATTGATGTTAATGATAAAAGTTATATCTTCAAAGAAGATATAGATGAAAGAAATCTTATTAGCTATGATAGCGAGGGGAATGAATATTATCCAATAGAGGTGAGTATAGAAATATTTAACATGCTTGTTGAGGGTGTTATAAAGATGGGATACTTAAAAACTATTGAAGAAAATGAAATATAAATGTTTGACAGTATTTTGAATATGTGTTAACATATTGGCGTTGTGTCTCCATGTGGAGCTACAACCGCACAAAAAAGGTCTAAAAAGTATATATACTTTACCTTAATGGCGAGTCTTAGTGCCGTTTTAAAAAATAATATAGGAGGTGCATGTAATGTACGCAGTAATTGAAACTGGTGGAAAGCAAGTTAAAGTTGCTAAAGGCGATTCAATCTTTGTTGAAAAATTAGATGTTAAAGAAGGAGAAAAAATTACATTTGATAAGGTTTTACTTATCGGTGGTGAATCAAGTAAAGTTGGTACTCCATATGTTGCTAATGCTACAGTAACAGCTAAAGTTGAAAAACAAGGTAAAGCAAAGAAAATTATTGTATTCAAATACAAGAATAAAACTACTTACCGTAGAACTCAAGGACATCGTCAACCATATACAAGAGTAACAATTGAGTCAATCAATGCTTAATTAAATAATTATGATCAAAGTAATAATCGAGAAAAATGAATCTATAATTAATTCATTAGAAGTTAGTGGGCACTCTAACTATGATGAAAAAGGAAAAGATATAGTTTGTGCAGGAGTCAGCGCGATAGTTGTTGGTGGTATCAATGCGCTTATTAATGAAAATAAGAAAGCAATTGATTATGAATGCAAAGAGGGCTATGCAAAAGTTATAGTGAAAAAGATCGATAGTAATATCAACATGATATTAGATGTAATAACTACTCAATTGTATACAGTTGAAGAAAGTTATCCAAAATTTATAAAAATAATAGAGAAATAGGAGGTAGAGTTATGATTTTAAAGTTAGATTTACAATTATTTGCTTCTAAAAAGGGAGCAGGTTCTACTAAAAACGGAAGAGATTCTGAATCTAAACGTTTAGGTGCTAAGAAATCAGATGGAGAAGCAATTAATGCTGGTTCAATTATATATCGTCAAAGAGGAACTAAGATCCATGCAGGTAATAATGTTGGACGTGGTGGAGACGATACATTATTCGCTTTAATTAGTGGATATGTTAAATATGAGCGTCTTGGTAAAGATAGAAAGCAAGTTTCAGTTTATCCAACTAAATAATAATAGCCCTTTTTAAGGGCTTTTTTTAAATAATAAGGGAGGTTGTAAGTAGTATGTTTGTAGACAAGGCTAAGTTACATATAAAAGCAGGTAAAGGTGGTAATGGTGCCATCGCTTTTCATCGTGAAAAATTCATTGATAGAGGAGGACCTAGTGGTGGAGATGGTGGAAGAGGAGGTAGTATCTTCTTTACTTCTGTTTCTGGGCTTACAACTTTAATCGATTTTAAATACATCCATAAGATTATTGGTAATGATGGAGAAAATGGTCAAATCGAAAATAGATATGGTAAGAGTGGAGAAGATATCTATGTTAATGTTCCTGTTGGTACTGTTGTAAGTGATGCTAAAACAGGAAGAATATTAGCTGATTTTAATATGGCTAATCTTACTATCGAAATTGCTAAAGGTGGTAAAGGTGGTAAGGGTAATGCTAAGTTTGCTAATAGTAGAAATCAAACTCCTAAGGTTGCTGAAAATGGTGATCCTGGAGAGGAATATGATATTAATTTAGAATTAAAATTATTGGCTGACGTTGGTTTGGTTGGCTTCCCTTCAGTTGGTAAATCAAGTTTACTTAGTGTATTAACTAATGCTAAACCAGAAATCGCAGATTATCATTTTACAACTTTAAAACCTAATTTAGGTGTTGTATCAATTTTGAATGGCTATAACTTTGTTATAGCAGATCTTCCTGGTCTTATTAATGGGGCTAGTGAAGGTAAGGGATTAGGACTAGACTTTTTAAGACATATTGAAAGATGTAGGGTTATTCTTCATGTTATAGATATGTCTGCTCATGATGGTAGAGATCCTTATCAAGACTATTTAGATATTAATAAGGAACTTACTAATTATGGTATGCGTTTAATGGAAAGACCTATGATTATCGCTGCTAATATGATGGATGTAGATGGTAGTGAATTATATTTAGAAGATTTTAAAGCTAAACTTGGTAATCCATATGCAGAAATTTATCCAGTTAGTGCTTTATCAAGGATTGGGCTTGAACCACTTGTAAAAAGATTGTATGAATTAGTTCAAACAACTCCTGAATTCCCTCTATATGAAGAGGAAATTAAAGAAGTTAACTATGTATACGAAGATGAAAATGAGATCTTAATCAATAAGAAGGGTAATGTATATCTAGTTGAGGGTAAGAAAGTTGAAGAATTAATTAACAAGATTAATACAACAACATTTGAAGGAGTTAATAAGGTATTATCAATTCTTAATAAACTTGGTATGGAAGATAAATTAAAAGAAAAAGGTATCAATAATGGAGATACTGTAAGAATTGGTGATGTAGAATTTGAATATTTTGAATAGTTAATGCATATCCTTTTTTAGGAGGATATAAAGGTGAGATTTCATATTGTTAAACAAGGTGAAAATAAAGAAACTATTGCAAAATTATATAATCTTGAATTAGATGACATTCATAAATTAAATCCAACTATTAATAATAGAGAGCTAGTGGTTGGAGAAAAAATTAGAGTGGGAGATAAAAGGGAAACTTTAATTGAAAATATTAATAAGATTTATTTAGATAAATCTAATAAAGAGGATTTTGATGAGGAAATGTATATTTGCCCTCATTGCAAAAATATAATAATTATTCCAAGAAAACAAGAGCCTTAGGGCTCTTTTTGCATTGTATAATGTTGCATTTGAAGGTATAAAATGATAAAGTTAAAAGTAGGAAATGCTTACATGAGACATTTATGATACATAAGGGGGAGTTTTAATGTATAAGATTTATGTAGATAAGGTGTTATTTAATAAGGAAAAAACTTGGAAAAACATTGCTAATGATGAAAAATATGAAGTTATTAGTTATAGTGGATTCTCTGATTTAATTGTTAAGTTAAATATCGAGGATAACAACATCATTTATTTATTTGATTACTCTACAAGTAATGATTGTTATGAAAAGATTAGAGTATTAAAAGGTAAGTTCTCTTCTGCAGCATTAAATGTTGTGATGAATGGTATTAAACTTGAAGCTAAACATTTAAATAGACTTGGAGTTAATGCTTCATTAAAGGCAAATGATGCAACTACAATTAAAGAGACTGTAAATAATTCTGCTGTATTAGTAGATGCTTTCAATAATGAAAATTATGTTCATGTTGAAGAACATGAATATAAAGATATTAGTGTAGTTAGTGTAATTGGAGCAAGTGGAGGAGTTGGAAAGACTACTATCGCTACTAATCTTGCTGCTAGTTTTGCTGAGTTTGGACTAAAGACTTGTTTAGTAGACTTTAGTTTACAATTTGGTGATGTAGCTATGTTTACTAATGTAAAACCTAATTTCACTGTATACGATATGTTATTAAATCAACTTGATTTAACTCCTAATCTTAATCTGTTTATTGAGCATGTAAATCCAAACTTATTTGTATTACCTGCTCCAGTATTACCTGAGCAAGCAGATTATATAAATAGATCAATGGTAGCAAAGCTAATTCAAAACCTATCTACTTCATTTGATGTACTAGTATTTGATACTCCAAGTATTGTTAATGACTTGTGCTTAGAATTATATAAATTGTCTAAGCAAATTGTAATGGTAACTACTAAAGATTTGGCTGCATTAAAGAACACAAAATTACAACTTGATATTTTAGATAAATTATCACTTACTGATAAAATTAAACTTGTATTAAATAAGCATGATTCTCCAAAGTTCATTGTAAATAATGAAGATGTTAAGAAAATGTTAAATGTTGATGTATTAACTACAATACCTCACACTAACACAGTTACTGTTAACTCAATTAACATGGGAGTACCATTTATTTACTCTTATCCAAAAGAGCCAATTAGTGATAATATTAGAGAGTTGATGTCTAAAGTTAGATATAATTGCATCGTAGGAGGATATGATGTTGAAAAGAAATAATTTGCCAATTATTTCTTTAGTACTTGTTACAATTGCTTTAATGGCAAGCTTACTATACTATTTGATAGTGTTATAAGGATGGACATAGTCCATCTTTTTTTTATTTTAAGGTGGAAAGATATTAAATTTTGACAAATTTCACTATAATAAACTATGGTTTATCCACAAAGTGTGAAAAAACGTTAGAAATAACTTTTTTGAATATAGTATTATGAGAGTATGTTTTAAAGAAATGGAGGTGCTTTGGTATGAAAACGATTTCAAATCTATTTTCTATAGAAAATAAAAAGAGCACTGCCATCTTCTTGAAGATATTATTGTTGGGATTATTTGCCATAATGTTTATGGCTATTAGACCTGAAACAGCTAGTGCTCGTGTTCAAGATTTAGTATATACAGGATGGAGTAACAAAGGTACCTCTGAATGGGGACATAGTAGGGCAACAATAACTCTATATGACGGGGTTGTTCAAACAGGAAGATATTCTAATGGTACTTCTTCAGATAGTGGTCTTAACGAGATTCCTTATAGTAGATTTTACAAGACAAATGGAACGTATAATCCATTTGCCAATACTGACAGCCAATTTACATGGACTGTAGATAGTTTTGTGGTTAATTATAATGAAACTAGTAATTGTGGAGCTAAAAAATATATAAAGGTTTTTGGATATGCAGCACAATGGTATTTAGTAACTACTCTTGATAGTGATGGGGCTAGATTCGATAGTAATTCATACTCAGGATATGCAGCCTTCTATTTAGAGTGGACTAAGAGTGATGTATGTTTGATCGTTAACACTAATCTAGTACATGAAGTTGGAGCATACATTGTTATTGATAAAACTACACCAACTGCCCCAACAAGTGTTTCTCATGGTGCTAGTAGTTGGACAAATAAAGCAGTAACATATTTTACTGCGAGTGGAGCTACAGATGATTCTGGATCAAGTTCAGCAGCCAAGTCTTCACATGGTATTAAAGGTTGTCAATATAGTACTAATGGTGGATCAACATGGAATGATTCTTATTTGATGGATGCGAGTGGAAATTGTATTTTTACTCCAAATATTACATCCAAGTCAACAGTTTATGTTAGATCGTATGACTGGGCAGGAAATGTTTCATCATCAATAAGCACTATAATGTATGTTGATCAAACTGCTCCAGTAATTAATACTATGAGTTTATCAGGAGGACTTACAGGTAGTGCATCTAGTTCATATAAATTCTTTGATACAAATTCTATAACTTTCTCTACAAGTTATAGAGAAGAGAACTATTCTAGTTACACTGTCACAGCGGCTGGTAATTCAACTATATGTAGCTTATCAAGCGGTAGCTTGGGTAATACTACTACAAATAGATCAATATCATTTACTTGCGATATGACTTCTATATCAAAGAGTTTCACCTCTCTTAAAACCATTACCTTGACCATGTATGATTTAGCAGGTAATTCAACTAGTAAGAGTGTGTCATTTTATTTGATTGATCAATCTAGAAAAATTGTAATTAATTCATTTAGTATTAAAGGATATGGATCTTTTGCAAATAACTATATCAGTTCTATATTTAATTCTGAAGGAAAGATGGCACCTATCTATTCTGTTAGCAACAGTACATATCTTGATATGAATAAAGGGGCATTGACTATTGGAGATCCAACATATCCTGGTGATAACTTCTTGAATTCATGTATGGTTGCTTCAGGAACATATGTTACAACAGAACATTCATGTGCTTTCTCACCAGCTGAATATAGATGGTGGTATGAAAACCATAGTAATGGTGAACAAGGAACAGCCCAATTAATTTTGTATAATACATATGGTCAAAAAACATACGCAACAGCAACTGTATATTTTGACTATACAGCACCTAGTGTAACTTCATTCACTTTAAGTGGATCTGGAGCTAAGGTTAGTGGTTGGGCTAAGAGTGCAACGTTAATCCCATCAATAACAACTAATGCTACAGACGTTTATAAGTATGTGATTCAGGATTTATATAATTCTAAAACATATTTGAATTCAACATCACAATCAACGTTTACTGGAGATACAAGTGTTACTTCTTATTACTTGACAGTTTATGACAAAGCAGGTAATGATAGTATTGAAACAAGTGCATCTGTAACATTTGATACTACTCTACCTACGCTTAATAGACTTTATGTTTATGGTGATACTGGTGATGATGGATATATATATTTTGCTGATACAAACATATCGCTAAGTTTAAATTGGTATGAAGCTAATTATCATTCATTTACAGGAAATGTTTCTGGTACTACAGTTACATGTACTGGTTCATTGTCAGCTTCTACAACCTCAAAGAGTACATCAATTAGTTGCAATATGAGCAATATTTCTGTTAGTTACTCTACATTAAGGTCTATGAATATTGTTGTTTATGATAAGGCAGGTAATTCTAGAACAATATCAGGAAGTTTTTATAGAATTGACTATAGTAGACAACTTGAGTTCGATAGAGCCAACATATCTGCCAAAGGGTCAAACAGTTATGATTATATTGGACCTAAATCTATTACTGGTGGTTCTATAGCTGGTTTATATGAGTTATATGATGACACATATTTAAGCACAAGAAACGGATTACTAGAAATTGGTAGTTTAGGACAATCAGATAACTTTGTTAATAGATTCTTTACTTCTGGAGAATATTTCACTGTCGAAGATCCATCAAGTGCATCTGGCGCTACTATTGATGAATGGTATGCTGATCATGCGGATGGAAGTAGAGAAATCGCTAATATAGCATTATGGAATATTTATGGTCAACCTACATATTATCAATTCCCAATAGTATTTGATTATACTGCTCCAAAGATTAGTTCATCTTCTATTTCTTTCCAAGATCATAGTATTGGTGATAATGGTAGTGTATATGTTGCTGGAAATTCAGCTGTACTTACAGTTAAGTGGTATGAGGCAAATTACTTTGGATATAATTTTTATCTTCCAAGTAATGCAACTAAATCTATTACAAGTGGCTCTATGAAGTCATCTACAACAGCTATAACAACACAATTTACTGTAAATTTAACAAATGTAGTTGCTAATTTTGATAACAGTGTATCTATTAGTATTAAGATATATGATAGTGCTGGAAATTCAGCTACTGCTATGTCTACTTTCTATAGAATTGATAAAAGTAGAGATATAGGAATTAATAATTTTGCTGTACTTGGATATCATGCTAATGCAGATAATGTGATTGGTCCTATGAGTCTTACTAGTGGTAATATTGCTCCAAAATTCTCATTAACTAACACAACATATCTAAACAAAAACTATTTGTCTCTTGAAATAGGAAATGAGGAAGGAGATCGTTTCCAACCTAACACATGGATTGATTGTTATAGTTGTACAAATATAACTTCAATTATTACTTCTGGTGGATGGCTAACTGCTGATAATGATTATGCTTATGATGAAAGAACTACAGTTGAGGATTGGTATTCACAATTTGAAGATGGCGATGAAAGAGTAGCTACTATTCAATTCAAGAATATATATGGAAGATATTCATCTGCCACAGCATACTTTGAATTTGATTTCCAAAATCCTGTTGTTGATGAATTATACTTACATCATACATATATGGATGAAAGTTTAACAATTGGTAGCAATGGTGAATATTATGTTACAGGTGGTTCAACTATTGCTCAAATTAAATATACAGAAAGAAATCCTAATGATGTTATGACATCATTAAATAGAAAAAAAGTTTCCCATTCAACATCTAACAAACGTCAAGTTTCAACAGGTGTTTGGTCAGAAACATTAACGAATGATATTAGTGTATATTCAGTTGATTTTGAAACATCAATTACTCTTCTTGTTACATTGCACGACTTAGCTGGTAACTCAGGAAGTAAGAGCATAAAATTTTATAAGATTGATGATTCAAGAGATATTAATATAACTAGTTTCAATATTACTGCTAATGGGGCAAGTTTGGCTAATATTATTGGCCCTAGAAGTGTATCAGGTGGTAAAATGTTAGCTACATATACTTTAGCTTCTGATACATATTTTGATAAGAATAGATCTGATTTAGTAATTGGTAGTGATAGACAAGAAGATGCATTTATATGTAATGGTACTATTTTAGGAGTGCCTCTAACTATCCAAAATAGTATGTCTTGTGCTGGCACAACCGTAGATGAGTGGTATGCTGCTCATCCACATGGATCTGAGGCAATCGCGCAAATGATGGCAGTTAATATTTATGGTAGAAAATCATATAGAACAGTTAATATTAAATTTGATTATGTGTCTCCTAAAATGAGTTTATATCTCAATACTGTGACTAAAACTGCTTACCCTGCTATATCTGATGAATTTACTTCAGTTAATAGACAATATTTAGGATCACACTATAAATACTACATGTCAACTAATCCTAATTTATTGACAGAAAAAACAGTTTCAAGTATTCCATGGCTTACTCTTGATGCTGCGAATTATGGAACAAAGCAATCAATGAATCTATCTGGCGGTAGTTATTATGTATATGTATATGCTATTGATACATCTGATTCAGCAAGCGCTGATTTATATACAAAAGATGCTGCTGGTAATTTGCTTTCAAATGCTTCTAATGCGTCACTTAAAGTCAGTGATGATCAAGTAATTTATAGATTTACTGTTAATGTTCCTGTGGATAAGCAAGATGATAATAGTACATCTTTAGAAGAAGATGATATCAACACAGGTATCACTTCAAATCCTTCAATTGTTGGTCTTAAAGTATTTGCGATAGATAGAATGTTAATAGTAACATTTGATTCTGCACAAACAGCAAATTCTTATTCACTAGCACAAATTAATAATGCAATTAGTCATACAGGTTATAGAATAGTATCAGTGCAAGACTCTACAACATATGTGTTTGATAAATCATATGTATTTGAAAAGGTATTGGTTGGTCTTGCAGGAACTAACTCTAGTAAGAATGAATTAATGGATTTAATTATTGTTATCAATAGCCCTCAAGTTGTTGGTGATACAGCAACTGGAGCAACAACATTTACTCAAGGTGATGAAATTGGTAACTTAGGAGTGTCATTTACTTCAACTGAAGCATTCGATGTACAAACACAAATTACTTTAGATGGTGTGTTAGTAAAAGAAGTTAATACAAATAGAACTGGTACATATGAAATTAAGACAATAGCTAAAGATGCTAGTGGTAGAGTAACTAGAGTAAGTAAGACAGTTGTAGTAGAGCCAAAGGCTGAAGAGACTAAGACTACTACAAGTGTTCAAGAAGTTAAAACTCAAGAATTAGCTGATAGTATTACTTCTCAAACTAGTGAAGTTAAGGTTGAAAATACTCAATCTACTAATAGAGTTGAAAATAACTCTTATAAGGTAGTTGCTATAGTTGAAACTAAAACAACTAGTAAAAAGAAGGAAGAGGAAGAAGAAATCGAAGATTAATCTTTAGATTAAATAAATAAAAAAGAGATAATGCAAATTATCTCTTTTTATTTTTGTTTCATTGTATTTTATTTTGTGGTTACTGCTTTTTTCTTTTTTAGATTATTAATGCCAAGTACAAGTAATAATCCACCAAAAGCGGCAAGTACAATTACAAAGATCCAAAGTATTACTATATTCTTGATTATTGGTCTAGCAAAGAAAGCTGCACCTAGAGTAACTAATAATATAGAAATTGCTAAATACCATACTGGATATACTTCTTTTGTATCAGATCTATAATAGTATGCTCTAAATAATTCAACTGTACCTCTAGTCCATAGTGCAAGAGCAAATATTTGGCTTGCTTCTTGAACATTTATTATATTAACTTGTTCAAAGATACATCCTAGTGCAATTAATGAAAGTAATGCAAATTCTACAATAGTTAATACTTTAATTACTTGCTTACTTGCTCTTTTTATTTTTTTGAATAAGTATAATGCAAGATAGGCAACTATTAGCGAAGCAATTAATATTCCAATTATTTTGTCTCCCCAATCACCCCAAGGACAGTTTTCCCAAATGTTTTTCCAAAATGGTGCAAATAGGATGGCTAGTAAAATAGATAGCGAACCTAATATAATACATAGTATATTGTGTTGTAATAATTTTTTCATTTATATCGTCTCCCTAAAAGAAATTGTATACTTTAATTAACTAGAATGCAAATAATATAAAAATAAATGTTAGTTTATCTATTTATATAATATATACATATTAAATGAACAAATTTCATTAAATAATTAAATGGGAGGTAAATTTATATTGTTTTAATTTTTCAAATGTGCAATAATAGCATGGAAATCGTTGATAGAGACAAGAGAATTGTAATGATGATATTAGAGAGGTACTAATATTGGTGAAATAGTACTTATATAGTTATTATTCTTATCACTCTGGAGATATTTATTGAAATAGTAGTAAATAAATACGTTAGCTGCGTTAAAGCAATTAAGTGCATAGATATACATTTATCTATGAATTAGGATGGTACCGCGTAATTTCACGTTCCTATTTTTAGGAACGTTTTTTTATTTTAAGAAGGGGGAAATTAAAATGGAAGTTAAGCAAACATTATTAATGCCTAAGACTAGTTTTGAAATGAGAGGTAATTTACCAAATAAGGAACCAGGACTTAGACAAAAATGGGAAAACGAAAAATTATATCACAAGATGAATGAAAGAAATATGGGAAAAACACCATTCATTTTACATGATGGGCCACCATATGCTAATGGGGATATGCATATTGGTCATGCTTTAAATAAGGTATTAAAGGATTTTGTAATTAGATATAAATCTATGTCAGGTTACTATACTCCTTTTACTCCTGGTTGGGACACTCATGGTTTACCAATCGAGAATGCAGTAATTAAAAATGGAGTTAACAGAAAGACTACTCCTGTAGTAGAATTCAGAAATAAATGTGAAGAGTATGCTCATAAGCAAGTATTAAGACAAATGGAACAACAAAAGACACTTGGATTAATGGCAGATTACGATGCACCATATTTAACTTTAGAACATGCTTTTGAGGCAAATGAAGTTGATATGTTTGCTACTTTAGCATTAAATGGATTAATTTATAGAGGATTAAAACCTGTTTATTGGTCTCCATCTAGTGAAAGTGCTTTAGCTGAAGCCGAAGTTGAATACTATGATAAGGAAGATACATCTATTTATGTTAAGTTTGCTGTATGCGATGGAAATGGTGTTCTAGATACAGATACTTATTTTGTAATTTGGACTACTACTCCTTGGACAATTCCAGCAAACCTTGCTATTTGTTTAAATGAGACTCTAGAATATGGTTTATTTGATACTAACAAGGGTAAATTGGTATTTTTAACTTGTTTAGAAGAAGAGTTAACAAAGGCATTCGAACTTGAAAATGTAAAATTAGTTAAGACATTCAAGGGAAGAGAACTTGAAGGAGTTAAAACTAAGCACCCTCTATTTGATAGAGAAAGTGTAGTTATTTTAGGAGATCATGTAACTAGCGATGCTGGTACAGGATGTGTACATACTGCTCCAGGTCTAGGTGCTGATGACTATTTTGTTGGTCAAAAATATGGATTAGGAGTTCTTTCACCAGTTGATGATAGAGGTTGTATGACTGCTGAAGCAGGTAGCGATTTAGAAGGATTATTCTATAGTGATGCTAATGAAAAAGTAATTTCTATGTTAGATGAACTTGGAGTATTATTAAAAGCTACTAAATTTACTCACTCATATCCACATGACTGGAGAACAAAGAAACCAATTATCTTTAGATCTACTCCTCAATGGTTTGCTTCAATTGATAAGATTAGACCAGAATTATTAAGAGAAATCAAAAATGTTAAATGGCATAATCCTTGGGGCGAACTTAGAATGACTAATATGATAAAAGATAGAGGAGATTGGTGTATTTCTAGACAAAGATTATGGGGTCTTCCAATTCCTGTTATCTATAATGAAGATGGTTCACCAATACTAGAAAAAGAAGTATTTGATCATATTTCAAAATTATTTAGAGAAAAAGGTTCTACTTGTTGGTATGAATTAGATGTTAAAGATTTATTGCCTGCTGGATATAAAAACCCAGCAAGCCCAAATGGTGCTTTTGTAAAAGAAAAAGATACTCTAGATGTATGGTTTGATTCAGGTTCATCTCATACAGGTGTATTAGTTGAAAGAGAACAAGGTTATCCTTCTGATTTATATTTAGAGGGTAGTGACCAATATAGAGGTTGGTTTAACTCTTCATTAATCTTAGGTGTTGCTAAACATGGTGTGTCTCCATATAAGAATTTAGTGTCTCATGGATTTATCGTAGATAGTAAGGGAATGAAGATGTCTAAATCTTTAGGTAATGGAGTAGACCCTAATAAGATTGTTAATGTTCAAGGTGCTGATATTTTAAGATTATGGGTAGCTAGTATTGACTATCAAGCTGATTGTAAAATTGGTGATGAAATCTTAAAACAAGTTAGTGAAACATATAGAAAGATTAGAAATACTTGTAGATTCTTAGTTGGTAACTTATCAAATGGAGAATTCTCTAAGTTTGATGTAAATAAGGATACAGTTGATAGTTATGAATTTGTAGATCTTTGTATCTTAGAGAAGTTACAAGATGTTACTAACAAATATTTAGATTGCTTTGATGCATATGATTTTGCTGGAGCAGTTAGTGAAATGCTTAACTTTATGACTATTGATTTAAGTAGTTTCTATTTAGATTTAAGTAAAGATATTTTATATTGTGAAACATATGAATCTCTAAGAAGAAAACAAGTTCAAAATGTATTATATAGAGTTCTTGATACAGTAGTTAGATTGTTGACTCCAATCATCCCTCATACAATGGATGAGTTATATGAGGCAATGGGTGGAGATGCTTTCTCAAGTGTATTATTAGATATGCCAACTAGAAGAGAAGTTGATACTGAATTATTAGCTGAATACAAAAACTTATTAACTTTAAGAAGTGACGTATTGAAGGCAATTGAAGTACAAAGAGGTGCTGGGGTAATTAAGTCTAGCCAAGAAGTTGCTCTTACTTTAGAAGTAGTAGATGAAAATGTTAAAAAGACGTTTGATAAATTATCTAATTTAGAACAAACTAGATTATTTATTGTAAGTAGCGTTAAAGAAGCTAACTTAGAGGATGATAAGTTGGAAGTAAGTAAAGTTAAAGTAGAAACTCATACAGGTTGTAGATGTGAGAGATGTTGGAATAAATTTGATGAAGCTGAAATGAAAGATAATTTATGTCCTAGATGTGCTGCTGCTTGGGATTTCTATAAGGATAAAGTAAATGAATAAGAAGAAATATATAATAAAATACAGCATTATTGCTAGTATTGTAGTTATCTGTGTTTTATTAGACCAATTAACTAAGTTTATTGCTGAAACTAATTTAGAAAAGTATGAAAGTGTAGAAGTTATTAAAAATTTCTTTTACTTCACTTTATGTTATAACACTGGTGGGGCATGGAGTATTTTAAGTGATTCTACTTGGTTACTTGTAGCAATTAGTTTTGTGGCTTTAGGGTTTATGATTTACACTCTTATTAAGTCAAAAGATTTATTTTATATTATTAGTGCCTCTGTATTTAGCGGGGGATTAATTGGTAACTTAATAGATAGACTTGTAAATGTTGGTGTGGTTGATTTCTTTGATTTCAAAATATTTGGGTATGATTTCCCAGTGTTTAATGTAGCAGATATTTGTATTGTTGTTAGTGCTATACTTCTAGGGGTGTGTTTGATTCTAGAAGACAATAAAGAGAAAAAATTAAAAGTAAAGGATGAAGAAAATGGAGAAAATATTAGTAGAGAAGGAGAGTAAAGGTATTAGGTTAGATAAATATTTATCTAATCGCTTTCCTGATTTATCAAGAGTATTCATCCAAACTCTTATTGAAGAAGAAAAAGTTTTAGTGAATGGTAAAAAAGAGAGAGCTTCATATAAGGTTAATGAAAATGATGAAATAGATATGTTAGAGACTGAGGCAAAAGAGTTAGATATTTTGCCTCAAAATCTACCTATTAATGTTGTATATGAAGATGAGGATGTAATTGTTATTAACAAGGAACAAGGAATGGTTGTTCATCCTGCAAGTGGAGTATATGAAAATACTTTAGTTAACGCTCTTTTATATCATTGTAAAGACTTATCTACGATTAATGGGGTTAAACGTCCTGGTATTGTACATCGTATTGATAAGGATACATCAGGACTACTTGTTGTCGCTAAAAATGATTTAGCACATGTAGAGTTATCTAATCAATTAAAAGATAAGACTATGAATAGAGAATATATTGCTATTGTTCATGGTGTTATTTTAGAAAATAAAGGGAATATAAATGCTCCTATAGGGAGAGATTTAAATAACAGAGTGAAGATGGCGGTTATTAAAGATGGTAAAAGCGCTGTTACTCATTTTGAGGTTCTAGAAAGATATAGGAATTACTCATTAGTGTATTGTAAACTAGAGACTGGTAGAACTCATCAAATAAGAGTGCATATGAATTATATTAAGCATCCAATAGCGTGTGATCCTTTGTATGGACCTAAGCAAACATTGAATGGTAATGGACAATATTTGCATGCTAAAAAATTAACTTTTGTTCATCCTAGAACTAAAGAAACAATGACATTTGAATCAGAATTACCTAATTATTTTACTAATATGATAGAAAATTTAAGAATGGGTAAAGAATAAAATTAAAATAAGCAGCCTAATATTATGGGATGCTTATTTTTTGTTATAAAATAATAATAGTTATTTAATTAAAAGGGAGGAAGAAAAATGAAAAAATCAATACTAAAAAAATATGCAGAGTTAGTTGTTAAAACAGGTGTTAATGTTCAAAAGGGGCAAGAAGTAATTTTGACTATTGCTTTGGAGCATAAAGATTTTGCTTATTACATAACTCAAGAGTGCTATAAGGCAGGTGCTAAAAGAGTTCAAATAGAATGGTATGATGATGATATTGATAGGTTACAAAATAAAAAGCAATCTTTAGAGACTATGAAAGATTTACAAAGTTGGAAGATTGAAAAGTATAAAGATATGGCTAAAAGATTACCTTGTAGAATTTTTGTAGAGAGTAGTGACCCAGATGTTTTAAAGGGATTAGATCAAGGTAAAATAACTAGCGCAAGAGTAGCTAATTTCCCTAAGTATAAAAAGTATATTGATGAGATGGATAATAAATATCAATGGACTATTGTTGGAGCACCAGGAAAAGTGTGGGCTAAAAAAGTATTTCCTGAATTGAGTGCTAATGAAGCATATAATAAATTATGGGATACTATTTTATATGTTACAAGAGTAACAGATGATCCTATTAAGGAATGGGAAAAGCATAATAAGTATTTAAAAGAAAAATGTAGTAAATTAAATGATTATGATTTTAAATCATTACATTTTACAAGTAAGAATGGTACTGATTTGGTTGTAGAACTTCAAGAAAATCAACAATTTGCTGCAGGTAGTGAAACTAGTTTACAAAATATTACTTATAATCCTAATATGCCAAGTGAGGAATGTTTTGGTATGCCTAGTAAATATGGAGTAAATGGTATTGTTTATTCTACTAAGCCATTATCTTATAATGGAGAGTTAATAACTGATTTCAATATTAGATTTGAAAATGGTAAGGCTGTAGAAGTTCATGCAAAAGAGGGCGAAGAATTATTAAAGAAGATGATTAGTATGGATGAGGGAAGTGCATATTTAGGTGAAGTTGCACTAGTTCCATACAATTCTCCAATATCTAATAGCAATGTACTATTCTATAACACTTTATATGATGAGAATGCTTCTTGCCATTTGGCATTAGGTAAGGCATATACTTGTAATATTAAAGGATTTGAGAATATGACTCTTGCTGATTTTAAAAAGTTAGGTATTAATGATTCTTTAAATCATGTTGACTTTATGATTGGTGATAAGGATACAAATATTATTGGTACTTGTAAGGATGGAAAGAAAATTCAAGTATTTAAGGATGGAAATTGGGCTATTTAATAGCCCTTTTTTTGTGTGGAGAAAGGTTGAAAGCCAATAAAGGCTATAATATAATAATATTATAAGGGATTGGAGAATGGGTTATGAAAAGTTATTATGATGTTGTTGACCAAGTTAATAAACTTTTAGAAACCGAGGGTGAAGATGCAGCGCTTGACTATCTTCATGATGTTTTAGATGACCCTGAAACTTATAAGATACTTGATAGTTATGACATAATGGATCTATTTAAATATTTAGATCTTGGAGATAATGATAGTGAATATAAGATAGATTTATTAAATGAGACTAATGTTTCAGAATATTTAGAAATGTATGCTGAAAAAGATATTTTTATATCAATATTAAATAACGCTGCGAAACGTACATATTTGTATAATGAAAATTTTAATGATTTATTATATAGGCATAGCACAATGGAAGAAATGGTGGATAATAACTATGCTTTAGCAATTTTAAGGAATCATCAATATTTAGCACCATATGCTATATATTATGTTTTGTCTTCGGAAAATGTAGGGAAGCTTGATAATAATATTCTTTCTGATTTATTAAATGCATATGAATTAGATGAAACTACAATGTATAGAGAGGTTTTATCTTTACTTAGAATTCCATCATTTGTTAATGCGCTTTCATTTAAACAAATTGAAGAATTAGTTAATCGAGTTAGTACAAATTTAGAAACTAAAGAGTCAAAAAAATTCGTAACAGAAGTAATGAAGATTCCTCTTATTAAGCAAAGGTATTCTCAAAGGGGAAGAATGTTTAATTTTAAATACATGGATAAGAAAAAGGTGTCTCATGTATTTCCGCTTTTAGCAAAAAAAGGCTACTATGATAGTCAATTAGCTGTTACAGATAAAGAAAAAGCTATTAATATGATTGGATATTTTGTTGATCAAGATCCAACTTTCTTTGAATATTTTAATTTTAGAGTACTTAATGATACTGTCATGGAATTAGATGAAGATTTGCTTTTTGGTCTAATCAAGAGTGATAAGAGAAATAAATTAGCTTCTATTGGAGTTAGTAGACATGGAAAAGCATTTGTTAAATGTGCTAATTATTTAAATGAAAGATATCCAAATGCTAATGTGTCTTCACTACTTTCTATATTTGAGGGAAGACATTTGCCTGAGTTTGTATATGATCTTCCAGAAAATGTGGATGTTGCAATGCTTACGCATTTTTTATTAAATAATTATTCAATGCAACTAACAAGTTTGGAGCAATATGAATATAAGATTATGGAAGATTTAGATGCAGAGGTGAAAAATCCATATGGTAGTATGGAAGATTTCAAAGATGCTTTGTGTATGAATAGATATGGATTTAAACTTCAAAAAATTACTGACTTATATAGACAATTTGGTACATATATTGAGTCATGTGATAATGAGGAGTTAAAGAGAGAATTTAAAGAGTTTGAAGATATTATATTTGGTAAAAATAAGGAAGAGCTATATAGAAAATATATGACTAATAGATTTTCTTTTGATAAGTCAAATAAGTATGTAGAAGAACTTAAAAGAATGTTCTCTTCAGAATTAGATGATAAAGTATTCTCTCAAAAAGATTTAGTAGTTAATGATGATATGTATCATGAGGGTGAAATTGTTCCTGTAGTTAGAGTTACTGGAGAATTTTTAGGACTTATTTCTGTTTTGGGGTTTGTTACTTCATTTAATGTTATTGATGATGATTATAAGAAATCAATATTGAGTGATAAGAACTATGAAATTCATGCTTTGAGTACTAGTTTATATTCTAGATCTAATCCTGCTAGAGTAACTGGACATGTTGTACTTGGGTATAGTGATTTTGGCCCTGATGCTATTCAAGAGGCTGCTGGAGTAGATATCTATTCTGATTCTTCTAGATATGGGGTTCATGCAGATTATACTTCTGCATTTGTTCCTCCAAGTGAGTTACCTAATTATACAAAAGATAGTTATAATGAATTAATTCTTGAAAGAAGGATAAGAGATAAAAATAGTCCTAATCATTTAGCTAATATATATCCTTCATATGTCTTTTTAGATAATGATGAGCCAACAAATGTTGCAAGAGCTGTTAAGGCTAGTAAAGATTTAGGTATACCAATAGTGTTCTATGATAGAAAAGAAGAATGGAAAAAGTATAAAGAAGAATATATGCAAAAAGTTAAATCGTTTACAGGAAAGAGTGCAGATGAATTTATAGATGTTGCAACTAGATTGTTTGCTATTGCTCATTTTAGCGGTACGGGGAATATTGATGATTTAAAAACACTTGTTTCAAAGACTCTTAAAAATTTAAATGATCCTAGTGAATTAGAAAAAGTTGAAGCATTTTTAATGAGAGAAATTAATAAAGATAGAAGTTCAAATAATTCACTTGTTTATGAATCTATTGTGGCAATAAGAAAGAAATATGCTCCTTCGATTAATTTACCAATCGTTGAGGGCAATGAAAAGTTTTCTAAACTTATTGTTAGAGATATTCAAGATTCCTTAAAAAGAGGTCTTTTGACACAAAGGTATGAAGGAAGAGCAATAAAAGATGCATATGCTCTAACACATATGTGTGCATACTTATATGATAGAATTCCTGAGGTAAATGAAAACTATAGTCTAAAAGATATTGTTAGTTGTGCTCTTATTTTAAGTGCTGGAACAGCTGATTTTATGTATGATTATAGAATTCCAACAGAGAAAAGGGATAATGAGGCTGATTCAATTGCTTTCTCTGAACATGCAAGACTAATTACTCACTATTATCCAACTTTAGAAAAATATTCTAGAACTTTATCTAGTTTCCAATTTAATATTAGTAGATATTGTCTTAGTGATTCTAATGACATAAGGAAGTTCTTTAATATAGCTTTATCTGTTGTTAATGGAGAAGGATTAAATAATATTGCTAGAGAATTAGATATTGAACCTGAAGAATTATTAAAAGCAAGAGAAGAAATTATATCTATTTATAGTAATGATGCAAAAAAAGTTGCAAGTAAGAAAAAATAATGTTATTATATAGGCGTTAAGAGAGGGGATCCCTCTCTTTCTTCTTTAAATGGGGTGAATTAATGGATATAGAGAAGATTAAGAGTGCAATTGAACCGATTGCTAAAGAGTTAAATGTAAACATTTATAAAGTTGTTTACGAAAAAGAAAACGGGAAAAATTATTTGAGGATTTTTCTTGAAAAAGAAGACTATAGCTTAGATCTAGATACATGTGTTAAAGCAAGTGAAGCTATATCTCCACTTCTAGATGAACTAGATCCTATTCAAGATGAATATTTTCTTGAAGTAGCTAGTGCAGGAGAGAGAGAACTTGTTACTAAAGAAGATTTTGCTAAGGCTATCAATATGTATATATTGGTTGATGTTAGTGAACGTGTATTAGACTATGATGAGTTAGTGGGCGATTTAGTTAAGGTTAATGAAGATTCTATCGAACTAAAGATTAATTTAAAGGGTAGAATGAAGATCGTAACTATACCATTTAATATTATTGAGAAGGCAAATTTGACATTTAAGTTTTAATTAGGGGGAAACAAAAGAAAATGAATGCTAGAGAATTATTGAATGCATTAGATGCATTCGAGCAAGAAAAGGGAATTAGTAAAGAGGTTGTTATTGAGGCTTTAAAAGAAGCAATGACAAAAGCATATTTAAAAATTACTGATCCAGATGCTAAATGTAGAGTAGAAATCAATCCAGTTAAGGGTACTATTGAAATGTATGAAGTTAAGGAAGTAGTAGAGGAAGTAACTGATGATTTGTTTGAAATCGAACTTGAAGATGCTAGAGAAATAGATCCAAATTATAATATTGGTGATGAAGTATTAACTCCAGTTGATCCAGATACTTTGACTAGACTAGCAGCATTACAAGCTAAACAAGTATTAACTCAAAAGATTAGAGAATATGAAAAGCAAACAGTTTATGATGCATATATTGATAAAAAAGGAGATATTATTGCTGGTGTAATTGAAAGAATTGAGCCTACATTCATCCTTGTTAATATTGGTAAGACAAACGCTATTATGAAAGCTAATAATGTTCTTCCTGGAGAAAAAGAAAACTTTAAGGTTGGACAAACAGTTAGAGTATATGTTGTAGATGTTGACAAGAGTGCTACAGGTGCAGCTGTTGTTGTAAGTAGAACTGATCCTGGTTTCTTAAAGAGATTATTTGAAAGTGAAATCAGTGAAATATATGATGGTACTGTAGAAATTAAAGACATTGCTAGAGAAGCTGGAGATAGAGCTAAAGTTAGTGTGTTCTCAAGAAATAGTAATGTAGATGCTACTGGTTCTTGTATTGGTAAAAGTGGTGCTAGAATTCAACAAATTTCTAACCAATTACTAGGAGAAAAGATTGATGTAATTAATTATTATAAAGATCCAATCCTTTATATTTCTGAGGCTTTAAAGCCTGCTAATGTAATTGGTGTTAATTTAATTGATGCTAAAAGCGCAATAGCAGTTGTTGAGGATGATGATTTCTCTCTTGCTATTGGTAAAAAGGGTATTAATGCTAGACTTGCTGTTAAACTTACAGGTATTAAAATTGATATTAAGTCATTAACAGATGCAGTAAGTGAAGGTATTGAATATACAACTGTTCAAGCAGCTAAGGCAAGCTATGAATATGAATTGAAACAAGCTAATGTAGTTGATACTCCAGTTGTTGAAGAAGAAGTTGCTCCAGTTGTTGAAGAAACAATAGTAGAAGAAGTTGCTCCTGTTATTGAAGCTACTCCAGTAGTAGAAGAAGTTAAGGTTGAAGCTAAACCTGCTGTTAAGGTTACTAAGAGTGAACCTAGAAAGGTTGAAGTTAGTGCAACTTCTAAACCTAAAAAAGAAGAAAAGAAACCATTCTCTAAACCTAAAAAAGAAGATAAAGATGTTAAGAGAACTACAATTAATTCACAAGAGTTACAAGATATTAAAAAGCAAAATGAACAAGCTAGAAACTATATGCCTGTTTATACTGATGAAGAACTTGAGAGTCTAGATGATGATTACGAAGAAGTAGATGATTACTATGACAACGTAGATTACGATGACTTCGATAAGTACTATGATGAGGACTAATTTTCGATGAGAAAAGAACCACTTAGAAAGTGTCTTGCTACTAATGAAAGATTAGCTAAGAAAGATTTGTTAAGAGTTGTTAAAAACAATGAAGGAAAGATTTTTGTTGATTTGACAGGGAAAGCAAATGGTAGAGGCGCATACATAAAGAAGTCAAACGAAGCACTAGAAATTGCAAAAAAGAAAAAGTGCTTTGAGAGAGTATTTGAATGTAGTATTGATGAAAGTATTTATGAGGAGTTAAATAAATACATCAATGAATAAAGGTCTAAATACTATAGGTATGTGCAAATGTGCTAATAAGATTAGTTATGGAGAGACATTGATAAAAGATATCCAAAAGCGTGTTGTTAGTTTAGTTGTTATATGTAGCGACACTAGCGATAACTCAAAAAAGAAAATTATAGATAAATGTAACTTTTATAAATGTGAATATATAATTGCTTATACTCAACTTGAAATATGCAAGGTAATTGCAAGAGTTGATCCTGTTAGTGCAATTGGTATTAAAGATAGTAATTTAGCGAAAAAATTAAAAGAAAATATAGAAAGAGAGGGCGATGTAGATGGCAAAGAACAATAAAGGAAATAATAATTTTACAAAAAGAACTTCTAATATTGTTAAACAAACAAATAAACCCGTGGTAGATAAAGAGAATCACGTGATTATTTTTAGGGGAAGTAAGAGTATTTCTGATCTTGCTAAGGAATTATCAGTTAGCCCAACTGAAGTTATAAAGTTTTTATTTTTAGAAGGTAAGATGGTTAATATAAACTCTGTTTTAGATGCACCTATGGCAGAGCTTGTGTGTATGAACTTTGGATATGATATGAAAATTGAAAAAGTTGTTAGTGAAGAAAACTTTGAAGAGTTAGAAATAGTAGATGAAGAAAAAGATTTAGTTTCTAGACCTCCAATAGTTACTATTATGGGACACGTTGACCATGGTAAGACTACACTTCTTGATGCTATTAGAAAAAGTAGAGTAGTAGAGGGAGAAGTTGGTGGTATTACTCAAAGTATTGGTGCTTATCAAGTTGAAGTACAAGGAAAGAAAATTACTTTCCTAGATACTCCAGGACATGAAGCTTTTGCTGCTATGAGAGCTAGAGGAGCACAAGTTACTGATATTGTTATATTAGTTGTTGCTGCAGATGATGGTGTTATGCCTCAAACTAGAGAAGCTATTGACCATGCTAAAGCTGCAGGAGTTCCAATTGTGGTTGCAGTCAATAAAATGGATAAGCCTGATATTAATCTTGATAGATTATATGCTGAATTAAGTGATTGTGAAATTATTAGTGAAGAATGGGGAGGAGAAAATATCTTCTGTAAAGTTAGTGCTAAGATTGGACAAGGTATTGATGAACTTCTTGAATCACTATTAATTATTGCAGAACTTGAAGATTATAAGGCTAATCCTAATAGATATGCTCTAGGTACTATTATCGAGTCTAAACTTGAAAAGGGTAGAGGAGTAGTTGCTACTTTACTTGTAGAAAATGGTACTTTAAGACATGGGGATTGCGTTGTTGCTGGTACTATGTATGGTAAGATTAGACAGATGAGAAGCGATATGGGTAAGGTTGTAAAAGAGGCTACACCTAGTACACCAGTTGAAATTATTGGTTTAAGTGATGTACCTAGTGCTGGAGACAAGTTTATGGCTTTTGAAGATGAGAAAAAGGCAAGAGATATAGCAAATAAGAGATTAACTGAAAAGACATTAAATGATAGAAGAGGAAATACTAGTGTATCTTTAGATGATTTATATAATCAAATAAAGATGGGTGATGTACAAACTCTTAATATCATTATTAAAGCAGATAGTGATGGTAGTGCAGAGGCAGTTAAGGCTTCACTTATGAAGTTAAATAATGATGAAGTTAAAATTAATGTTATAAGAGCACAAGCTGGTGCTATTACTGAAAGTGATGTATTACTTGCTAGTGCATCTAAAGCTATTGTGTATGGTTTTAATGTTAGACCTGATGCAACAGTTAGACAAAAGGCTGAAGAAGAAAAAGTAGAACTTAGATTACATAGAATTATCTATGCTTTAGTTGAAGAAATTGAAGCTGCGATGAAGGGTATGTTAAAACCTGTATATAAAGAAGTTGTTATTGGAAATGCTGAAGTTAGACAAACTTATAAAGCTAGTAAAGTTGGAACTATTGCTGGTTGTTATGTAACTAATGGTTCTATTAAAAGAGATTGTGGTATTAGATTACTTAGAAATAGTGTTATCGTATATGAAGGTAAACTAGGATCATTAAAGAGATTCCAAAATGATGCAAAAGAAGTATCTACTGGATATGAATGTGGTATCACTATTGAAAACTTCAATGATATCAAAGAAGGAGATACAATTGAAGGATTTGTAATGGAAGAGGTAAAAAGATAATGGCTAAGATTAAACAAGAAAAATTAGCAGTTGATATTCAAAGATATATAAGCGAGATAATTCAATTTGAATTAGGACATATCAATGTTGGTATGGTTACTGTTACTAAAGTTAAGGTTAGTGATGATAATTCATGGGCTAAAGTATATGTTAGTTTCTTAGATAAAAATAGAGAAAAGAAGCTAGAAGACTTAAAAAATGCTAAATGGCTTATAAGAAGTGAATTAGCTAAAAGATTAACTATTAGAAAAACTCCTGATTTAAACTTTGTTTTAGATGATAGTTATCAAAAAGGCGAACATATCGAAGAAATCATAAGAGAAATTAAAAAGAAAGAAAGTTCAAAGGAATAACTTTGAACTTTTTTTTATGTTAATAACCTAATACAAAATTTGACTTAGAGTAATTTAAATTATAAAATTTAGACATAGGGAGTTGGTTATTATGTCATGGATGTATAGTGATGAAGAGTACTATAAGCAATTAAAATATCAAGAAAGAGAAATTAAAAAGAGTATTAAGTATTGGGAAAAGGTTGAAAGAAATTTATTGAAAAAACTTTGGTCTCCTGTTTGGGAAAAACAAGGGCAAGCATTTATTGAGCCAAAAAAACACACTGCATGGAGAAGAGCTATAAAATGGGATTCTCTTACTAGAAATCTTTATGGTACTTATATTCAAGATACTTTAAATGTTATGAGAGCAATTGAACTTGGCGGTAATGAAGCAGGAATTAAAGCTATGTCTAATGTTGATTTTGGAAGCAATAGAGTATTAGAATTAGTAGAAAAATTTCATCGTCAAGGGAAGAGCTTTGCTAATGCATATGTAGATAGTAGACCAGACTTAGTAGATAAGTATCCTGAGCTTAAAAAGTATGTTGGTGGTATAGATAATCCACTTACTGTAGAAGAAATTAATAGAGGTAATGAGGCTTTAAAAGAAGCTATAGCATATACAATAGAAGCAACAGAGCATATACATTTACATGAGGCTGATAGAAGTATAGCAAATACTGCAATTAAAGAGATGCAAGCAATTGCTCAAGCAAGAGGTTTAGAATTCGCGACTTCAAAAAGACCACAAATGAAGTGATTAATTTTTAATCACTTTTTTATTTTGTTTCTATACCAAATAATCATTGAAAAGAAGTTATTGCTAGTTTATAATTTAAATAGGTATAGGGGTGGTAAAGATGAGGGATATATTGAACCAAATAGCTTTGTCACCATTTAGTGAAAAACAAATAGAAGAACTTCAATTAACAGGGACAATTTATACTAAATTAAATAATATGGGAAATAAAAAGAGGAATAAATCCATCATTGGAGATGTTTTTGATTTGATTATAGAACATTTTTATATTGGAGATCTAAAGCTTAAATTTGGAGAAAATTTAGGATTTAATGATGATGCTGTTTACATTGAAAATTTAAATGGCAGTTATGAAGAAACTTTTATAGATATATTAAAGAAGGTTATTATTGCCTATTTTAAAAGAATTGATGATGTGTATATGTCAATCGAAGAGAGTGTATATAAACTTATTAAACTTAGTATTTTAAATAATGATGAAGAAATGCTAGATAAATTAGTTAATAACGTAGCATATGAGTTAATTGATGATATGGGATTAAATATAGAAGTTAATCATTCTAGAATTCTGAAGAAAGACATAGCTAATCTTATAGTTATTAATAATCAAAGAAATAAGAAATTAATTGAAACATGTTGTTATTATTTAGATGAGGATTTAACTTCATATCAAATAAGAAATGTATTTTCTTGTTTCTCTAGTGATGTATTTAATAAGGCTAATGTTAAGCAAAAGGCTTATTTGATGAATTTGGTTTATAATTATTTTAATTTTTCTAGTGAAAATAGAGTGAATAAATACAAGAAGGTTATTACAAATGAATTTGATAATGTCGATGCATTAGAGTATATTGTGAATGATCTATCATTAAAGGATAATACTAATAATATAAATGCTATTAGAAATCTAAAATTACTTGAAGATTTCAAGAGTGGGTTTAAATATATTATTAAAAATGAGACTAATAAAGCAGCAGTATCTAGGCTTGATGAAGTTTCAATAAAAAATATTAATAAGAAATAAGGGAAGCCTTATTTTTTATTTTATAATATAGGCAGGTGATTTTGATGAATAAAGAAGAAATAAGTTTAGTTATAGATTCATATAAAAAAGAAATGTTGGATAGTCTTTCTGAGTTTGTTAGTATTAACTCTATATATGATGAGTCTAGTAAAAGTGCTAAAGATCCTTTTGGAAAGGGAGTTTCTAAGGCCTTAGATTATTTTTATAATTTAGCTAAAAAGGATGGTTTTGAAGTTATAAATTATGATAATTATTGTGTTGAAGTTAGCTATGGAAAAGGAGAAATATTAGATATACTTGCACATTGTGATGTTGTGGATGTATCTTCGCGTTGGGAGTTTGATCCTTTTTCAAATTATTATGATGATAGATATGTCTATGGGAGAGGGACTCAAGATGATAAGGGTCCATTACTTGCTGCTTATTATGCTTTGAAGGCTATAAAAGATAATAATATTGAATGTAATAAAAAGATTAGATTCATTGTGGGTGGTAATGAAGAAAGTGGAAGCGAATGTTTGGAATATTACTATAGACATTTAAATAAGGAGTATCCATCTTTAGGGTTTACTCCAGATGCATCATTCCCTCTTATTAATGGTGAAAAGGGTATTACAAGAGTTAAAGTTACATCTAGTATAAATAGTGATTTTTCTTACATTAGTGGTGGGAAAGCACTAAATATTGTAATGGATGAACTTAAAGTTGTAGTAAACAAGGAAGAAAAAATATACTTAGGGAAAGGTGCTCATGCTAGTACTCCTAATAAAGGAGAGAGTGCTTTTATTAAGTTTTTAGAGGAATATAAAGATAAATATGAAGATATAGCTAGATTATATAATGATTTTTCTTCCTATTTAGGTGAGGGATTAGGAATAAATTCATATGATGAAAAGCTTAAAGAACTTACAATGAATATTGGAAAAGTTGAGTTAGTTAATGGTAATTTAGAGATTACGCTAGATATTAGATACCCAGTTAGTACTAATTCAAAAATAATTAAGGAACAAATTGAAAAAAGAGGATATGATTGTGAAGTTTTAATGGATGAGGATCCTATTTATATGAGTGAGGATTCTATATTAGTTAAATCATTATTAGAGAGTTATGATTATTTTATGGATACTAAAAGCAAAGCCTTTACAATTGGGGGAGGAACATATGCTAAAAGTAGTAAAAATGTAGTGGCATTTGGTATGTTATTTGAAGATGATTTGGATTTAATGCATCAAGATAATGAAAAGATTAGAATTGATCATTATTTACTTGGAAGTAAGATATATTTGAAAGCACTATTAGAGTTAATAAAATAATTTTAACTCTTTTTTCATATAATGACTTGGGTGATTATATGGATAAATATTTATCAATAAGTAAAAGCAATTTGGAGTATAATATTGATTATTATATTCAAAACACTGGTAAGGATATTATTGCGGTTGTTAAAAATAATGCTTATGGACATGGGGTTAAGGAAATAGCCAAGATAATAAATAATAAGGTTAAGATGTATGCAGTAAGTAATATAAAGGAAGCTAAAAAGTTAAGGAAATATACCGATAAAGATATCTTGATACTTGATAGAGTAAATGATTATAAAAGAGTAGATAACTCAATGATAATCACTATTATCTCTATGAAGCATTTAAAAGAATTAATAAAGGAAAATATTGAATTAAGAGTGCATCTTAAAATTAATATTTCAATGAAAAGAAAAGGAATATTAGTAAATGAGGTTAAAGAAGCAATATCACTAATTAATAATAGTAATTTAAAATTAGAGGGAATATATACTCATTACTCAAGTTATAAGGTAGGGGTAGTAAAAAGGGAGTTTAAAAAATTTAGGGAAGCCTTGAAGGGGATAGATGTTTCTACATTAATGTTACATGCTTCAAGTAGTATTTCTTCGCTTAATTTTAAGGAGAATTTTACTAATTCTATTAGGGTGGGAATAGGTATGTATGGACTAAAGAAGTTAGATGAGTGTATGAATGAATTGAAAGTTACTACAAGTTTATATTGCTATAGTAAAAGTATTTATAAAATTAAATGTTTTGATAGATTCTCATATCATAATTTATACATTGGTAAAAAAGGGTATGTAGTTATGTCTGATATTGGTTATGGTGATGGTTTGTTTTCTAATAAGTTTATAGGTTATCATAATCATTCTTTTATAAAAGAAATAGGGAATAGAAATATGGATAATATGTATTTTTATTCAAAAGACTATATTTTTGATAATACAAAAATAGAAATATTTGGAAATAATATCTCTCTTGATAAATATTGTAAAAGACATAATATTCCTGTATGTAAGGCATTAGCCTTATTAAATAGTGAAATTAGTAAAAAAATAGAGTAATAAGTGATAAAAAATATTTTGTTAGATAGGTAAGTTTGCTATTATAATATTAATGAGGTGATATTATGCCAATAGAGGCTATTTTAATTGGTGGAATAGTTCTTGTTGCAGTAATTATTCTAGTTATAATTATTGTTGGAGGAATTAAGTCTGCTAGAAAAGGAAATAAAGAGTTAAATGATAACTATGGTGTAGCTAAAGAAGAAACTCAAGTAGCAGAGGCTAAAGAAGAAGTTAAGCCTATGAAAGTTGTTTTAGCTCCAGGTGATAGCATTACAGTAGGTAGTGAAGGTAGAATCGCTTGTGGTGAGTATACTTTAGAGAGTGCTGATGGTAGCGAAACTTTCAATGTTAGAATTGGTAGATATGTAAAAGAATATACTAATGGATCTACAGTTATTTTAACTGAAAAACAAAAAGTTACTTCAGTTAGTCATACTATAATAATTAAATAATTTAGGAGGATATTATGGGATTTATTAAAACAAACTTATTAAAAACAATTGAATGGTTAGATAATACTTCAAATACTATCGTTTATAGATTTCCTATGGATGGTAGACAAATTATGTATGGTTCTAAATTAACAGTTAGAGAATCACAAATCGCTATTTTTGTAAATAAAGGTCAAATTGCTGATATATTTGAGCCAGGTATGTATAAGCTAGAAACTTCTAACTTACCTATTTTAACTCAATTATTCTCTTGGCCTTATGGATTCAAATCTCCATTTATGGCTGAAGTTTATTTCATTAATACTAAGCAATTTACAAATTTAAAATGGGGAACTAGCAATCCAATTGCTATGAGAGATAAAGAATTTGGTACTATCCGTATTAGAGGATTTGGTACTTATGCATTTAAAGTAGATAATCCAAAAGTATTCTTAAATGAATTATTTGGAACTAACTCAACATTTAGAACTGAAGATGTAGCGCAATATTTAAAGAGTATGTTAGTACAAAGCTTCTCTGATTCAATTGCAGAAAGTAAAGTTGGTGCTTTAGATATGGCATGTAACTTAGTTGAATTTAGTGAAACAACTAAAGAAATTATTGAAGAGAAATTTACTGGTCTAGGATTAAAGCTTACTAACTTTGTAATTGAAAATATTTCATTCCCAGAGCAAGTTGAAAAAGCTATTGACACAAGATCATCTATGGGTGTTTTAGGAGATACAATGGATACTTATGTTAAGTATACTACTGCTACTGCAATTGCAGATGCTGCTAAAAATCAAGGTGAAACTGGTGGAATGGCTGGTGCTGGAGTTGGATTAGGTGCTGGAGTAGCTATGGCTAGTGTTATGAAAGATGCTTTATCTTCAGATAATAAGTCTGCTGGAGCAGCTCCTGTAGTAGCTCCTGTTGCAGCTGAGACTCCTAAAAAGAAAGTTAAATATTGTGGTGAATGTGGAGCAGAAATCGCTGCTTCTGCTAAGTTCTGTGATTCTTGTGGAGCTAAGCAAAAAGCTGCTGAAAAAGTATGTCCTACATGTGGGGCAAAACTAAAGGCAACTGCTAAGTTCTGTCCAGAATGTGGAAGCCAAGTTCAATAATTAATAAAAACAAAAGAGAGTTTGATAACTCTCTTTTTTTATTTTCTAATTAAATTAAATTCATATATTTTGTATATTGATTCAGATATTTTACCACAATATAATCTATTAAATATAAACTTAGTTAATCCCTTCAATTCATTATCTTTTTTTCTTATAGGATAAGTATGAACGTGTGATAAATTCTCATTTAATAGAGCGAATTCAGTTTCATTATTTATGCCATATTGAATTTTAGCTCCAACTTGATTTACAGGATTTTTAATTTTAGAGGCTTTAACGCCTTTTTTTGTATATGCATCAAATAATAAATGACAATTATTAAACTTGTTGTTTAACTCATTTAATAAGTTTTGAATTTCATCTTTTGATAAATACATTGTTAGTCCTTCCATAATTATTAAGATATTTTCACTAACTTCAATGTTATTAATCCAATTCAAATCGCTTATTGAACTTCCTATCATCAGATAGTTATTTGATTCTTTATAAAAGTTTTTTCTTATATCAATTACATTTTCAAAATCAATATCATACCACTTAAAATATGTCTCTTTAACTCTTAAGCATCTAGAATCTAAACCACATCCCAAATGAATTACAGTAGTATTATCGTTACATGAGAGATATTTGTTTGTTAATTCATCAATTAAAGATGCTCTTAAACTTAAAAACATCGATAGCCATTTAGATTGCTTCAATGATTTAAAATCAAAATCCACTTTAGATATTACTTCTTCAGCTTTTTTGTCATTTAAAAGTATACCTTGTTTACTCATTTCAGCCTTTGCTAATAATGGTATAAATAGTGTTTTACTTTCATTTGTAAGATTCATCTTTTTTCACTTCCATTTAAAGTGATTTTATCACTAGGATACAATAAAAACAATGATAAGAAGTAAATAAAAAAGTTGAACTTAATGTTCAACTTATTCTCTTATAATAATAGATTCAAAATATTGCTCTTGGAATTCTGTTAGGGCTCTAATTTGTTCGTCTGTATAATTTCTTCCATCTTTCATTACAACTAATTTGTCATCATTGTCACTAGTTCTATGAATAATTGCAATAACTTTTCCTGTGAATTCATCTAGTGGTTTGTGTTCACCTAAAACATAGGCATCAAGTTCTTCTCCATCTCCAGAAACAGTTCCTGGTATATATCCATAGTTAACAGGATATATAAATCCATGATTTGGATGTTTGCATCCTAATGGCCTGTCCATTTTGACAGTTACAATTTTATTTAAGTATTCCTTGCTCATTTTATCACCCATTCCTTTTATACAACATCTATATTTCAAATTCAATATATTTATCTTTTATTAAAAGAAGTTGAATATGAATTCAACTTCTTATTTTGTCCTGATAAATACTGCTTCAAATGTTATATCGCCAGTATTTCTTTGTTCATGATATTCACCAAGTGGAAATACAAAGAAATCACCTTCATGAAATTCATATTCACCATCTTCATCTCTTACAATACCATTTCCTTTTAAAACATACATAAATTCATTACAATCATCATGTTTATGCCATTCAAAAACACCACCAGCTTTAAGCCAACCATGAGTTATTCCTTGAATATTTTTTACTTCATCATTAGCAATGAATAGTTTTCTGCTTCCTGCTCCATCGTGAGCTGGTTCTAATTTAACATCATTCCATGCTTTCTTTATTACTCTCATCTTAATCACCGTAAATAGTATATCATATAGTTATACAAGATTAATAGCGTATTAAAAAAAGATTATTAATAATTTTATAAATATTTTGAACGTTATGGTAACAATAAAAAATATTTGTGCTAAAATGTGGTTTCAAGTATATGGAGGGTTGCTTTATATGATAGATTTACATATGCATACTATATATTCTGATGGGACAGATGAAGTTAAAGAAATATTAAAAAAAGCTAATGATTTAAATATAGAAGTAATTAGTATTACAGATCACAATAGTGTAAAGGCATATTTAGAAATGGAAAATAACCCGAAACTAAGAAGTTTATTTAAAGGAAATATTATAAATGGATGCGAATTTACTACTAGTTATAAATCACAATTAATAGAAGTTTTAGGATATGGCATTGATTATAAAATAATTGATAAGTATCTTGAAAAATATTACTCAGTTGATGGGATAAATTATTATTCTAATACTATGTATAACAGAATAGTAGATAAACTATTGTCTCTTGGATACACATTTAATTTGCCAAAAGTTAAAGATAGAAAATTCAATACAGAGTTTTTTAATGGCGAGATATTTAATGAATTAATGAAATATGAGGAAAATATCATCTCTTTAAAAAAGGAACATTTAACTACTTTTTCTGCCTTTTTCAGAAAGGGCATAACTAATCCTAAAAGTAAGTTTTTCGTGGATTCAAGCGATTTAAAACCATCATTAAAGGAAATTATTGATATTATACATAAAGCTGGAGGTAAGTCATTTTTAGCACATCCATATCAATATGCTGTAGAGGATATGCATTCGTTTTTAAGTGAATTAACTTCTAATTATAATATAGATGGTATTGAATGTTATCACACAACATTTTCTAAAAAGGAATCTGATACTCTAGTTGAGTATGCAAAAAATAATAATTTGTGTATATCTGGAGGTAGTGATTATCATGGTAGAAATAAAATAAATCATGATTTAGCAAGAGGTAATGGTAATTTAAATATTAGTAAAGATATTTTAAAAGATTGGAAAATATAAAAACTCTAACACAATGTATTAGAGTTTTTTTCTATTTTATTAATTCGTTTATTAAATCTACTAATTCAGGAATTTGTTTTATATTATGATATCCATCAAAGTGATTATAATTCTCAAGATATATTCCTTTTGCTCCAGTATCATTTATGAATCTAGAAAACTTTTCTAAATTATTATCATCTTCATCTGAGTAAAAACAGTATTTATTAGTAATATTGTTTTTTACATATTCAAATACATCACTAGTTACATATGATTGTTTTTTAACCTCTACAATATAGTCATTTCTATTAGAGGGATATTCATAAACAGCACCCGGAGCAACTGCTATATATGCTTTAGGAATAAAATTTGTTTCTTTAGCGAATCTAGTAAAATAGGCGTTGCCAATTGAATGCGCTACAACAAGGGTATTGTTATTTAAACTATTATTTTCTAAATATGGTAATAGTATTTCTTTAAATTTTACATATCTAGATTCTGCTCTTATTGGAAAATTAGGCATTGTAACAGAAATTCCCTTAGCCTCAAATTTTTCTTTGATATCTTTACCCCATATTTCTAGGGTATCTCCATTAAGTGAATGAAGTATAAATATATTTGTTTTATTCATGACTATTATTCTCCCTTATAAAATCTTATAGATTTCTTTGTAGTCAGTATTCATCTTAGTAGAGGTGTGAATAGAATTTTTAAATTCATTTATAGTGGTATCATTCAAACTTCCATCGCTATATATTGTAAACAATAAATCGCCCTCATTGATGTAATCATTGATCTTTTTGTGAATTGAAAAGCCAACATCATAGTTGATTTGTTGCTCTTTATATTTTCTTCCTCCACCTAATTCTACTAGCATATTACCTAAATCAAGAGTATCTATTTTTGTAATATATCCAGTTTTATTTGAACGTATTTCAGTTATGGTTAAGTTATTATCAATGGTGATTGGTAAAGAACCATGTTGAGCGTTTACCATATCTAGTAATTTTTGATATGCTTCACCAGACTCTATTTTTCCTTTTATTAATTTATCTAAGTCAGTATCAACTGGATATAAATTAGTTTCTTTTATAAATATTTTACATATTTCAATACATATGTTTTCTAAATCTTTAGGGCCTTTGCCAAGAAGAGTATCAATAGATTCTTGGACTTCTAATTTGTTACCAATATTGTAACCTAGTGGTTCATCCATGCTAGTGATGATAGCTCTAACTTTAACTCCACAAGATTCACCAATTTTAATCATTAATTTAGAGGCTTTTAGTGCTTCTTTTTTTGTTTTAAAGAATGCTCCATTACCAACTTTTACATCAAGGCATATTACATCGCTACCAAGAGCAATCTTTTTAGACATGATAGATGATGCTATTAAAGGAAGTGAATCAACAGTTCCTGTAACATCTCTTAGAGCGTATAATTTTTTATCTGCTAGAGCGATTTCACTACTTTGAGAGATAATTGCACATCCAACTTCATTTACTTGCTTAACAAAATCTTTTTCTTCTACTTCAGTTTGAAATCCTGTAATAGAATCTAGTTTATCAATTGTACCACCAGTGTGTCCTAACCCCTTACCAGACATTTTTGCTACTTTAAATCCAAGAGAGGCAAGTAATGGCACTAAAACAAGAGAAGTTTTATCTCCAACTCCTCCAGTTGAGTGTTTATCTACTTTAATTCCTTCAATTTGACTTAAATCAAACATTTTACCACTATTTATGATGGCTTTAGTTAAATTAAATGTTTCTTTTTCACTCATCCCATTTAGTCTTATAGCCATAAGAAGTGAACTAGCTTGATAGTCTTTTATTGATCCATCGCAATAACCTTTAACAAAGAAATCTATTTCTTTTTTTGTTAACTCTTTTTTTGTTTTCTTTTTATTTATAATTTCAACGATTGTCATAAACAACACCTCAATTTTATTATAATATAAAATTCAATTATTGATATCTTTAGTTAGTCTTTAATTTATTAAATAAATTGATTATAATAGTTCAAGGTGATGTAAATGGAATATTTAGACTATCTAAAAACCATTTTAAATGATGAAGAACTAAATCAACTTGAAGAAGCCTATAACAAGGAAGGTTTAAATGGTTTAAGGGTTAATTTGCTAAAAGCTAGTGAAGATAAAATTAGCGAATATTTTTCATTTACAAAGAAACATCCTTTTGTAAAAGAGGCATTTATTTATGATAATAATATAAGACCTGGTAAGGATCCTTTATTTAGTGCAGGAGCTTATTATATTCAAGAGCCAAGTGCTATGATGCCAGCATTTTTACTAGAGATAAATGAAAATGATAGAGTTTTAGATTTATGTGCTGCTCCTGGTGGTAAAAGTAGTCAAATACTATCTAAACTTAATAATACAGGTATATTAGTTAGTAATGACATTAGTAATAAAAGAGCGATGATATTAAGTGAAAATATTGAAAGAATGGGAGCTAAAAACGCTTATGTTTTGAATGAGGAAATTGACAATATAGAAAGTAAATTTTATGGCTTTTTTGATAAGGTAGTTTTAGATGCTCCATGTAGTGGTATGGGAATGTTTAGAAAGAACAAGGAAGTAAAAGATGATTGGACATTAAATAAGGCTCTTTCTTTATCAGAAACCAATAAGAAATTAATATTGCAAGCTTATAATTGTTTAAAAGAAGGTGGAGTAATGGTTTATTCTACTTGTACTTTTACAAAAGAGGAAGATGAGGATGTCATCAGTTATTTGTTGGATAATACTAATGCTAGTATTGTGAAAATATTTAATGATGATAGTTTCTATCCTTCAAGTGTAGAGGGAGCAATTAGATTATATCCATTTAAGTTTGAAGGAGAAGGGCATTTTATTTGTCTTATAAAGTGTAATGATATTCATGACTCTAGAATAAAAAAAGGCAATAAGTATGCTACTAATAGAGAAATTAATTTATATAGAGAATTCGAAAAAGAAAATTTAAATATTAAATTAGAGGGATATTTTATCAAAATGGGTGATGATTTACATTACTTGAAAGAAGACTATTTTTCTTTGGATAGACTTAGGGTTATAAGAAATGGGGTCCATTTAGGTACTATAAAGAAAGATAGATTTGAACCTAATCATGCGTTTGCCATGTCACTAAAAAAAGAAGAGGTAAAAAGATATGTTAGTTATGATCATTTAAGCAATGAAGCAGACGATTATTTAAAAGGAATGACTCTAGAAACAAAAAATAATAAAGGATATGTACTTGTTTGTATAAATGATATTAGTGTTGGCTGGGGTAAGGATGATGGTAGAATTATTAAGAATTTATATCCTAAAGGATTAAGAGTGAATTAAGGAGGTAATTATGAAGGCTGTTGGTATAGTAGTTGAATATAATCCATTTACTAATGGACATAAATATCACTTAGAAAAAACTAAGGAATTAACTAAGGATGATGTAGTAGTGGGGGTTATGTCTTCGTTTTTTGTGCAAAGAGGAGAACCTAGTATAGTTTCTAAAGAAGAAAGAGTAAAAATGGCTTTAGATATGGGCGTGGATTTGCTTGTGGAATTACCTACAATATATTGTGTTGAATCTAGTGATTTCTTTTGTAAGTATTCTTTGAGTATTTTAAATAAATTAAAGGTGAATTCAATTTGCTTTGGTAGTGAAACAGGTGATACAAAAGACTTTTTAGATAAGTATAGTGAGACTCAAATAGTTCAACCACATTTAGATTTTTTAGTATCTGATTTAATGGATGAGGGAATGAGTTATCCTTGTGCGATGTCTAAAGCGTTAGAAATAATGGACTCTTTTAGAGCAGAAACTCCTAATGATATTTTAGGCCTTGGTTATTATAAAGAGATTAAAAGTAATAATTATCCAATAGAGATTTTTACTTATAAAAGAGAAAATAATTATAATAATGATTCTATCCAAGGAAATAGTGTTAGTGCTAGTGCTTTAAGAAAAGAGATAAAAGAAAATAGGGATATTACTACATTTACTCCTTGTTATGAAAATATAAATAAAGCGGATAAACATTATCTTGATGATTATTTTGAATTTTTGAAATATAAGTTACTTACTACAAGTAGCGAGGAGTTAACTTCTATTCATCTAGTTAATGAGGGTATTGAAAACTTATTTAAAAAGCAAATAATTGAATCTAGTAATATGGAAGAGTTTATAAATAAATGTGTATCTAAAAGATATACTTTTGCTAGGATTAAAAGAACTATTGTACATATTTTATTAAATACCAAAAAAGACTTTGCAAAAGAGATATTAAGTAAGGATATAACTTACATTAGAATATTAGGAATCAATAAAAAAGGACAAGAATATCTAAATGAAATAAGAAAAGATGTAGAAGTACCTATATTAAGTAAATTTAGAGGTAATGCTTATCCTGTATTACAATTTGAAAAGCAAGCTAATTTAGTTTACAATATTGCAAAATCTCAAGATATAATTAATCTTGAATATAGCAAAGAACATTATTTATATCCAATAAGAAAATAAGAATCCAAAAAATAGGATTCTTTTTTTATTTATAGCATATAGTTACTTAGGTGAATATATGAAGAAACTATTAATTGTTTTAATAATGACATTTTGTCTTTCGGGGTGTAAGGGGAGTTATATAGATGCATATAATATGATAGATAAAGTTAATACTGTCGGGGAAGAAGAAACTTTCAATGATGTGTATATAAAAGGGATTAATTATAACAAAGAAGAAGAAACTAACTATATTTTTAAAAAGGAGAATGATAATTATTATATCGAAATAGATGGAGTTAAGACCTATATTATAAGTAATAATAATGCTTATCATGTATACACAAATGATATGAAACATTATAAAACGGAAGAAAATATAGGGGATATTTTAAAAGTGTATTTAACTATAAACACAATAAATCCATCCCTTAATGATACTCATATAAATATCGCAAATCATTTAAGAAATTTACTAGGATTGTGCCAAGAAAATAAAGCTGTTTGTAAGATAGAAAAAGATCTATTTAATAAGATGAATATTGAGATTATTCAAGAGAGTGAGATGTCTCAAAGGATAAGTGTATATATGATAGATAATGGAAAAATAAAATATGTAAGTAGTGAATATAAGGAAGATGGTATATATTTAAAAACGGTATTAGAATTTGATTATGGTAAACAAAAAATAGAAAACATTGATAAAAGTAAGTATGAAATAGTAAATGAAAACTCCTGAATTTCAGGAGTTATTTTTCATAATATTTAATGTTGTTTTCTTTTAAGAATGATTTAATGACATTTGCACTAACACATTCTCCAAGAGCAATGAATGGATAATTACTTACATGCTTATATTCTCCATTTATTAGGGTAGATTCCTCTACTATGTCAAATCCTAAATGATATTGTTTAGATAAAGATTGAACTCCATATATTAAACCAAATTCATCAAATAAAGGACCACCACTTGTTCCTTTAATGCCCGGAGTTGATAGTTCAATACCTACAACCATATTTTCATTACCAACTAGTCTAGATACCATTCCTTCATTTGAAAATAAAGGAGTATTTTGATTGCCTTCATTAGTAAATAATAATTTATCTGTTTTAATATCTATTTTATAATTATTAAATTCAGGAAAAGCAAATCCACTTCTTACTAGAAATTTACCAGGAGATACATTATCATCTTTTTTAAAATATGCATGTCCCTCATATAAAGGAGTATCACCATTAAATTTAATGATTGCTATATCATATGTTGGATGCATAATGATTTTTATATCATTTACATGATTATAACATCCATTAAATTTAAAAATCGCTTTATTAGAGGCATTAGCAACATTAATAATACTAGTCACTACATGCTTACAAGTTAGTGCATAACCTTCTTCATTTATAAAAAATAATGTTGCACTTCCTGGAATTAATTTATCAGAGTTTAATCTAGAAACAAATAATATCGGTCTAGTAAACTTGGATATTTCTTTTATAGCATTACTAAACATAGAACTTAATACCAACAAATATACAAAGACCTATTATAATTAATAAACAAATCCCAATATAGATATTGTTTAGGGTTAATTTTCTTTGTAACTTATTACATTTACTTTCAATTGTTTTTCTGCTTTTTTTACTCTCTTTTATCTCTTGTTTGAATTCTTTATCAGCATTTTCAATAAATTCTAGAGTTTTAGCGTTATCTTCAAGTACTTTTTTTAATCTAGTATCATTATCTCTTATTTCATAAACCATGTTTTTAACTTTTAATAAGTACTTTAATACTTCTGCTTCGCCATTATTAAGTTCGCTTAGTTCATCAATAGTATTCATGATGTTTTCATATTCATCGCTCATCTTGCCACTAGCTCCTAGTAATAGTACTAATAAATCTAATGTTTTTTGATTTACTACAGCCATCTTAGACATATATTCAGATAGAATCTTAATACTTTCACTTTTTCTAAAGAATAACTCACTATTTTTTTGTGAACTAATTTTATTCATAGCTATATCAACATCTTTTAATTCATTGACACAAAAGCTAACGTTTTCTTTTATAAGAGATATGAATTCATTGCTTTTTGGGTCAAGAGGTATATCGTCTACACCAATAACCTCTTGATCTTTTAATTGTTTAACTACTCTAAAGTCTTCTTCATTAATAACTTGTTCATCTTTATTAGGGGTATTTAACCCTAAAGTTTCATCTACAATTAAATCTTTGTTATCTTTATTCATAGTTATCACCTAATTGATGCATCAAACTCTTTAATAAGTTTAGCTATTATTTCTTGATGAACAGGATTTATATCATTATCATTTAATGTTTTATCCATTGCTTGATATGTTAATGAAATGGCAATTGATTTAGAATCACTATTTAAAGGAGAACCCTTATACAAGTCAAATATTTCAACATTTGTAACTAATCCTTTAGCATTTTTCTTTATTACTCTTATTAAATCATTTGCTTTAACTTCGTCTTTAACTAGTAATGAGATATCTCTACTTGAACTAGGGAATGTAGAAAATTTAGAGAACTTAACTTTACTAGCTTTAATTGCAAGTAATTGTTTTAAATTTAATTCTAGAACATAAGTATCGCTAATGTCATAATCTTTTCTAGTAAGTGGATGAACTTCACCAATATAACCAATTACTCTTTTATCTACAGTGATTTCACAACTTCTGCCTGGATGAAGAGCAGATAAATCTTTATTTACATTATATCCAACTCTATTAGTATCAACACCAACTATTTTAAAGATACCTTCTAAGATACCTTTCATACTATAGAAATCAAAGCTACCATCTTTTAACCAACGAGTTTCTTTAAATGAAGTAGTTATAGCAATAGAAAGTAATTCTTCCTCTACTTCATTTTGAGCATATACTTTAGCTATTTCAAATACAGCAACATTTTTGATATTTCTTGATTGATTATAGTTTATTGTTTCAAGTAATGTTGGAGTAAGTGATTTTCTCAAATATTGATGATCTTCAGTTATTGGATTAAGAATAGAAACCGCTTCCTCTTTAACTAAATAATTGAATTCATTTGCTCTTTTTTGAGTAGTAAGTGAATAATTAATAACATCATTTATTCCTAAATCAATTAAATATTCTCTTAATGCTTTTCTTCTTAATTGATATGGAGTAAGCGAACCTTTAACATCATCATTTAATGGAAGAGTAGTAGTAAATGTATCAAATCCATAAATTCTAATAATTTCTTCGATTAAATCTTCTTTGATTGTAATATCATTCCTTCTAGTAGGAGGAGTAACTGTATATACTTCATTTT